>JAZQNE010000074.1:0-8780 GCA_045627185.1 Lachnospiraceae bacterium
TTTCTTCAAGTTTTGCTGCACGTTCGGCAGCCTTCAGTTCTGCTTTTGTAGGCATTTTGTTTTCTCTCTGATTTGATTTCTACAGAAATATTTTTTGATTTGATTATTCCTGACTTTTTGGATTTTGCTTCAAATTAAACGGAAATCAGCTACGGTCAGAAGGAATTTCCAGTGTTACACGTCCGATTCTGGCATTCTTGAAATCATCGGCAACAAATGTCACAACACGTTCAACATCAGGTACATTGCCCTTCAGCATACAGTTGCGTTTGTTTGCTATACGCAGAATGAGTTCTTCCGGAGCATCACATTCTTCAATCTGATATTTTGCGGATAAAAATCCCGGATACTGTTTTACAAGATATTGACACAAAAGTAGTGTCAACTCATAAGTATTAAGGATGTTCTCATTAATTGAACCAATCCACGCAATACGTTTTCCGACTTCATCGTCTTCAAACTTAGGCCAGAGAACACCGGGTGTATCAAGCAGTTCAACATTTTTATTTAAGCGTATCCACTGTTTTCCTGTTGTGACACCGGGTTTGTTACCTGTTTTTGCAACGGCTTTACCTGCAAAGCTGTTGATAAAGGTTGATTTGCCGACGTTGGGAATACCTACAACCATGGCACGGACAGGCCTGTTCAGGATTCCTTTTGCTTTATCCTTTGCAAGTTTCTCAGCGCAGACCTTTAAGATAAGGTCATTAACCTGACGGATTCCCGAGCCTGTTTTTGAATTAATTTCAGCAACAGCAAAACCCTTTGTCTCATAATAATCGCGCCAGAGCTTTGTTCTTTCGGTATCAGCCATATCAGCCTTGTTCAAAAGAATAATTCTCTTTTTGTTTCCGGCAAGATTATCGATTTCGGGATTTTTGCTGCTGTAAGGAATTCTTGCATCAACAAGCTCTATTATAACATCAATTAATTTTATATCTTCTTTCATCTGCCTGATAGCCTTGCTCATATGGCCGGGATACCAGTTGATGTTTAAGTTTTTATTTTCTTCCATTATTTTTACCAAATATTTTTACGGTTTTTCGGTTGGTGTGGGAGCAACCCATCCATAAGGGGTAGGTGTTGGACGAACGTAGTTTTTGTTTGATTTATTTATGAATGAGAAAGGTTTAAGCCTAATCCAGGCCATACCTACAATTGAGTCACCGGAAACATTACCCATTGAGGCGAAACGGCTGTCTTCACTGTCATTTCTGTTATCTCCGAGAACAAAATATTCATCGGAATCAAGAGTTACACCTTCTTCAGCAAAACCGGCAAGCTTAACCGGGTCAACTTTAACAGGCTCAAGAAGCATTTCTCCGTTAATATAAATCTCACCGTCTTTTATCTGAACAGTTTCTCCCGGAAGGCCTATAACACGCTTGATTTCATAATACATGTGTTCCCCGCCTTCAGTCTTAAATACAATCAGATCGTATCTTTGGGGCGGATTCTTCTTATAAGCTATTTTATTAATTATGATTTTGTCATCTTCCTTAATTGTAGGTTCCATTGATGCATTAATCATATTGCACTGTTCAACTGTGAATACAACAAGAAGATACGCTATTCCGATGGCAAGAGCTATGTCAAAAACCCATCGTAAAAAGCGTAAGAACCCTTTTTTAGCCTTTTTTCTTTTTTCTTCACGATCAAAATCGTAATTTAATCTACGAGCCATAAATATCCTGAATAATTCTACATTCTGAAAAACCCTCAATCTAAAATGATTGAGGGTTTTCTGATTTTTTTGTTATTTAAACTTACGCTTACGAGCAGCTTCAGACTTTTTCTTACGCTTTACGCTCGGCTTCTCGTAATGCTCTCTTTTGCGGATCTCCTGCTGGATTCCGGCCTTCGCGCAGTTTCTCTTGAATCTGCGGAGAGCACTATCTAACGATTCGTTTTCTTTAACGATAACAGTAGACATAGTCTCGCACCTAACCTCCCTCCAGTTGTGTAAATTGTGCGTATACAACTGTAAGGCCATTTCTTGAATAGCACACTTAATGATTATAGCATAGAATGCTACTTCGTCAACAGTTTTTTGCACTAAAAATGAAAAAATATAAATTTATTTCGGATAAGATAAAAACTTATTAATTTTATGATTTATCAGAGTATTTCTTTTAATTTGGCAACAACAAGTTCAGCCATCATTTTATGAGCAAGTACACCGGGATGCCATCTTGCGCCAATCTGCTCCTGAGTATTCTGAGGAAGAGAAAGATAAAATACCTTTTTATCTCCTGTTTCAGAAACATAACTATCAATTGCTTCCGTAATATCAGAATCAATTACATGGCTGCAAACGCCGTAACACCAGAGAATAGGTGCATTCGGATTGTTTTTGCGAAGCATATGAAGAAAACCGATCAAAGCCTGCTCAAAGCCTTTAACTGATTCCGGATCTCTTTTACCGTTCTCAAGAACCTTGTTTTTGAAGGTTGCGCCGGTTTTTTCGTTTTTGTATTCAGGCTGGCTGTATGCACCTGCATCATTCGTTCCCAGATTGACAATAACAGCATCGGGCTGCCATGAAAAATCATAAGCATCAAAAGGTGCAAAGCCTGTGTTTCTTAAGGAATCACATGTTCCGCATGTCATTTCGTAAATCAGCGGAATTGTTCTTTCGGGATTATTGTCCCAGCTGCAGTTAACGCCCCAGCCGCTTTGGGAAATAACACGATAGTCGGCATTGAGTTCATTAGAAACAAGGTTAGAATAATTATTAACGGAATCAAAGCAGTAAGAAATCCAGTCTTCCAGCGATTGCGGACCAATAAGTCCTTCACCTGAACTGATTGAATCGCCAACAAACTCAAGCTTGAGATTCTTTTCAGGTAATTTTTCAAGTTTACCATCACATTCAAAAGCCCTGAAAATAAGATGATGTTTGGAATCTTCAGGCATTGACTGAACATCTTTTGTAATGCGGACATGTTTTGCCTTTTCAGCATTCATTGCACGGAAAATCATGTATTTGCCGACACCTTTTTGAGGGGTGAACCTTAAAACACGGACTCCGTCAATAATTATGCTGACAATAGGTTCATAAACATCATAATCTGAATCAAGCTCAACCCAGAGTTCGCTTGATTTTACATTGGCCTCAACGCCCGAAGCAGTAAAATACATGGGAAAACACCCGTCAAATACTTTACCGCGTCCGTTTTTCTTAATGAGTTCATTATCTGCTGTAAATCTGTTCATAGTTTAATCTGCCTGTATTATTTAATCTGTGCCTCAAGAGTTTCTGCAACTTTTGAAAGAAGTTCATCTATACCTGCAGGATTTTTGCCGCCTGCCTGTGCCATGTTGGGACGTCCGCCGCCGCCACCCTGAACAATAGGTGCAAGAACCTTAATAAGGTTACCTGCATGAGCGCCCTTTGAAATAGCATCGTCGGTTGCTTTTGCAACAAGATTTACTTTGCCGTCTGTCTCAGATGCAAGAAGGCATACACCGCCACCCATCTTATCACAGAGAGAATCGGCAAGATCTCTTAAACCGTTCATATCAACGCCCGGAACCTTTGTAGCAAGGAACTTAACGCCCTTTGCTTCTTTAACGGAACTTAAAACATCTGATACGGCATCTTTGGCAGCCTTAGCCTTGATTGCATCAAGTTCGCCCTGTAAAGATTTGATTTCAGCCTGCATATGAGCAATTTTCTCAGCAAGGGCCGAAGGCTGTGCTTTTGCTACGTTTGCGGCTTCATTTAAGATTTCCTCAAGGTTTTTGTAGAATGCAATAACGTTTGCTCCGGTAATGGCTTCAATACGTCTTACACCTGCTGCAACACCTGTTTCGGAAACAATCTTGAAGTTTGCAATTTCACCTGTATGTTTAACGTGTGTACCACCGCAAAGTTCCTTTGAGAAATTACCCATTGATACAACGCGTACCGAATCACCGTATTTTTCACCAAACAGTGCCATTGCACCGGTCTTTTTGGCTTCATCAATGCTCATGATATCGGTAACAACCTGAAGGTCATCAGCAATTGCTTTGTTTACGATATTTTCAACCTTTGCGAGTTCATCCTTTGTAACAGGCTTGCCGTATGAGAAGTCAAAACGTGTTCTCTGAGAATCCTGGTAAGAACCCTGCTGCTCAACATCTTTGCCAAGCACCTGCCTTAAAGCAGCCTGAAGAAGATGTGTTGCGGAATGGTTCTTGCAGGTATTGCTTCTGTTTGCGGAATCAACTGCAAGTGTTGCAAAATCACCCACACTGATTGAACCCGACTGAACATATCCGACATGACCAATACGACCGCCCGGAATCTTAACGGTTTCTTCAACCTTAAAGGAACCATCCTTGCAGGTAATCATACCGCAATCACCCTTCTGTCCGCCCATTGTAGCATAGAAAGGAGTCTTGGAAACAATTACGGTTCCCTTTTCACCGGCATTAAGTGTCTTTGTAAGGTCATTTTCATTTGCAAGAGCAAGAATTGCCTGTTCATCGTTAAGAGAATCATAACCTGTAAATTCACTTACAATTGAAGCGCTGAGGTTATCAAAAACAGATGATGTATTTTTCTGTGAGAAAGCACTGTTATCTCTTGCTTTCTGCTTCTGCTCTTCCATTGCTGCCTTAAAACCGTCTTCATCAACCGTAAGGCCTTCTTCGGAAGCCATTTCAACAGTAAGCTCAAGCGGGAAACCGAAAGTATCATAAAGGTTGAAAGCTGCAACACCGTCAATAACTTTAGCACCTGATTCTTTCTTGGCATCGAGGATTTTTTTGTATTCCTTCATGCCGTTTTCAAGAGTAGCTTCAAAACGCTCGATTTCCTTTGTCAGTTCGGAAAGTACGAACTCACGGTTTTCGGTAAGGTTCTTATAGCTGTCTTTATAAATATCATCAATGAAAATTGTTGCAATCTGTAACAGATCCTGCTTCTTAAGATTCAGGTTACGGCCATGACGTACGGCACGACGGATAAGTCTTCTGAGGACATAGCCTGCGCCTGCATTTGAAGGACGTAATTTTGCTTCATCACCGATGAGCATAACTGAAGTACGAACATGATCGGAAAGAATACGCATTGACTTTGTAAGCTTCTCATCAGACTCATAAATGATTCCCGAAGCTTTTTCAATAAAAGCAATAACAGGAGCAAAAAGATCAGTCTTATAAACATCCGATACACCGTTCAGGAATGCAAGGTTACGTTCAAGACCCCAGCCTGTATCTACATTTTTCTTTGCAAGAGGTGTAAGTGTACCATCCTGATGCTTCTCATACTGCATAAATACATCATTACCGATTTCGGTATATTTTCCGCAATGGCAGCCGGGTTTGCAGTCAGGACCGCATTTAGGGCCGTCAGCAATATAGAACATTTCGGAGTCGGGTCCGCATGGTCCGAATTCAAGTCCCCACCAGTTGTCTTCTTTAGGAAGATAATAGATGTTTTCTGCTTTGATTCCGGAGGCAATACGGAACTGAGCACCTTCTTCGTCACGAGGTGCATTTTCATCGCCTGCAAAAACGGTTGCAGCAATATGATCACGGTCAAAGCCGAAAATACCGGTTAAAATTTCATAGCTCCACTTACATCTGTCTTCTTTGAAATAATCACCAAGGCTCCAGGAACCCATCATTTCGAAGAAGGTAAGGTGGCTCTTGTCACCGATACCGTCAATATCAACAGTACGAACGCAACCCTGAACGTTGCAGAGTCTTGTTCCGAGAGGATGGGGCTTGCCAAGCAGATAAGGCATAATAGGCTGCATACCTGCTACGTTGAACATGGCACCTGTAGAACCGTCTGATACAAGCGATACTGCACCAACATCAACATGTCCTCTCTCAATATAAAACTTTTTCCAAGCATTTCTAAGCTCGTTTGAAGTAATCTGTTTCATGGAAAAATCTCCTGTCAAAAAAAATACTTTGATGATTATAGAACAAAATCACTTTGTTTTCAATAAAAATATGACCTTTTCAAGGATTCGTAACGGTTATTTTTATAATTCACCGTTCAGACAATATATGTTATTCCTTTATGAATTACATTAATGTCAGCTTCATCCCAGGTTCCGCCGTTTTCGCCGTCAAGTGCCCATGCAACTTCATTTTCAAACTCAAAATGCATTTCCTTTGCACGGTAATATTTCAGGTATTTCCCTTTTTTCTTTTTGGCAAGAAGCTCATTTACGGCTTTGCTAAGGTCTCCAATTTTCTTTGGTGCACGAATAAGCATCAGTTCATACATTCCGTCATCAAGGCACACACCATCGCCCGTAAGTCCTCTGAACCCGCCTATTGAGTTTGCACTTACAACCATGCCAAGAATATAATCATCTTCAACCGTTTCACCGTCAAAGGTGATTTTTGCATGGATTTTTTTCATCTCAGGCAGACGAACCATTCCGTTCAAAAGATAGGCAAGATACCCAAGAGCATTTTTAAATTCCTGAGGTGTTTCAAACGATATTTCCGCAAGAAGTCCGAACGATGCCGTATATGTAAAATGGCGTCCGTTAAAGCTTGCTATATCGCATTCAAACTCACGCCCGTTAATTGCTTTTTCGGCAGCTTCAGCCAAATCGTTCGGTATGCCGAGTGAATAACCGAAATCATTAGCAGAACCCGCAGATATAATGCCGACAGAAAGCTTCCTTTCTTTTGGCGCAGACAAGGTTGAACCGGGAATTGACTGCTCCATTGAAATCAAACGGTTTCTTGCCGTTTTACCGCGCATAACACCATCGGCAACTTCATCAAGTGTCCCGTCACCTCCGGCACAAATTATTCGGTCAATTGTGCCTTCACGTGTATATTCTTCCGCAACAAGTTTAGCGTCATTCTGGCCGGATGTTGCATGAACTATCAGTTCATAATCCGAAGCAGAAAAAATATCAAGTATTTTGGGAAGATTTGCTTTAACAAGACCTCTTCCGGCATGTGGATTATAAATAAATAAAAGTCTTTTTCTATCAGCCATTTTTTATCATTTCATAATCTGTTTAAGATAAACAGAAACTGCAGGGTATTTGTAAATCGAAAATCATTTAAGGAACCGGATAACCTCAGACATAACTTTTTCATCCTGTACGGTCATCATGCGGGCGGATTTATCCTGCATGAACTTTTTCTTTTCAAGGATATCGGTCATAGCGTTAAACTGCCCGAAGGTTTCATACATATAGCACAAAGCTTCACGTGTATAGTTTGGATTATGCTTTTTGTTTTTTTCAATGATAAATGAAAAATTGGGGTTCGGAATAAAGTCTTTAATATGACCGACAGATTCTTTGAAGTTTACAACAGGGTCATCTTCCGACTGAATAAACAAAATTGTGTCATCCGTTTTTGATAAGAATTCGGGAATAACAAGCGGCTTGAACGGAAATGCTTCATCTGCCTCATTCTGAATGATTTCAGATAAAGCATTTTCAAAGATTTCACGTTCGGCAAGAGTTCCCGAAGCCAGAGCCGAAACACCGGGAATTGTACAAATTAGCTGCTTTGCAAAAGCTCGGACAGAAATAAAACCGGCCATAAAAACAGCACGTTTTATTTCATAATGCTTCATAAGAAGGTTAAGTGTTGTATATGACCCAAGTGAATGGCTTGCTATTTCAATCTGCCCGAGTTTGAGAACGTCAAGAAGTTCATCGGTATCAATTGCAGGTTGAGTAAACGAAATAATATTGTCACCGCCCGATTCACCGGTTCCGGCATAATCAAGCGTATAAACACAGAAACCGGCTTTACAGAAATACTCAATTTCAGTCATATAAGCTGTATGACCCGGACCGACACCCGGAAGGAACAAAAGCTTTTTGCCGTTTTTGGTTTTGGGATAATAATAAATAAAATAACAGATATTTATTCCTTTAGAGTCAGTAAAACTGCCTGTTTCCTGAACAAGTCCGGGAAAGTCCTTAAATGAAAGATAAGGAATTATACCGTCTTTGTCATAACGGATAATAAAGTTCTTTTTATATTGTTCAATAATTGTCTGTTTATCCATGTCTTTATCTTCTTTCTTTTTTGAAATGGAGACGGTGGGATTCGAACCCATGACCTATGCGTTGCGAACGCATCGCTCTCCCAGCTGAGCTACGCCCCCAAAGATTAATCCCGGGATGGTTTGCGCAATAAACCGATTGCGGTTGAAATTGAAGCAGGAATTGAAGAAAGGAAAAATATAACTCCGCATGCAACAAATATTTTTCTTAAAAATTGAGGAAAGGAAAAATCATCCGAAGCAGTATGTTCGCCTCTTAATAAAGCAAAAAGCATTCCCGCAACACCAACAATAAAGAATATTATATCAAGAGGAATTTCATATTTATTGACAAGCTCACGGTTTCTGGTGAAAAAGCTCATTATAATGCCGCCAAGGGAAATAAAGAAGCCTAAGAAAATAATAGCAAGGATCCAGAAAGGAAGCTGTTCAACATCATCTGTTTCAGGGAAAAGATAATCCGAAAGGTAAATGAAAAATCCGAACAGATATCCGCCAAAACCCGATAAAAAATATGCAAGAACAGATAATCTTTTTTTCATTGCAGTTAATCTCCCTTTCGCAGAAATAATCAAATAATAAAACCGCTCTAAAGAAATAAATTAACAGTTTTTAATGAATAAATCAATAATCAACTTCAGAAAAAAATCGAGTAGGAGGGAAAATTAAATAAATTTTCCCGACCTCTCACACCACCGTGCGTACGGTTCCGTACACGGCGGTTCAATCAACTTAACAAGTAACACACCTTTCGGTGTAGTAATCTAACATAGAGACTAGTCCAAAT
>JAZQNE010000075.1:0-6290 GCA_045627185.1 Lachnospiraceae bacterium
GTGGAAAGCATAATAAAAGAGACTGTGGATTACTTTGGAAAGTATTTCACGGTCTTTTTTATTTGCGCTTTAAGATGCACATAAAAAAGAAACGGAGTCCGATGCGGAACTCCGTCTCTTTGTATTAAAACAAAATGAGGAGGATTACTTTGCGGGAGCATAGTTGAATGTAATCATGATGGTTTTAATCTGCAATGCGGGATTGATGATGCTTGCGGAACAGCCTTCAACGCTTCCGTCAACAGTTCTTACATTGTCCGGAACCTCAGGAACCCACTGGTTGAAGAGGTTTACACGGGTACAGGTACCATCGTCGGAAATGGTGAAGGGCTTAGCCATGAGTTCGTAAGGTTCATCGTTTATAAGTACTTCCTGAATGTCAATGACGTATCCGGGGTAGAGGAGTTCACCGTTTCCGATTGCAAGTGCTGCAAAGCCGATTCCGTCCGAGTAACCTGCGTCACATCCGGTGAAATCAAGGCCTACGGTGTAGGTTCCTTCGCCGGTAATCTTAAGCTCAATGGGCTTAAGGCCGGCGCTGATATTGTCGGGATTGTAGGTATCGCCTACGCTGTAGGTACATGAGTAAAAATCATTGCTGTTCCACATAATCCAGGAAACGGCTGTCTTGTCATCAACAGTGATGACATCCGTACGGAACGTTTCGGGAGCAGCCTCGACAAGTTTTTTTATACGGCGCTCGGCTACCTGTGCAACCTGAGCGTCTGTCATGCCGTCAAACATTGCGTAATTGTTGTTTTTATAGAGCTTTGCGAATTCGGACTCAATCATGGTAAGTGTGCTGCGCTTAAAGAAACCGCTTGTGTCCCAGAGACACGAGGTATAGCCAAACAGATCACAAAGACTTAAGAAGTTTGTATGATACTCGATTGTACCTTCCTGCAGCTCTGATTCGTGAAGAACACCATATTCGCCGATTACAACGCCGTAACCTGCATCGGTGAACTTAGTCATTTTCTCAAGGGTTGTTCTGATTGTCTGAATATCGTTCTTTGTGCCCCATTTTACAGAGCTTTGGCCGTCACCGCAGTAATTCCAGGGATCGTAGAAATGAACTGAGATGAGAAGCTTGTTCTGAGCGGAATCCTTGGGCATTTTGAAGCGGTTATCGCAGGTGTTGGCAATGTTTGTACCGTAACCGGGAATAAGCAGGAAGCGGGATGCATTGTTGCCGCCTGTTGCGCGGACCGTATCAACGAAAAGCTGATTGACTTCGTTTGCTACTTCATAGCACTTATCAAGCTGCCAGTAATCGTTTTTTGCGTCGGTAACGTAAGCAGAATCGTTATTGAAGGAACTGCCTATTTCTTCATTTGCACCTTCAAAGATTAGCCTGTCGGAGTACTCCGCGTAGCGATTTGCAATTTGTGTCCAAAGGCTTACGTAGGCTTCCTTTGCTTTGGTGCGGGTTGCTTCCGTTGCTGAACCGAACATGCTCCACCAGCCACCGTCCCAATGGTCGTTAATTATTACGTACATGTTTGCATTTAATGCATAATTGATGATTTCTTCAACACGGTCCAGATAAGCAGTATTGAGGGTTGTGTTTCCATCTTTTAAGAAAGTTGAAGCATTTGTAAACCATGCAACCGGAATACGGATTGAGTCAAAACCTGCTTCCTTCATACCTGTAAGCATTTCCTGAGTTGTTACGGGCTGGCCCCAGTAGGTTTCAAAATCCTTCGGGTCAAGAGAAAAGCAGCCGCGGCCTGTATCGCATGCTTCCATGGTGTTTCCGAGATTTGTTCCGTTGCCCATGAGCTTTACAAGCTCAACGGAAGTAAGCTCTGTGTGGATGTAACCATTGTCGGAAGTATCGATTCCGTTTTTTGATTTGTGAAGAACTTTCAACGGTTCACCGGTTTCAGGGTCAATTTCCTGAGCAGCTGTCGGTGTTAATTCAGGTGTACCGGTCGGTTCTCCGGAGGGAACCTTCTTGGAATCACAGGCTGTAAAAAGTGCAAGACATAAAGCACAGCCGAGTGCAAATGTCAAAATTTTGCGAAAACGTTTTATCTTTTTCATAGTAAATCCCCTTTTCCACATTTTGTTTTCGTGCCTTAATTATACTAAATGAACGGCTTTTCTTCAATGAAAAAGGAGGAAACACACGAGCGAAAATTTGGCGCGAAAACCGCATAAAACCTGGGAAAACGAACGAAACAGAGTGCGAAAACCGGCCCAAAAGAGAAACAACAGAGAAACTTCAGCCAAGGAACTCCAAAGTAAGAAAAACTGCGTGAAATAAAAAAGAAGCTGTAAACCAGCAGTGCCAAGCTCTCTTTTTGGGGAGACAAAGAAACTGCTGTTTTACAGCCTGAACTTTTTTATCTTAAAATATAAATTCTATGTTACAGAATTGCTGAACCGCCCGTAAGAATCCAGGCGGCAAGCATTGATGAAATAAATGCGCCGATGTAGACACTGCCGGATTTGCGCTCAAACCATGTACTCAGGAAGGTAAAGAATACGAACTGAGGCGCAAGCAGGATAAGTGCTGACATGAACGGGCCGCCAAAGGTGGTTCCGAAGAGCAGATCCGCACCGGGTCCAAGGCCCAGGAAGAACGGAATGTACTCTAAGAGGATAACAACAAGCAGGCCGCCAAGAAGTACGAATACATTGCCCATCCAGCACTTCAGGAAGTTGCCTACAGGCTTTTTGTCGTTTCTGATCTGTCTCATGTTACCGAAGAGCTTGAAGCCTACGTTAACAATGAAGAAGAATGCAAAGAACGGCAGGTAAACAAGGAACTGTACAAAGCGTTCGCCGGAGAATACCTTGAAGAACGGCCAGATGAAGCGAAGATCAAGCTGGAAGAACTTCTGGCACAGGAAAACAACAAGGTACATATAGCCCACAGCCAGTACGGAAATCAAGAAACTCTTGAAAAGCAGTGCCCAGTCAAGTGACTTCGAATGGCTGATGCGGGAGAGGCCCATATCGTAATAATCAAGGTTTGTTCTGCCCTTCTTCTTATTGATTGAACGGTTTACAATTACCATAATGACGGAAATAATTGCAAGCGTCATGTACCAGATAAGGAATCCGTCACCGATAGTCATTCGGAAAATGTTTTCCGGAAGCGGGAAGAGGCCGTGACCAAGCTGCGTCATGAACGGATATGTAACGGCGCCGATTGCAACAGCAATCCATGCGTTTTTCCACCACTGCTTTCTTGTCATGAGCATAGGAGCACGGTTGGTTTTTGTTCTGTCAAACAATGTTGTCTTGAAAAAAGGAATGTTTGCAAGAAGGAGAACAATGGGACAGAGACTAACCATCATTGCAAGCATGGCAATAAGAACAAGAACCTCTTTAATCATGAAATTCAGGTCGGTAGACTTAAGATCGGTTTTAACTCCGAGCGCCTCTGTAAACCAGTCCATAGCAGTTGCGATTGCGTGTGAGTTATGTGTGGTAAGACGATGGTTTGTCTCAAGAAGTTCAACACGTCTTGCCGTTTTGTCCGCAAAGCTTCCGTAGGTGGTGTTCCAGGTGTAGGAAGCCTCAAGCGGAGTGCGGCCGTAAGCGGTGAAGAAAGAATCGCGGATGCCGCTGTCAAGCATTGAATCGTTAACGGTTTCCTGACGGTAATCTCTGAAATAGTTAAATTCATCATAACGCGCCTGCAACATCAGAAGATTATGAAATTCAATGTTTTCACTGTCAAAAACGTTGTCGCCGAAAACCTCACCGCACTGGAGAACGATTGCCGCATGGTCCTGACATGCCGCTGCAACGCTCCAAGACGCCCAGGTTCCCATTGAATGGCCGGTAATTCCAATCTTGTCAGACTGAACGAAGGGCTGGGATTTAAGCCAGTTGTAGGCGTCAATGCCGCCCATTGAACTGTCTGTTACACCGTCCTTGTCGGAATCAATCCGGAATATCTTGTTTTCGTTTGTGGAAATTGCTTCGCCATCAAAGAACGAAAGCGTTGAGAAATTCATAAGAAGAAGGAAACGGTCAGCACCCTTTAAGGAGGTTTTGATTGTGGTTTCCGTTCCGTCCGCGGACTGCCCCTGGATCTTGTAGGTTGTGTAACCGCGGGATTTCATGGATTTTGTGTTGTAGCCGTGACCGTATTCATCTATAGCCAGAGCTACCATTCCGCGTCTTGCACACTCAAGCGCAAAGGCTGCGGATGTTTCACGGTCATTCTGATAACCGTGCAGGCAGAGAACTGCCGGAAGCGGATTTGTTTCGCCTGCTTCCTTTGGAATATACATTTTGTAGGTGATGTAATAAGGGTCAGCGCCTTCAACCTCGAACGATGCCGTTACAACATCGATGTTGCCGAAATCTGTCTGGATAAGATTTGCAAAAATCATGCATACGGTTGTGATGACCAGACAGATAGCAAGGGCAAAGCAAGCACCCCTGTTGCGTTTGCTCATAAAAAATACCTCCTGATTTGCTTTTTTGTAAGCAGATATTGCTTTGTAAGCAGTAACCGCCTGCTATTAGCAACAATTATTATAACATAAACTTCTGTTTTTGACATCTTTTTGTTTCATAATTTCATAAAAATAAAAAAGACGGATTTCATCCCGTTGAATAAAAAACGAAAAACTGTATTGAATACTATGAAAAATTTTAAATTTGATGTAGAATTATATTTTGATGTGAGTGTCAAAGGTACATTTTGACACTTGTATCATACTATCTGAAAAGGGAGAACCTGACGGACGCCAGAGAGCACCGGAAATGCACGGAATGAGAGTAGAAACCGAAAGGCTGATTATAGATGAACTTAAGCCTTCTGACAAGGGAAATTATTTTAAGAATATATCGCATGATAAAGAAGTCTTAAAAACATTTATCTGCAGATATCAGGAGGATATTGAAAATTTTGATTTTACGCAGTATCTTGGAAGAACGGACATATTTGCAATAAGGGAAAAAGACGGCAACGCCCTTATCGGGATCTTTGTTGAATGTGATGTTGACAAAGAGAAAAAAACAATCGAAATAGGTTATGGAATCGGAAGCGGTTACTGGGGCAGAGGTTACATGACGGAAACGGTTAAAGCCATGCTTTCGTATTATTTTGAGCAGTCGGATTACCGGACGGTATTTGCGTCATTCTTCCCGGAAAATACTGCATCCAAAAGAGTTATGGAGAAATGCGGTATGCATTTTAGCCATGTTAATGAAAAGAAACTGACTTATCTGGAAAAGGAAAGAGACCTGGTTTATTACAGAATTGATAAGGCAGACAAATAAAGGAAAAGAGGAAAAATGATGTCATCAGAAAACAAGATTTTCAAAATGGTTCTGGCCGCCATGCTTTTAGCCTTGTCAATGGTTCTGCCATTTCTGACGGGGCAAATTCCACAGATTGGCAAGGCATTGTGTCCGATGCATATTCCGGTTTTGCTGTGCGGATTCTTCTGCGGGCCCTGGTATGCACTTGCAGTGGGCTTTACAGCGCCTTTGCTCAGGTTTGCGCTTTTTGGAATGCCCGTGATTATGCCAACCGGTATCGCCATGTGCTTTGAACTTGCAACCTATGGATTTATGGCAGGCTTCCTTTATAAGAGGCTTCCAAAGAAAAAGGGTTTTATTTATGTTGCATTGGTCGCAGCAATGCTGTGCGGCCGTCTGGTATGGGGCGTAGCAAGGGTGGTTCTTTTCGGGCTTGGTAAATCGGAGTTTGGATGGGCTGCTTTTATTTCCGGAGCATTTATTGACGCAATTCCCGGAATTATTGTGCAGATTGTCTTAATTCCCGTTATTGTAATGGCCTTGAAAAAGAACACGAAAGAGTAGAGAGGAATGTAACAGAATAAAGAAGTAAGGAGCGGGAAATGAGACAGGAAATCACGAAAAAAGTTGAACTAAGTCGCTGCGCGACGGCCTGATTTAATCTTTGTTTAAATATAGTCTGTTCAAATGATGCCATTTATTGTATTCTGTGAGCGGAAATAAGGAGGATTGATATGTTTCATTTTGGATTTTCGTATATTGGTTTGATATGGCTTTTGATGTTGTTTGTGCCTAACATCATTTGGATGAAGAACAAGCCTTCGGGATATGAAGAGTCAGAGAAGAAAGAAAATAAGGTACTCTTGATATTTGAGAGGGTCGGGCAGGCACTGGTTACAATATCGGTCCTTATTTTTAGTGACTTCAATATTGATTTAAGCTCCCGCTCGGTATCTTCGCTGATAATTCTCGGCATATCGTTTCTTTTGATGGTTTTCTATGAACTGTATTGGATTCGGTATTTCAAAAGCAAAAAGACAATGAAGGATTACTATTCT
>JAZQNE010000076.1:0-24865 GCA_045627185.1 Lachnospiraceae bacterium
TGTGTTTTTTGCTGACGTTGTCAGTCAAAAAATACATTATGACGCGAAACAAATAGTGCATTCTTCAAGTTATTTTACAGCCTCATTTGGGCGGGTGTCACCACAAAGGGGGCTTCCCCGGCCCTGCGGTTCATTTAATAATCTCGGAAACAACGCAGTTCTTTCCGTTTTGCTTGCCCTGGTACATCTTAAAGTCGGCAAGTTTCACAAGTTCTTCCTGTGTACTCTTCTCAACATATTCCTGAACACCAAGAGTCATTGATGCAGGTACCTCATAGCCATCATAGCTGAATGGCCTTGAGCAGATAGCAAGTCTGAGATTCTCAGCAATTTCAACTGCGCGCTCTTTTTTGCAATGGTTAAGCAGGATCAGAATTTCTTCACCGCCCCAGCGGCAAACAAAATCATCCTCACGGATAAGACCGCGGATTGTCTGCGCAACACGGACAAGAATGTAATCACCGCAATCATGACCGTAGGTATCATTAAGACGCTTGAAATCATCAATATCGCCAAGAATAAGACAGAACTCTGAGCCCTCTGCAGTAGCATCTTCTATGGCCGTTTCAAGGCGCTTCTTCATGCCACGTCTGTTGTACAGGTCAGTCAGCGGATCAGTGTTTGCAAGCTTGTCCAGTTTCTTATTCTTCTTATTTAATGAAGAGAACGAATCATTAACGGCCGATGAAAGCATAATCATCGAATAAACAATGGCTGCACATGAGCCAAGTGCATTAAACATAAACAGAATCGATTCCCACTGATGCGAAATATCATAAAGAGGAGCATATTTCCTTGTAAGCACGCGCATTGAAATAAGAACAAGGAATGCAGAAAGTGTAGCTACACTGACATGCATACTGCGCTTCTGAATGTACCGGGCGCTGAACGAAATATAGTAGGCCGCAGGTACAACAGCAATAACGTAGAGATAAAATCCCGAATCCCATCCGATGCAGATTGCCGTAAGGAACATGTGGCAAAGAACTTCAACGCAGAGCAGAATCGCAAACAGATTGTAATCGGCACTGAATCGCTTCATGCTTCCGATCAGATAAATGCAGATGCTCAGGATATTCATAATTACCATAATGTTAACGTGAAGAATAGCAAATACAACAAGCAACGCCAAATGCACCCCTGCAAGCGCCAGATAAAATACGCTTGTTCGCGGTGCAATGTCTACTCCATATTCTCCATTAAGCATTTTGATAAGTTTATTTAATGTTTTCATAATAGACGTATTATACAGAGTCAAAAGCCGAAATGCAAGTCCCGATTCTTGAACAAAGAATGAACAATATGCAAACGTGAAATGTCTTGAATTTTTGTCCACATCTTGTGAAGTTTATATCCTGAAATAAAGCGGCTTCCCATTATGGAAAGCCGCAATCTATACAAACCCAACCGTTTTTTTATATTGCCGTTGCCTGTGTATCAGGCTCAATTTCCTTATGTTCCAGAGGTATTGCACTGTCGATAAGATGAAGTAATTCCAGAACGCTTCTGAAGTTTTCCGATACATCCTGCTCAAGCCACCGGACTGTCCCCTGCCAGCTCGCGTTCTGCCTGAACATAACCCGAAGATGGAAAGTTGCGACATCACCCTTGGCACACGGACTGTGCGTCAGCGTACTGTTTGCAGCCCGAACTTTTTCACGTGCAATCGGCTGCGTACCGGGAAACGCGCGAAGCTCCATGGATTTCTGCGGATAATCAAGCGAGTTGAAGATGTGTTCCATCTGCTCAACAAGCTCCATAAAACTTCGGAAATAAAGTTCATGGGATAGACTGTTATGGAACAGTCTGCCCGTCATATTATACTCACCAAAGGAATCAATGCACACAATGCCGGAACATAATTCGCTTCGAATGCGATTTGTTGCTCCAAGAGACATATCGTTCACTCCTTCTAATATTTCTAATAATATCTGGAAACATTTTATCATCGAAAAGATACTTTTAGGATACATTTTAAGTTTTTTCGGTATATTTTTTTATATTAGATATATTATCGGAGCAAAATATGTATCTTTTTTTGCATAAATCTCTGTTTTTATGAACCTTGGCACGGTAAATTATAGTTTACGTGTTGTTTTTTTGCTTTAGGAATCAGTTCAAAAGATTTCCCATTACATTTGCACAGATTCCAAGCAGATGTACTTCCTCATCTGACCACTTCCTGCTGTTTGCCTTGTCAATGGAGATTCTGTCAAAGCAAAATGCGCATCTTACGGAATGTCTGGAGCCGATAATGAAAATATTCGTCTCAGAAATGCCGTTTTCCAGAAGCCGCCCGTGTATATCTTCAAAGAAATCACTTGAGTTCTTATTAAAGTTGCTGTGATAATATCCATCATCATCAAACAGCTCAAGCATTTTCTCATCCTTAATCAGGCTGAAATTCTTAAGCGGGGCAGGTGACCCAATGCTTTCAAAAAGCTCAAGCTTTGATCCGCGATAAATCGAAACACGGTCAACATAATAAAGCCCCATAAGACGTTCGCAAACATCATGGATGCCGGCCGAACCGCTCTTGCAGAGTGTGTTTATGCACCATTTTATGCCCTGTAACAGTTCATCAACCTTAAGGGAATCACGAATGCCTTTTTCGAGGGAAACCGAACCGGCGTCAGGCAGTTCGCCGTGAAGATGTTCCTTATATATAATGTATCTGTTTTTGCCCTTCTGTTTGCCGATATACAGCGCCCTGTCGGCTTTATTGAAGATGGTATCAAAGTTACTTCCGTTTCTCGGATATTCGGCAAGGCCGATGGTACAGCTGATTTTCTGTTCAACAGCCTCCTTTTTAAATGCCCAGGAAAGCTGTGTTCTTACAGACTCAAGCACGGAGCGCACTGCGCTCTCCGGTCCGACATCCTCAAGAACAAGCATAAACTCATCGCCGCCAAAGCGGGCTGCAATACCGCGTCCGCTGGCAACACGTCTCAAAATCACGCCCATGCGGCTGATAACCTTATCGCCAAAAGCATGACCGTAGGTATCATTAACCATCTTGAAAAGATCAAGATCAATAATTGCAAGGAGCACCTGGTGCTTATCCCCTGCATTTTCAATCTTTTCACGTGCATATTCAAGGGCGGAAACCTTGTTCCAGAGTCCTGTAAAGCTGTCAAGCTTGTCAGTCGAAACTCTTGCGGAATCGTCTATCGTCTGGCGTTCCTTATTTTTTCGTATTCTTCCGAAAATTCCGTCAATCGCATAACCCTTGTAAAATGCAACGGCATCAACGGAATAATCCTGATTGTTGCTTGTCAATGCTTCATGTATAAAGTCCGGATTTCCTACAAGCTTGTCAAATCTGTCCTTCAGCTCAAGAGCCACCGGAACATATTCCTCAGGCTCGCAGACAACCCGCCTGCCTTTATCGAAACGGAACATGGAAATCTCATGAGTACCGCACAGATACTCGAATTCCACGCCTTCAAAGTTGTCAAGATACGATGTTACCCTGTTCAGTTCATCCGACTTTCCGGCACATTCTTCAGCAGCCTTAAAAACGTCAACCAGCTCAAGTTCAACTCCGGCCACTCCATTGCCCGTACGATGTCCCTGTATACGCACAAGACGGACATCACAGTTCATACGGCAAAGATGTACAATAATCACGTCATCCTGTTCTGCGGTAAGTCCCCGCCACCATTCAAGAAATCCGTGCAGGTCATCAGGAACAATAAAGTCAGTAAGCTTCTGCTGAGTATAGCAGTTCAAAAACGGGAACAGATTTTCTTCGGATGCAATGCAGAAAAAGTCATCGTCCCAGATTCCCCTGCATGAACTTACAGTTATTCCCGGATTATTTTTACAGATATCGGTGTTGTATGTATTAATGCATGAGCTTTCAGTCATATTTACCCCACATCAGAGATTTTTGGATTTTTCCGTACACGCATTGATTCCGGCATGAATTGCGCCGCGAATGCCTTCCTTTTCCATTACCGTAACTGCTTCAATTGATGTTCCGCCCGGTGTGCAGACCATATCCTTGAGTTCACAGGGTGTAACACCGGTTTCAAGCAGATATTTTGCCGTTCCCAGCATTGCCTGCTCACATATTTTATAAGCCTTTGCGCGGGGCATTCCGTTCAGCACCGCAGCATCCGCCATAGCATCAAGCATTGTTGCGATATAAGCAGGTGCAGACCCGCTGACGGCTGTAATAACATCCATAAGAGACTCGGCAATTTCCTCGCATTTACCGAAGGAATTCAAAAGTTCAACAAGATCTTCCTTATCTTCAGCCGTAACATTTGCATTTGGTGTAAACCCGGTCATGGACTCGCCCACTACAGCACCAAGATTCGGCATGATGCGCACAAGATGCAAATCGCGCCCAAAAAGTCTCTCAACACGTTCTATGGTCTGGCCGGCAGCAACACTTACAACAAGAGCATCCTCATAAACAAGGTCACGGACCTCTGTAATAACATCAGCCAGCAGGTAGGGCTTAACCGCAAAAAAGATTATATCTGCCTCCCTGCAGAGAAGCTTGCTGTCGGAAGTGGTTCTTACACCGCATGCTTTCGACAATTTGCCAAGTGCATCGGGGTTCGTATCCGCAACAATTATGTTCCGTGGATTAACAATCCCGGCCTTTGCAATTCCGCGGGCAATTCCTCCGCCCATATTTCCTCCGCCGATAATTCCTATTACTTTTTCAGAGTTCATATTCAACCATCCCTTTTATATAGTGATCCGTCCCGCTCAATCTGCGAAACGTATAGTGAACAAAAGCCTAAAATATCATTTTTATTTTATCATGATAAGTTATAAATGTAAATACAATTTTCACTCTTCGACAAGATTATGTATCCAAATTCGCTTTTTTAGCAAGATAATTCCGATTAATACCTTCAGGAAATCAAAACATTGTACGCAAAAATACATCGGAACGATTGGCATGGCCGTGAATCTGCTGAGAACAAAGGCAACCGGAACCGATACCACAATAACAAAAACCGAGTCAAAAAGGAAAGTAATCAGTGTTTTGCCTCCCGAACGCAATGTAAAATACGCCGTGTTTAGGAATGATCCAACCGGCATAAACAGCGATGCCACGCGCATCAGTTTTGTCGCAAGAGCCCTGATTGAATCGGTTGTGTTATAAAGAAGCGGGAAAACAGCTGCCATTGAAAACTCAATTAAGCCAATTCCGACGCAGAGAATCAGGGAGAAAACTATCAGCCGGTTGTCAGTCTCAACAACCTTTTCAGTATCACCTGAGCCAAGTGTCTGGCCGATTATGATTGCAACAACGGAACCCATTGAAATCATTACAACGTTGAAAAGGTTATTGATAGTGTTTGAAATATTGAAGGCCGCAACAACATCCAGCCCGCGCGTTGAATAACGCTGCGTAAGCATCGACATGCCAAGGGACCACAAAAACTCATTGAGGAAAAGCGGCGTTCCGCGCACAATGATTTTCTTAACAAGCGTCGCAGGGATTGATAATGACTTATACAGCCCGACAGCAAACGGATTTTTCTGTTTATTGAGGTGCGTCCAGACAACCATAATCATCAGTTCGACAAAACGCGCAAGGACGGTTGCTATTGCCGCTCCCGTAACGCCAAGTGCGGGAGCACCGAAATGGCCGAAAATCAGGATATAGTTAAACAGAAGGTTTATAAAGGTTGCCAAAATGCCGGCTATCATGGGGACGCGGGTCTGCCCCGTTTCACGCAGCGTGCTTGAATAGGCATTTGCAAACGTGAAAGGAACAAGGCCGATGAGCATAACCAGAAGGTAATCCTCTGCATATTTTAAGGTTGCGGCAAGGTCAAGGTTTTCCTCAGTGTCATGCAGGAAAGCAGAAATCAGCGGTGTTCTGAAGAAATACAGAATTGCTCCGCCCGCAAGCAGAATTGCCAGACACATAATCAGCTTGAAACGCATTGTATGGCGGATGCCCTCATGATTCTTCTGTCCCGCATACTGTGCGGTAAAGATTCCCGGGCCCGATACTGCTCCGAACAAAGCCAGATTGAATACGAAGAGAATCTGATTTACTATGGATACTCCGGACATCTGCTCCGTTCCAACCTGTCCGACCATGATATTGTCAAGAAGGCTCACAAAGTTGGTAATGGAATTCTGGATAATTATCGGAATTGCCACACCAAGAACCATCTTATAAAATTTTCTGTCACCAAACCACTTTTTCATTTCATTTTCCTTTGTACAGCGACTTGCAGGTCTTCTCCATATAATCAATTATAGTCTGAATATACCCGCTCCGCCTGTTAATAAATGCCCTGATGCACTCCGGCGAACTGTAGCCGCCCGTGAGGGCATCCTTCGTACTTCCCGTTCCCGGATAACGTTCAAAAAACTGTTCAAACAGGGGTGAATATATTTTAGAGAATTTGTCCAGCGTGTCAACCGCTTTTGTTTTTTCAAAGCTTCCCGAAGACATCCCCTTAAGCTTCGCCTCAAATTCCGCACGGAATCCGTCATTGCTGCAAAGATAGGCAAAGCAGAGTACTGCAGGGTTATCCGTATTTCTGTCAAGAAGCCCATATGTTTTGTAATTATCTTCTTTTACTGTATTTGTACGGGCATCGCTTTCTCCGCTGATTCCGCCAAACTCAACATCATATACGCAGAAACGCCATCTGCCGTCAGCATACGGATTTGACGGGTCTTTAGTGACGGTTTTCCACATTGACCAGTTCTTGCCCGGCCAGTCCCATTTGTTATTCAGCCAGATTTCAACAGCAAAATAATCTTTAACGGAGTCTACATCGACAAGCTTTGCAAACTCTGCATAATCCGCATCGGACGTAAGATCCTTATGGCTTTTGAAAAAGGCCAGAAGGTCAGAAAAATAGAAGGTCTCATCATCCGTACCCTCAGGAAGATCGCCAAGGTCAAGCTTATAACCAAGCTTGTAGCTTTCGGCATCACCTTTGTAAAGAACAACATCGTCGGACTTCACGCCGTAAAGGTCCTCAAAATATTCATCGGAATAGTCCTCTTCAAGCACATAGAGACCCCAGTACTCACCATTTAAGTAAACAACAGCCGGTCTTGACTTCTGGGTGGAAACGCCCGGCTCCGTAATAAGCGACTGCCAGAAAGCATCGTTAAATTTCGCACCGAAAGCACAGTTTCCGCCGTTTCGAAGAATGAGCGTCTTAAAGGAGTCCATTGTCTTGCCTTCGATGTTCTTGTAATCCTCACCAAATACCGCATACTTAAAGCGTTTTTCGCCGTAATCCTTACGGGCATAAAGCCTGAAGCCCTTCTGCAGGTCACTTCTGGAATAATTGCCCTGAATTCTGATTCCGCAGCTCTGTGAAATGACGGCTGTTGCCCCGTCCGTTCCCACTTCATAAAAATCAATGAAAGCTTCCCTCTCCCATTCGCGCCCCTTTGCGGAATAATTCGCAAGGAGCTTGCGGCCGCAGTCATCGGACATCTGTCCGCCGTTTTTCCGATAAGTGCTGAAGGATTCATCAAAGAGCCTGCCCCTGACGTAAATGCCTGTTTCATAATCAAACAGTGACTCATAAGGCATGGAAATCGAAATCACTGCAAGCGTTGTGCCCGCTGCCTCACAGTATTCGCTGATTCCCTGAATATGTGAGGATACATCCCCTATGAAATATGTTCCTCCGTAAACGGCCGAGCATGTTCCGTCTTTATCCACAGTGCAGGCCTTGACAACCATGCATTTATCCACTGCGGAATCCGCCGGTGCACTTACCTTTGTGACCAGTTTCTTCTGTGATTTGTTGTACCTGCACCAGGCCGTGTCAAACAGTTCCGGATCAACAGCCGACAGTACATTTTCTGCGCCTTCCATGCTCTTTATCTTTATCGGGGCAGAATATTCCAGGCGTGTTTCGGATGTTCCCGGGTCCGACCCGTCAAGGGTGTAGAAAATCTTTTTATCCGAATCCGCGGTAAGAGTCAGTTCAAACTCCTCCGCGTAGAAGCCGCCCCGATGCGAAAATGCTATTTCTCCAAAAGCCGCATCACCCGAAGGATCCGCTTTAGCCTTCTTTTCAAACAAGCCGGCCTGTTTTGCATAATAAATCCCTGTTAAGCCCAACACTAATACGGCAACCGCTGCAACTGCCGATGCAATCGCAATGATTACCTTTCTCTTCTTGTCATTCATTTTTTTGCCCTCAAAATTAACTTTCCTAAGTGCTCCTTCCACAAAGCACTTTTCCACATGTACTCTTTCCACAAGTACGGTAAGAAGTATATATTATGGAATGAAGATATGCAACTGAAAAAGCAGGTAAAGAAATAAAATGATACTTTTGCGCGCGGAAACACAAAATATATACAAATATTTAATAATATGATATAATAAAATATCATTTGACAGGAGGACACCAAAATGTCATTATGGGATTCAATTAAGAACACCTTTGCCAGCTCGGCAAAAACAACAATTAACAGCACCGTTACCAATGCTGCAAGTTCAGCAAAAAGGAACTTCCGCAGTTCACTCATTAAAGCAAAAAACAACGCTGAGAACGCAATAAAAAAGGCTGTTGAAACAAAGTCAAAAACATATAAGTTTGATAAAATACCTACAACAGTTGAAGAACTCAAGGCTCTTCCTCAGGCAGACATGAAGGATCCTTTTGCATCGGTTGCTCTCACGGTGCTTGCACTTAACATGTATTACGCAGATGAAGCAACAGGCACAGCCGCTTTTGATTATGTCATGGGCCCCGGCGCACTTGCAAACATCGAAATACAGCGAATTAACGACAGTATCCGCCAGAACGGAAAAAAGGTTCCGCTCTCATACTTCGAAGGTGCTACAAACGAAAACAATTACACACCGAAAACACCTTATACCATCAAGGTTTATGAATATGCAACAAGCAAAGATATTTATGATCAGGGCTATTACAGACTGTTTGTAAAATCAGGCGGCGCAGACAGCGAAAGACAGGTTACGCTCCGTACAAAAGCATCAACCGGCGAATGGTTTGCACATGAGTTCTCATCACTTTACATGGGAATCAAGGTTGCAACCGCTGACGATCCCTGGGCATAATCCCCGGAATCATGGTCATCGGACCGCCCGTATGGCTCATAAAACGTATGGTGTCACGGCACCATACGTTTTTCTTGAATATTTCGTTTTATTGGTGTAGAATATTATCGGTTTCTTGATTATTATTTTATGTTGATATAGAATATCATCAAATATTTTTATTACATATTATTTATTGAGGAGAAAGAAAAATGGCAACAAACAGACCAACAGGGAGAAAAACCTATTCTTCCGGCAAAACCGGAAGCGTTGGAAAAACAGGAAGCGGGCTTGGAACCGGTCCTGTCGGAAACGCTAATTATTCCGGACAGAACAATTCAGGCAGCGGAAAATCCGGCGGAAACCGTGCCGTAACACGCGGAAGCATCGGCGGAGCAGGCGGACTTATCATCGTTGTGCTCGCAATTTTCTTACTTAAAAACTGTGGCAAAACCACAACATCCACAACAGGAACAATTATGAACCTGCTCGGTTCCGGTTACAGCTATGAAACCACAACCGAGGATTACACAGATGTATCCACCACAACAAGCGTAAGTTCAAGCTCAGACAAAGCACTTGACACATCGGTTGCAAAAGGTTCACGTGACAAGTTCACCAGTATCCTTGGCAACAAGAACGACAAGGTTACAATTCTTGTGTATATGTGCGGTACAGACCTTGAATCAAAGAGTGGCATGGGTTCGGCCGACTTAAAGGAAATGTGTTCCGCAACTCTTGGCTCAAACGTAAATGTCATAGTTTACACAGGTGGCTGCAAGGCTTGGAAAACAACCGGCATCAGCAGTTCCGTAAACCAGATTTACAAGATTGAGAACGGATCGCTTACCCGTCTTGAAAGCGATATGGGCTCCAAGACCATGACCGATCCCGCAACCCTTACCGAGTTCATCAAGTACGGTGCTTCAAAATACCCCGCAAACAGACTTTGCCTTATTTTCTGGGATCACGGCGGCGGCTCCGTAAGCGGCTACGGTTATGATGAAAAGTTCACCAATTCAGGTTCCATGACACTTTCAGGCATCGACAAAGCGCTTAAGAATGCAGGCCGGAAATTTGATTTCATCGGCTTTGATGCATGTCTTATGGCTACTCTTGAAAACGGTCTTATGCTTGCTGATTACGCAGACTACATGATCGCTTCAGAAGAAACCGAGCCCGGTGTTGGCTGGTATTACACCAACTGGCTCACAGCTCTTGGCAGCAATCCTTCCATGTCAACTCTTGAAGTCGGCAAGAACATCGTTGATGATTTCGTTTCCGTATGTGCAAAGAAATGCTCGGGCCAGAACACAACTCTTTCGGTTGTTGACCTTGCAGAACTTTCAAATACTGTTCCTTCCAAGCTTACAAGCTTTGCAAAATCAACAACTGCAATGATTCAGTCTGATAACTACAAGACTGTTTCCGATGCACGTTCAGACTCCAGAGAATTCTCTCCTTCAAGCAAGATTGACCAGGTTGACCTTATTGATTTTGCTACAAAGATTAACACAACCGAATCCAAGGCACTTGCAACAGCCTTAAGAGATGCCGTTAAGTACAACCGCACCTCCAGCAAGATGACAAATTCCTACGGTATTTCAATCTTCTTCCCTATGGAAAAACCTTCAAAGGTTGACTCCATGGCCAAGACATATGAAGCAATCGGAATGGATTCCGCATACACAAGCTGCATTAAGGAATATGCAGGCCTTGAAGTTTGCGGTCAGGCATCGGGCGGCGGTTCAAACTCCGTTCTGAGCTCACTTCTTTCCGGTTATTCGGGAAGCAGTTCAGCTACAGGCAGCAGTGTGGGCAGCATTCTTTCACTCCTTGGCGGACTTTCCGGCGGCTCAAGTTCAGCTGCTGACGGAACAAGCACAGCTCTGCTTTCATTCCTTACCGGCCGTTCAATGAGCAATGAAGACACTGCAAACTACATTTCCAAGAACTACTTTGATGCAACACAGCTTGTCTGGACCGCAGGTTCAAACGGCGTTTCCAAGATTGTTCTTCCCGAGTCCCAGTGGGATCTTGTTCAGGACCTTGCCCTCAACGTAATGTATGATGATGGCGAAGGTTACATCGACCTTGGTATGGACAATGTTTTCGAATTTGACAATGACGGTAACCTTCTTGGCAATTATGACGGTTCATGGCTCGCAATTAATGACCAGATTGTTGCTTACTATATTCTTTCTTCCGAAAACGATGTTATCTACGGTTACGTTCCCGCTCTTGTTAACGGACAGCGTGCTGAGCTCCAGCTTGTTTTCAACAAGGAATATCCTCAGGGTTACATCACAGGTGCAAAATACATCTACGATGACACCGAGACAGGCACAATCGCCAAGAACCTTGCAGGTCTTAAGAAGGGTGATGTTCTTGAGTTCATCTGCGATTACTACGATTACAACGGCAACTACAAAGACAGCTACCGTCTTGGCAGCGCAGTTACGCTCGGTGACACAATCACAATCGAAAACATTAAGATTGACAAGCCTCAGAACCTCAAGGCAACCTACCGCTTCACAGATATTTACCGTCAGAATTACTGGACACCCGTAATTCCTTAACATACATACTCTTCGGAGAAAAAAAAATGAAACGTACATTTATTATTGCAGGCATCCTGTTTGCACTTATGCTTACAGGCTGTCAGCACACAACAACAGAAAATCCGACGTCGGTGCCTTCGCCGACGCCGGCTTTATCTACGGAAGCACCCAGTCCCACTGAAGCCGCACATCCGACCGATGTTACTGCTCCCACGGATACTCCTGCTCCTTCCGCAACAGAAGCCCCCACCGAAACACCGGTGCCCACATCGTTGCCGGGTGCAGCCCTTTCAGATGTTTACGATTATGGCCTTTCGCACCGTACAGATGTCTACCGTCTGGATATTCCCGATATTTCTCAGAATTACACCATAGATGAAGGCGAAATCCGCGACGGATATGTTCTGCTCCGTTTGCGGACATCTGAACCCGTAAGCATCAAAATGGCTTCATTTCCACTTCTTCATCCCGAACAGATTAAGTTCTGCGATGTAGATAATTACTGGGACATGTACAGACTGGCTTCGGATGGAAACATTATTGAAGTACTTCCGGATTCAAATGCTCTCAATCTGCTGGACAGCTCATTTTCAAAGGTTTGCGGAATCGGATCCGGAATCTGCAACTTTATAGGCGTTGACAGCAAAAACAGATGCTGGTACCTGACAGAAAGCGGCCATCCCGCTTATATCAACCTTTTTACCTCAGAAACTGCCGTATTTAACGGTGAAAGTTTCCTGCGTGCAGACTCAATTCTTTATGAAGAAGGCGATAATGTCTATCTTTCCGTATCCGGCGGTGCTTTTGTTTCCTTCCCCATAAAAATCAATACTGCAACAAAATCGATTGATTCCGATATGAATTTCGCGTCAGTTCCCGATCCGATCGGCCCCTACGTTTTTTATAATTCGGCAAACACATGGTTCTATTCCAAGCTTACCGACCTGACAAAGATTTATTCACTGGCCAAATCCTACGAAGAAGAAAACTTCTGGAAATGTGTCGGAGATATTGCAATCACTGCATCCTACAACTTCGATTTCGGGTCTGAATCAAGCGGAGCTACCGAAAGCTTCAATGTATTTGACCTGGCGCACGGCGGAATAGGCTCTGCTCTTTCATCTGCCGAATTCAGCAGCGATGCTTCGCTTTCGCTTTCAGCCCTTTCAGAGGATGGCCTGGTTCTCATCACTTCAACCCTGGATGACGCAAGCGTGCCCTACATTTGGGATGTTCATGCCGTTTCATCACTTGCAGACAGCTCCTTCCGCGTACTTGAAGCAAATTCGCTCGACAGTGAAATCAGTAAACTTGTCAGCAATATTGAAAACGAATACGGAATTAATGTCTACATAGATGAAGAATCTCTTTCAAAAGCAAACGGAAACTATGAACTTTCTGCCTGCACCGAACGTTTTCTTCTGATTTCGGGTCTCACAGAGCTTAACCGTTGTCTTTCCGAATATCCCAAGAATTTCTTCAATGAGGTAATCGGAAACTTCAGGGAGTCGCTTGATTTTTACATCAGTGACAGTCTGAGAAGTGCCAACGAATATGTGGTTGATGACCCCGATGCTTTTGTTTCATACCTGGACAACTCAATCATCGTCTGCATAGCTATCCGTTCCATGCAGGAAAATTTCGGTGCAACTCTGGCCCATGAAATGATGCATGTCATGGATGACGCTATTAACGATTATTCACAGGCTCATTCGCAGGACATTCTTGAATACTGGACACAGACATTCAGTCCATCCGAATATCCTTATTACTACGCATTTTTTGATGATGAAGGCTATGAAGTTTCCGACATTTCGGGAACAGTGGCAGACGGTGACCCGGATGCATGGTATATAGACGCTTACTCGCGCACATATCCCGCAGAGGATCGTGCACGCGTTCTTGAATATATGTATATCGGGGAAGAAAGCTTCTTCGAAAGCGAGAACCTGCGTAACAAAGCCCTTTTCCTGACTGCGGTTATCCGCAAAATTTTCCCTAGCATTGCAGCCTGCGAGCAGCCTGTTCTCTGGGAAAAGTTACTCGGAATCGAGGATGCCGATTTCAGCATTTACACATTCCCTCCGTACGTTCCCAAGGGCTGACATCAGATAAAATAATATTTTCAAAGAATTACTGAAGGGTAAAGTCATGGAAGAAAAAAAAGGATTCTATGCAACAGAAGATGATAAGCAGCAGATGATGAATTACAACAATCCTCTGTTCTACTGTCTTGCGGGTCAGACATATTATCCGCCCGAAATGACTATTGCCATTCCCACTCACTGGCATGAAGACATTGAATATCTGTATGTTTTTGACGGAACGCTTGATTACAGCATAAACGGCAAGCGTCTCAAGCTGAATAAGGGTGAAGGAATCATAGTAAATTCAAAACGGATTCATTCAAACCAGTCAGTTCGCGGACAATATGTGCGTTTCAACTACGTTATCATTCATCCGTCCTACCTTTGCGCTTCACCTTATATTGAAAAAAAATATATTGCGCCGGTAATCTGTCAGGATTCATTTGATTACGTTCTTCTCCATCATAATGACTGGACAAACGAAATCATTGATACAATGAATCATCTGTTTGAAGGCGGTCCTGATGACAGTCGCGAGCTTGAAATTATTGAAGCTACCTTCCATACGGTAAGAGTTCTTTTCAATAATCTGAAGCCCAAGTCATCATTTGACCAGAGTTCATCAATTTATGTCAACACCTTCAAAACAATGATTACCTTCATCAACAATCATTTTTCCGAAAAGATTTCGCTTGATGAAATAGCAGAGTCCGGGAACGTAGGCAAAACGCTTTGCGCCAAGATTTTCAAGATATTCACATCAAAAACTCCCGGTGAATATCTTATCCACTATCGGATAAATAAAAGTCTTGAACTGTTGACGGACGGCAACCTGAAAATAACCGATATCGCCTACCGTTCAGGCTTCAACAGTGCCAGCCACTACACAAAGATTTTCAAAGATATTGTTAAATGCACCCCCAACAAATACCGTGCGGTTTCGCAGGAACAGGGGGCTGCAATAAGGTTTTAATAAAAAAGGAAGCCGGCCGGCTTCCTTTTTTTGAGGTTTCAATGCATCTTGATTCCCATGAAATTTTCCGTTTCACATCAGTCAAACAGTTCCGCCATTCGCTCATCGGAAAGATTAAAATGGGTCTGCAGCTGTTCCTTCACAAGCTCATAGCGCCTGTCAAGAATAGTGTCGAGCATGGCATTCGTGTTTTTCTTCCACTTTTCATAATAGATTTCTGTCTTAATTGCGCAATGGTACTTA
This sequence comes from Lachnospiraceae bacterium, assembly GCA_045627185.1. GTDB lineage: Bacteria > Bacillota > Clostridia > Lachnospirales > Lachnospiraceae > SZUA-448. Next base: position 14,893 of record JAZQNE010000076.1, read on the forward strand.
ACTTCACTTTCTACTTCATCAAGATATTCTTTATAAATCTGTTTGAGGCGTTCCGGCTGAAGGAAAGTCTTCATGTACTGAGCGTATTTCTCCATAAATTCCGCCTGTGATTTTGGATTTACAAGAAGCATGTTGTAGGTGAGATACGTATAAAAATCATTTGAATGTCCATGGCCCTCCGGGTTAAGAATATGACCAAGCAGGTCATAATCCCAGGTATAACTCTCAAGCGCCATATCCATATCATACAGAATCCAGCGCCACTTTGAAGAATCATCTCTTGCCGAATAAAAACGGAGATTTCCCGAATCTGCATTTCCGAAATAAGTATCAATAATCCAGAAATTCATCCATTCGTCAAGGTCAACACGTTCCGCAATATAATCATAAGCCTCAGGGGTGCTCATATCATGGGTTTTGATGTAGTTAATAATTTCATCCATGCGTTTGCAGTCACCATTCTGCCTGATTCGGGCGCCTTTAATATAATCAAGGTTGTCCTCTTCAATACCACTGTACGTCTCAATGTAATCCGAATTAAGCTTCTCACGAATGAAATACAATCCCTGGTATTCACCGTTAATGTACAGAGCCACAGGCTTTTCGTCCTGCATGTCAAGATCAAGCTGTCCCTCAAGTGCCCTCTGGTAAAAGGCATCCCTGATAAGTGTCTGGCTCTGGTCCTGGCCCGCAGAACGGATAAGAAGGTTACTGAACTCCTTAACACCGTTTTCGCCAAAGAACGGGTAATAAACGGATTTTGGTCCGTAAGCATCCTTCAGGTTGATTGAGAACGATTTGGACTCTCTGGCACGCGTATACTGGCCCTGAACCTTCATTCCGGCATCAAATTCAACGGCAAGCCGGCCATTTTCATAATATTCAAAGGTGCAGGCCCTCTCCCATTCTTTCCAGAAGTTTGCACCGTAATTCGGTTTTTCCTTGCTTGCGTTCGGTCCAAGGGCAAATATGCCGGTTGCATCGCTGTAAAGCCCTGCAGGGTCCGATGATACGCAAACAATACTCAGTGTATGCGTACGGCCGTCGCAAAGGAATGTGCGTGTTGCAACATCAGAAGTCACAAGCCCCTGAACAAAGCACACAGCCTTAACAACGCAGGATTCCGTAATTGTAATCGGACCGGTATAACGGGTTGAATACTCATTCGGCGTTGAACCGTCAAGCGTATAATAGATTTTTCCGTTCTTCTGTGCAGTAGAAAGCGTAACGATGTGCTTTTCGGCCGTCAGTTCGTCAGAATCCGATTCAATGGTTACCGGAAGCGCATAGCCGGTTTTAGCCGCAGCATTTTTGCTTCCGCGTGTGGGAGTGGTGTAAAACTCACGCACAGTGCTGTTTCCCTCTATTCTCTGGCCCGACGTAACATTCGCACGCTGAACTCCCGTTTCAAAAACATCAACAGGATAGCCGTCTTTATCGGTCAGATAAATAGTGGACCCCGAAGAGCCCACCTTAAATCCGGTATTCAGTTTGCCTGTTTCCTGTGATGCAGTATCTCCGGCATCTACCACAAGATATCCGCCTGCCGGAATTGAAACCGAAGGGAATGTATAATAGTCAAGCTTTTCTATGTCTTTGCTGAGATGGTAGCCTTCCAGGTTAATGGCAGCGTTTGTACTGTTATAAAGTTCAATCCAGTCATCATTCGGAACATTTGAGGCCTTCTCAGAACTTACGGCACATACCTCGCTCACGATGATTGTCTTCACCGTTCCGTTTTCATATTCCTCAAGTGTATCAAAACCGCCGGCTGCATTTTCACGTCCGGGAGTCGGGCGCGGGTTAAGAAGCCATTTTTCACTGTCTTCAGCGGCTCTGCCAACCGAAAGAGTGTCATGCAGAATAAGGTTTTCAACTCTGTCCGTTTCAAATCCGTAGCTGCTTGAAACCATCAGACCGTCATCCGATTCGCTGATTTTGAAGGGTGCATGAATGTAACCGCTCTCCGGATTATATTCTTTTTCCTTTCCGGAAAGGCATATTACAACCATTTCCCCGGGCTCAAGCGTAATGTCCGGAAGCGTATACTTAAAGGGCTTGTCAAAGTTGTCTGTAAGACCAAAGTTCTTTAGGTTAATTGCTGTATTTCCGCAGTTTTTAAGTTCAACCCAGTCAACAGCATCACCGTCTTCATCAATAAGGATAAAGCGGCTCTTGCCCATATATTCATTTATTTTTACTGCGTTTTGAAGAAGGAACCCTGACAGATCCGTAACTGTCATTCCACCGTTCCGGCTCTCAGCCGTAGGTATCAGAAAATAAGCAAAATCAGATGTTCCCGCAACTCTTCCGTAAGAAATTCCGGTAAGAAGCTGCTCCGGGAGCGTAATTTTGTCAAGAACGAGTGAAGCAAGGGAAAGAATACAGTCATTTCCCGGAACGGGAGCCTTGCCGGAAACGCTGTCTGTTTCGGACGCATTGCCTGTTTTTACAATTACATACCCGTTTGCAGGTACTGAAAATCCCTTCAGAAGCACGCCGTCAAGAGCAACTTCATCAAGTCTGATTGTCGCACTTTCCGTGTTATAAATCTCAACCCAGGAATTAGTTCCGTCAGTTGAAGCATAAACTTCATTAATCAGAAGAGAACCTTCCTCAAGGCATTCTTCAGGGAGCGGTGTGGCCGTAGGGTAAGGTGTACACGTAGGCACTTCAGAAATAACCGGTTTTGGTCCGAATGAACAACCATTCAGAAACAAAACGGCTACACCGAGCACTATTAACTTTAAGATACTCACGTGCCTCAATTAAAAACCCTCCAAGCGCTTAATTTCCGTCTTTTTCCCATTTCTTCCATTATAGCAACAATTTCACAAAAGTCAATTCTTTTGGCGTTTGACAACACAAAAGAGAACATCGTCGGCCTTATCAACAGCCCAAAATACTCTTGTAATATGTCTTGAAATATGTCTTGTAATATGTCTCGATATTATTTCTGAAATAATATTGCAAAATATTATTGACAAAATACATATTATGATTTAATATTACATCGTTGATATTATTTCTAGGGTAATATCGGCAGTGAAATATTTCATTTACAACATTCATTTCACGGAGGTTACGTGCCTCCGCGTAAGCAACAAAAACAATTCTTGCATTTTACATGCGGAAAGGACAATTTTATGCCAAGAACAGTTAGTGAACATATTCAGAGTGAAAAAGACAAGAAACCCCATCATCATATTGTAAATGATGCGCTGAAGTTTCCCCTTGGTGATGCATTTGAAAAAGACCTCACCGGGCTCATGGCACAGAACCCCGAAGAAAGCGGAGAGCCCCTTATAATTGCCGTTTTCGACTTTGACAACTTTTTATTAATTAATGAAAACTTTGGACATGATGCAGGTGACAAGGTCCTTATTGACACAGGAAAGTTCATCCGGTCAAAGCTTCCGGAAGGCGCTGACATCTACCGTTTCGGGGGTGACGAGTTCGGTATCATCTTCCATAACGATATGGAAAAAGAGGACGTTTTCCTGCTTCTTGAAAGCATCAGAAGAGAGCTCAGCATTCCCATGCCTGACGGCTCAAACGGCACCATTTCAATCGGTGTTGCAGCTGCTTTTGAGGATGCAAACCGTGTTCCGGAGCTCATTCGCAAGGCTGAAGGCGCTCTCTACAGGGCAAAAGTAGGCGGACGCAACAAGGTTGCTCTTGCAAGAGAAGAAAAAATGGTTCCCAAGACCAGTCACTACACGCAGGACCAGCTTAAGAACCTTACAAAACTCTCTAAGCGTGAAGGCATCGGAGAGGCTATTCTTTTAAGAGAAGCTCTTGATATGCTGCTTAAGAAATATGATATATAAATCCATTCGCAATTGAGCAAGTCCTTGTCTGAGGCTTTCCTATATTCGCATAAAAAACGCGCTTAACTGCAGTTAAGCGCATTTTTTATGAGCTGTTTATTTCTGACTCTCATTTTTATATTTGTAATATTCATTCACAAGGCTCCTGAAGCCCAGTTCCTTCAGGTGTTCATAAGTAACCGCATAATTTCCTTTGTAGTGGCGGCCGCTGTAGATAAAGCGCAGCTCGTTTACAAGATATTCGTCAAGCACATGAAGACCGGTATCCGTTGTAAGCACAGGGAAGAACCAGCGGCTCCAGGTAAAATCGTATTCCTCATCAATATCGAAATATTTACGGTTAAAAACCTTGATTGCGACAGCCGCCGCCTTGTCAAAGTCCACGCCTTTTTTTGTCCTCCAGCGGTAAAGCGCACGGCACTTGCGTTTGATTTTCGCCTTCATTTTCATGATTGTAACGGAAGACAGGTCTATATTCCCATTATGATACTCAAATCCAAGGAATTCAAAGGGTTCTCCGGGATCTGAAAAAGACAGCTTGTCAGGGTTCATTTCGAGCCCCTTTTCTGCTATGCGCCGCTCCGCAAGTTCCCTGTATTGCTGCCTTTCCTCAGGAGATTTTGCAAAAATGAGAATATCATCCGAATAGCGGAAATAAGGCACATTCAGCTTTTCAAACTCTCTGTCGAGTGAAAGAAGGTAGATATTAGCCATGAACGCCGATACAGGCATTCCGGCCATTGCCCCGCGCTCCTCTTCAACTGTTTCGCCGTCGCTTACAGCCTTCCCAACGGACAGAAGGTCACAAAGAAAGTAAAGAAGCGGCTCATCATCTGTAATCATTTCGCGCAGAACCTGTACCATTCCTGCGGTTGGCATTGAATTGAAATAGTTGTGGATGTCCATTTTAAGAGTATAGCAGCTATCAAGACCGGGAATCTGAAGCATCTTAAAAATAGCATCCTTCACGGTAATACTCCTTCGAAATGAGAAGCAGGAACGGCTGAGTTTTTCATCGTACTTATAAAGAAGCCAGGTAAGCAGCTTCAGAACCCATGTCTCGTCCTCCGAAAAGGTGTAAATCACGCGTTTTTTCCGCGTTCCGCTTTTATTGATTGTACGTTTCAGAGGATAAGAAAAGCCGTGGTCCGGCTGTGAAAGCCTGTCCGTTATGCTCAGATACCGCTTTTGCGCAATAAATTCGTCCAGAATATCAAACTCCCGATTCGACATATGACTGTGCTGTGACTTGTATTCACGGAATTCCAGCCATGTTTCCTCACGGGAGAGTAAATCCAGTAAACTCATATTTTTCTCCGGTTAATAGAGTAAATTCGGTAAAATCAGTTTCTTAAAAACCAAATTCAATAAAAAGAAAAAGGAAAAAAGAGAAAAAGCTTTGAAATAAGCTGTGCTTATGTTACAAGACTGAACATAGCCCTGCTGTCTGCAAAGCATCTGTATGAGCTATGCTTCATCCACCGCAGACGCAATAATGCGTTTCTCTTTTTTCCTGTATTCTTAATTTTTGCAGAAGTCTTTATTCAGGAATTACAGATATTTCTGAAGTCTTGCCTGAATATATTTTACATTGTTAGGATAATGCTCGATAAAGTTGATCATGGGAACACCGGCTTTAGCTGCCTGCTCCTTTGAGAAGCGGTACAGACGCTTTGCGCATGTGGTCTTGCCGATAAGCATGATGAAAAGCTTGGGAGCGCCTGCTGAATAAACGGCAAAGCTGTAATTCATGAAATTACCTGTTCCGCCGATTGTTGCAGGTGATACATTCTCACGTACTTCATAGTTTGAAAAGTTTTCAGCAAGAACCCGGCGGATCTTTACTGCTGCTGCAATGCCGTCATCTTCAAACATGTCCTTTGTGTAAACAACGTCCCGGCCTACATAAACGCCATTGTTCTTTGCAACCTGCTCCATGGTAGCTGCATAATTTTCGGTTGCTCTCTTAAGGTTTTCAAAAGCGTTGTTGGTTTCTTTTACGTTTGTCTCAAGGTTGCCTGCAGCCTGATCAAGGTTTTCGGCAGTCTTGTTTGCCCATTTCTCAGCAACAGGATTAACAGCTTTCTGAACAGCACCGCTTACTGCATTGCTTACGCCCTTTTTAATGCCGTTGCTAATACCATTACTGATACCGTTACCAATAAGATTCTTTAAAAATCCCATACTAAACCTCCTCAGTTCGTTCAGCGATTATTTCGCCAAAAAATGATTTCCCAAATCATCCACCGATTGAGCCCAAGTGGCTCCTACACGATTGATTATTATACCAAAAACCGGTTTACTGGTCAATTGTTTTATTCACACTCTCATGGCTTTTCCACATGTTGCAGCAGTGGTTGCATCAACCGTTCCGTTATTAAGAACCTGTTTTCCGTTCACAAAAACTCTGTTGATTCCGAATGCATGCTTTTCATCAGGCACAGCCTTCAAAAGCTCATCCTCATCAAACACGGTAATATCAGCAAAACAGCCCTCTCTGAGATAGCCTCTGTCCTTGAGCATAAAGCGCTCGGCAGTTGCACCTGTCATGCGGTTAATGGTAGCCGGAAGCGTATCGCCTATTCCTTTAAGCGAATCCTGAAGGAACTTGGGGAAGCACTCGAAAAGAGCCGGATTCTGAACGCCAAATTCCTCAACCCATGCATCCGTCATGTAAAGGCAGAGCGGATTCTTTTCAAAATCATGAATAATCTCATTTGTGGTGTACGGTCCCATGTTGACACGTCCCTTGAAATCAGACTCTTTGCAGAGCTGAAGGTACATATCAAGGTCCTTCTTTCCGTTTTCAACAGCCAGCTGATGAACCGTCTTGCCCTCATATTTCTCATATCCGGGCCCGATGTATGCTATCTCGATATCATCGAAACCAAAACCGAGAAGCTTAATGGAGGCGGCAATCAGAAGCTTAAGTTTAAGGTAATTGAGCGGTTTCTTCCGCTCAGCCTCGCTCATTCCGCGATACCAGTCGGGAAGGATAACCGTGATTACCGAAACACCCTTGAGTTCATCGTATATATCAAACTGTGCGCGAACGCCTTCCTTGCGGATATCGTTGATAATACGCAGAAACTCGGGCTTGTCCGAAAAAGACTTACGTCCGACAAAAATGGCATGCGAATACTGGAGTTTAAGGTTTGTTCCCTTTGAAATCTCAACAAGCTCATCAAGTGCACGAAGCAGATGTGAACGCCCAAGAAGCTGAGGATAAGATGTTGAAACCTTTGACTCGGCACGGGCATGAACGGTGAGCGGTTTGTCATATTTTACGCAAAGATCGACAATTTTGCGGAGTTCATCGGTCTTTGAATAGCAGCCCGGCTCATACATAAGACCAAGCGATACGCCTGCGGCACCGTCCTTTAAGTCACGCTCAAGGCAGGCAAGCATGCGGTTTTGCTCTTCTTCAGTAAGGTCTCTGTTCTCATAGCCGCTTATTCCGGCCCGTGCGGAGTTGTGGCCGGTAAGTGTTGCGATATTACACGGCACGGTTCCGTCAACAGCATCAAGAAAGGATTTGGCATCGGGATAAACACCGGTTGTATCCTTAAAGAAAAACAGTCCGCCGCCAATTTTATCAACATTTTTGCTGTCCGCTTCAAAACCAATTTCCGAAAGGCCGCAGTTACCTGTAACAAACGATGTTATACCCTGGCGGATAAACGGCTCAAAGTAAGGCAACGGTTCTTTCTTAATGGCAAACCAGTCATTGTGCGAATGACAGTCAATAAAGCCCGGAGCAACAGATTTGCCTTCAATGTCAATAACTTTGTCGGCCCAAACGCCTGCTCCGTCAGTAGCGTTAAACACTCCCGCAATTCTGTCATTTTCAATCAGAATGCTTCCCGAAAAGGGCTCTGTTCCTGCACCATCATAAATTTTGCAGTTTGTAAGTAATGTTTTCATAATCCTCTCCAATCCCATTTTTTATTTTCCTCTCATCATAATTTTCCATGTTTCACTTAGCATTTACGGGACTCTTTTCCAAAACGTCGGAAACAATTCTGCGTGTGTCCGTAGAAAAACGCAGTCTTACGCAATTTAACAGACAGAAAACTTCCGGTTATCAGTTTTTGACCCCGTACCATATATTGGTCCGTCATTACGTTTTAGTGAACTGCGCCGGTAATTGAATTACCAAGGATTCCCGCTTTTTATCCTAAATTTATTCCGTTCCTGACATGCTTACATATACCTTCTCATAAAAGCTTCCATAGCGGGAAAATAACGGGCTGTTTCAGTAACTGGCGTGTGCGGCGCTCCTTCAAGCGTAACAAGCTCATGTACCACGTTCGCACGTTCAAGTTCTTTTTGAAAAGCCGTTTCAAGCTCATAAGCCACCAGTTCGTCAGCCGTTCCGTGAACCGAAAAGACGGGCGGAAAGCCTGTTACGCAGGGCGCCTCATACGGGCTTCCCCAGCAGTTTACAACACAGCGGATACGGTCCTTAAGCAACACCGTTGCATAAATAGCCGTCATTCCTCCCGCGCTTCCGCCGCCCACAAAAAGACGCGACATATCAAGGCAAAGCTCAGCAGCATGCAAATCAAGGTACCGGACAACCTCAACAATTGCTTTGGCAGCCGGTCCGACAATTCCTGCAAATCCGTTTGCGTAAGCAGCGTCGTACTCAACCTCATTCTCAAAAACCGGATAATCCGGAGAAATTACCGTAAAGCCCATTTCAACAAACTTGCGTGCAAACGTAGGAATATAGCCCTGTCGTTTGTCATGGGGCATTGTAAAACCGCCACCGTGAATGAAGATGATTACCGGCTTCTTTTCTTCCGGGCTTCCCTCTTTCTGACAGTCCGATGCAGTAAGAATATCAAGCCTATAATCCTGTGGAACGCCTTTTCTGTTCAAAAGCGTTGCAAATACCGTTTCTTTTACATTCAGACCCGTGTAATCGTGGTCTTTATATACTCCGTCCATTTTCTTATTGACCTTTCCCCGGAAGCAGGTAGTGTTTTACCGTTTCCGGATAGTTTTTCCGTTTCCGGATAGTTTTTCCGTTTCCGTATAGTATCTCCGTTTCCGTATAGTTTTTAATGTTTCCGGATAGCTTCACCGTTTCCGAAATTATTCCGGAAAACAATCAACTCATTGTTTACAACCTTGCCGCATTAGCGCATGCTTGTTATCATAAATCGTGGAAAAAACGAACAATTGAAACTATATTTCCCGTATATGGGAAGCCTCATTTGCCTTGATAACATAGAATCCCCGATCAGTTATTTTCCAGACGTGTATGCCGGTATCAGCAGTACAGAAGAAGGAATTCTCTCCGATCGGAGTATTAAACAGTGCGCCGTACAACTGGTTGATCATTCCCCCGTGCGTCACGATAGCAACAACGGCGTCCGGTCCATTTTCAAATTACGCTTAAGAAACGATTTAACTTCATCCATATTACTGTTTGAAAGAATCGGTATTAGTTCGTTAACCTCCTCAATATCCTTGTCCCACCATTTGAACGCTTCAAGAAGTTCTATCATTTCATCATCAAATCTCTTCTTTACAACTCTGGCAGAATTTCCGACTGCAATTGAATAAGCCGGGATATTACTTGCAACCACTGCATTTGCTCCGATTATTGCACCATCTCCAATATGGACTCCAGGCATAATGGTAACATTCTGACCTATCCATACATCGTTTCCTATTACTGTATCACCTTTATCCGGAAGCTCACTTTCATGCGGTGCAATTGCGCTTCCCCATCCGTTTCCCATAATGTAAAACGGATATGTCGTTACACAGTTCATCCGGTGATTGGCTGCGCCCATGACAAATTCTATGCCGGTAGCGATATCACAGAATTTGCCGATAATAAGTTTATCCTTGCTGAAGGAATAGAAATTGGTTACATGGTCCTCAAAATTATCGGTTCCGGTTGTATCAAAATAGTAAGTGTAATCTCCGACAATTATATTAGGATTCTTAATCGTATTCTTTATATAAACCAATCCCGGAATGTCAGGATTCGGTCTTGATTTATTTGGATCAGGTCCCATTGGTCAAACATCCTTTCTTAATTTCTTTTTCTTCGGAGCAGGAAGCTCCTTATACATAGCCTGCAGCAGCTCTTGCAGAAATTCTCTGTTATCTACATCTTCTACAAG
>JAZQNE010000077.1:0-4057 GCA_045627185.1 Lachnospiraceae bacterium
CAATCCGCTGTGGAGAGGAACTTGCGGGGGAAGTTAATAAGGCATCAGAAACGTGTGGAGGTTCAGGAGAAAATGGCAAAACGGTCCCGGAAGTCAGATACGCCATGCGCTGCAACTGCAACTATGAAGAAAGCTGGACGCTAAGGGACGGAATCAGCATCTATGACGGCTATGATTATAAGGGCTTCAGGTATGCTGAACTGATTTTTGACTGTGATACAGAAATAACGGATATTAAGGCTGTTATGCGCCATTATCCTTTTGACGATGATTATTGTGTTTATACGGGAAACGATGAAAAATTAAAGGCAATTTTCGACCTTTGCAAATATACGGTAAAGCTTGGAACACAGGAAAATTATGTTGACTGTCCCACAAGAGAAAAAGGTCAGTATCTCGGAGATGCGATTATTACCGCGCGTGCGCAGGTGCATCTGACCGGAAATACCGATATGCTCAGAAAATGCATTGATCAGTTTGCCGGGACTTCGTTTGTATGTCCGGGCCTTCTTGCAGTTGCTCCCGGTGCTCTGATGCAGGAAATTGCTGATTTTTCTCTTTTATGGTCCGAACTTCTTCTGACAGATTATTATTTTACGGGAGATAAGGAATTCTTAAGAAAATATTACCCGGTTGCGGAAGGTATAATACGGCACTTTGAGCAATACGAGAATGCTGACGGACTTCTTGACTGCGTTTCCGACAAATGGAATCTTGTGGACTGGCCCGAAAACCTTCGGGACGGTTATGATTTTGCGCTTACACGTCCGGTGGTTGCAGAAGGGTGCCACAACGTCGTAAATGCCCTCTATTTGGGAGCTTGTGTTAATCTGGCCAAGATTCAGCGTATTTTGAATAAAAACGGCTTAAACGGCCAAAATAATGCGCAACAGGACTATGCAGCAGAATTTGACTCCCGGAAACGGTCTCTTGAAGAACGGATAGCTGTCTTTAACAATGCTTTTATTGACAAAAAAACCGGATTATACAGGGATTCACTTTCAAGTGAACATTCTTCGCTGCATGCAAATGTTTATCCGCTTTATTTTGATTTTGCTCCGGCCGGGAACAAAGGTAAAATTGCGGAGTTTATTGAATCAAAAGGGCTTAACTGCGGAGTTTTCCTTTCATATTTTGCTATTAAGGGACTTATAAACTGCAATCACAGGGCTTCTGCCTACCGCCTGCTTACAAACGATGGCGAAAACGGCTGGCTGAATATGCTGCGTGAAGGTGCAACTACGGCTTTTGAAGCATGGGGCAGGGAAAGAAAGTGGAATACCAGTCTGTGCCATCCGTGGGCCTGTGGACCGATATCGGTTATACTTGAGGATTTTTAAAAAGATTGTGAAAAAAAATTGGATATTTTTTCGCTTCAAATAATTTATATTTGTATTTTTTTAATCCGCTGTGTTATAATTGAACTGTTGATGTTTTGACGAAAAAAAGACACAAATAAGCACTTAAATCCAAAATATCTAAAATGATATATTGCTTTGGAGGTTATCTATGAAAAAATGGCTTGTTCCATTGTTACTGGCAATTGTGTTCTGTATTGGTTTTATGCCTGTTAAGGTGTTGGCAGACACGGCGGAAGTTACTTATCTTGAATATGACACAGTACAAAAAAAGATGGTCGAAAAATCAATCACTTCATATAGCCTGATGAGTTCAATGGGCATCCACTCCGGAATGAATGAAATTGGAACTTATGGTGCAACCTCGTATATCGTTGTCGATCAGGACCTGTCCTATGATAGCAGCTGTTCGGTTTATGTTGAGGGAACCGTTTATATGATACTTAAAGACGGTGTTTCTCTGACCGTGAATGGCGGTTTTGTGTTGGATAGCTATAGTTCCTTAATAATTTACGGACAGACAGAAGGAACAGGGTCATTAACTGTTGACAAGCCGGAAAACATTGATGCCATATACATGAAAGACAATACGAAATTAAAGATTCATGGCGGTGTAATAAACTTAACCGGCAGAGATTATTACGGTGGTATCGCTTGCGAGTTAAACGATCATCTTGAAGTTGACATTTATAACGGCACAATTACGGCAATCGGTGGAAATCATGCAGCGGGAATCGGTGGCAGTAGAGGACTGGATATAAATATTTACGGCGGCATCATTACCTCAGTAGGTGGCGAAGGTGATGAAGTGTGTGCCATAGGAGAATGCTTTAATCCGGGAGTTTTATACATTGAACCCGGATTGTATGTTATGGCGGGAATTGATGCGGACCATCTGGTATACGAAGAAGATTACCCCAGCAATCGTAATGAGGAAAAGAAATACTGCCATATAGAGGTAGAACCTTGGAAGCTTCTTCAGGATGCTATTGCAAGCGATGAATCATTCTCATGTGACCAGTTTAAGTCAATAGTCAGCTCCGGCTCAAAGCTGATTGAAATTCGTGAAGATATCAGAAGCTATGATAAAGGACTTGGTGCACTTGTCATTCCTTCGGATGCAAATATTGCAATCAGACTGAACGGACATAAAATTGATCGTGCGTTAAGCCGGGCAATTGCGGACGGTTATGTTATAAAAGTTGAAAATGGCGGACACCTTACAATTTATGATGATGACAATTCCGGAAAAATAACCGGAGGTAACAATCTGGAATCCGGTGGCGGTATATATAACGATGGCGGAGTTCTGAGCCTGATTCTGGCAACTGTTGACGGAAACAAAGCGAGAAAGGGTGGCGGTATTTACAACAATGAAGGTAGTGTAATGCTTGCCGGTGCAGTAATTTCAAATAATACAGCATCATCATCCGGTGGCGGTATTTATACGAAAAACGGAAGTGTCCAGACAAATTATATTAATAATAAAATTACCGAAAACAATGCCAATGCCGGTGGCGGTATATTGAACGATGGCGGAAATGTCAGCCTCACTTCAACAGAACTTTCAAACAATACTGCCACAGAATACGGCGGAGCAATTGTGGCAAGCGGCTTTGTTGGATTCACCAATTCTACAATTAAGGAATGTTCAGCTCTCCTTGGCGGTGGTGTTCTTGTTTATTCAGGTGCCCGTTTTGAAGCTGTTGGCGGAGAAATCAAGGACTGTACCGCAACCGGTACGGATGCATGCGGCGGTGCAGTATTTGTTCAGACCGGTGGCGTTGCAACATTTGCCGATAACATTAAAATCAGTGGCTGCTCTGCAATAAAGGACGGCGGCGGAATCTATGCCGGTGATGCTGTTGGCTTTGCAAACGCAGCAATTACCGATTGTACCGTAACAGACGGCAACGGTGCCGGCATCTACCTTTGCAACGGAGCTCATGTATTCCTTGGACAGGCAGCAAAGATTACCGGAAATAAAAAAGGAACTGCCGATAACAACCTTTACGTAGCAGAAGGCGGTCTTGTAACACTCGGGACCGGTGCAGACGTTCCTGCGCCTTCAACAGGCATGAACATTGGTGTTACCCTTGAAAATGCAAATGAGTTCGTTACAAATGACGCAACAGGCTGTGAAGGCTATTTCACACCCGATGACGATGATTACGTTGTTGTCCTCACCGCTGACAAAACCTTGCTTATTACCCTTCTGTATACCGTTTCTTTCAACATGAACGGCCATGGAACACAGATTTCTTCCCAGAATGTAATCTTAGGCGATAAAGCAGCAAAGCCTTCGGATCCTTCCGCAACAGGATACATCTTTGAAGGCTGGTGCTTAAACATTGACGGAAAGCCTGCTTTTGACTTTGACACGGAAATCACTGAAGATACGGAACTTATAGCAAAATGGAAAGAAGTTGACCCGCTTCCTCCCACAGGCGATACAAATTATATTTTCATCTGCCTTGCAATTCTTATGATCAGCGGATGTGCACTTGCAACTGCTGAATTAAAAAGAAAACATAACTGATGATTAAAAAGAAAAAATAACTGATGATTAAAAAGAAAAAATAACTGATGACCATACCCGGTATATTTTATGATATACCGGGCTTTTTGGATATTTTTATTGTTTTTTGGGTTTTATAATTGTTTTTTTTTCGCTTAATATGCTATAATCAGATTAATGG
>JAZQNE010000078.1:0-3145 GCA_045627185.1 Lachnospiraceae bacterium
TGGCGATGTTTGATTTTGCTTCCGCATATTATCACCTCGGCGAAAATGAGGAACTTGCGCTTGAAATGACAAAAAGATCGGAAAATCTGACCGGCTCCGCACTTTCCGGCGGCAGTATCTGGATCATTGTCGGCGGTGCGGCTGTTGCCGTCGCCATTGTTGCGGTTCTTGTTGTTGTAAAAAAGAAAAAGCCCGCACCTGCGGACGGCGCGGACAAAGATGAAGCTTGATGGAAGAGAGGAGAATGATCATGAAAGACAAACTCAAAGTGAAAAGCAAAGAAAAACAGCAGGTCGAAAACACCAAAGCAGAAAAGAATAATACTGGCAACGAACTGACAGACGAACAGGTGGAGAATGCTGCGGCGGGCGCAGCTTTCCCGGATGGATATATTGTTGACGCAAACGGAAGATGGGTTGGCTGAGCATTCGAGATCTGTTCTGAACGAATTTGTTTTTTCTTGCGGCAGGGAACATTCCTTGCCGCTTTTCTTGTTGTTAACGGAAAAGCCTTGTATTTCCGCCAAATATCTGGTATAATAATGGCATCTTAACAACAAGGAGAACACCAAATTGAATTCCACACAAAGCACCGCCGCCGACATCAAGATCGGACGGTACCATCATTATAAGGGCAACGATTATGAAGTTCTCGCTGTTGCCAAATACTCTGAAGATCCCGCTCAGCTAATGGTAGTTTATCGGGCGCTCTACGGGAATCACGATATCTGGGTGCGTCCTGCAACCATGTGGAACGAGCTTGTCACTGTCAACGGGGAGCAGGTTCCGCGGTTCCGGTATATTCCGGACGCACCTGAACAGTGACCGGCTTCGCTGCATCACTGTCCGGCTTCGCGTCATATAAGCCGTACAGGAAAAATACAAGCCTCAATCATGGATTTTCCGATTTTTTCATTATCCATTTTTTGACCTTACACGTATAAACAAATGAAGAACCAAACGAGAGGAGAATGATTATGAAATCCCAAGAAGATCTGAATGCACCGAAAAAGGAAGCCGAAACGCTTAACAACAAACTTACAGAACTGACTGAAGAAGAGCTTGCGCAGGCTGTTGGTGGTGCAGGTGCAGATCCTGACATTGAAGCCGCATATGAAGCGTATCGCGCCACTTTTTTGGGAAACAAAAGTAATAAGCCATTTGAATACAACCCTTCATATGAGCCATTAGAAGAAATCGACCAAGAACACAACGAATACATTCTTCAATCGTTCCCTAAATCCAAAGCCGAAGAATACATCAACAAAAATAAGAAACCACAGTCGGCGTACATCATTCCGCATGGTAATAACGAACAATGATTTTTATGCGTATGTATATGGTAGTATTTTGAACAGCTGTCCCAGAAAATACAAGCCGCAATCATGGATTTTCCAATTTTCCATTATCCATTTTCCGACTTTACCCGTATAAATAAGCAGAAAGCAATTTGCCCAACGAACCCGAAGGAGGATATCGCCATGAAGAAAAAGGACAAAAGAGCAGAGACTGCCGAATCGACTGCGGTCGTTGAAGACAGCAAACTCGAAAACGTGATCGGAGGAGATATCCCCGACGGGCATAGCCACCAAGACAGCGACCGAGAGTTCCAACAGCCAAAGCCCGGTCAATAACCCACGACTAAAGTCGCGGGCTTGTGGGGAACCGCAGCCCGTTGTTGACTAGCCTGAGCCCCGGAACACGGGGCTACGTTACCCGGCAGGTAACATTTTATCAAAAATTATTGCAAAAGTCCTATGACAAATGTTATAATACTAACAAAAGTCATAGGACTTTTGTTGAAGGAGAAGGTTATGTATAGAGAAATTTCTAATGAATTAATAAAATGGAAAGACAGCAAACGAAGAAAACCTTTAATGATTACCGGTGTCCGTCAATGTGGGAAGACATATGTCTTAAAGGAATTCGGTGAAAAGTTTTTTGATAATACCTGCTATATCAACTTTGAATCAAATAGTAATTATTCCGCTGTTTTTGATTATGATTATGATGTAAACAGAATACTAAAAGAGCTGGAATTAATCCTGAAACTTAAAATCACTCCCAGGAAGACATTACTTATTTTTGACGAAATCCAGGAATGTCCCAAAGCAATAACATCCCTAAAGTATTTTTGCGAGAATCTAAAAGAATTACATCTGGTATGTGCCGGATCATTACTCGGTGTAGCTTTAAAAAGGGAAAACATCTCCTTCCCGGTAGGAAAGGTGAATCGTATGCAGATGTATCCTATGAGTTTTAAGGAATTTATTATTGCGATGGGAGAAGAAAGATTCGTCAGTATTTTTGAAAAGTGGGATGTTAATCGTGAGATTCCCGAAGGCTACGCCAGACCGATGGAACAACTGTTAAAGACATACTATGCTGTTGGCGGAATGCCGGAAGTGGTTCGTGATTATATCGAAAACCGGGATTTTAAGGCTGTAACGGAGATACAGGATGAAATATTATCTGATTATGCAGATGATTTTTCAAAACATACACCCATAGCAGAGATAGAAAAAATGCGTATGATATGGGAATCTGTTCCGAAACAGCTGGCAAAAGATAATAATAAGTTTGTCTTTTCTCATGTTAAGGAAGGTAAAAGAGCTCACGAACTTGAAGCGGCACTGGGGTGGCTAAAAAATGCAGGCTTGATCTATAGCCTTGAAATGGTTCAAAATGCAGAAATTCCATTAGCTTTTAATGCAGATGCAACAAGTTTTAAGGTATATATGTCAGATATAGGTCTGCTAAGCAGAAGACTTGGTGTTTCGATAGATGATTATATGTCTGAGAATGATAACTTAAAAACCTCCAAGGGCGCAATAACAGAGAATTATGTCATGAATGAATTAATAAATCAAAAAAAGATGCCTTATTATTGGAATTCCGGTAATACGGCAGAACTTGATTTTATATATGAAAATGATGGACAGGTTGTTCCTGTTGAAGTAAAGGCGGCAACTAATACTCAGGCAAAAAGTTATAAGCAATTCAGTAGGAAATATGAGCCCAGGGTCGGATTTAAGGCTTCTCTTAAGAATATAGCGTTGAATGCGGTTAATGAAACAAATACGGTAAGTATTCCGTTATATCTGCTGTGGAATATGGATTTTTATGAGTAAGGAGGCTCCCCGTGG
>JAZQNE010000079.1:0-7360 GCA_045627185.1 Lachnospiraceae bacterium
ATTTTTTCAGACCTCGCCCGCTCATTTTTTACATTTTTTCGGGCCTAATTTGACCCAAACCATACATTTTTTCAGACCCGGGGGTGTCTATAGTTGTAGCGCACTTTTTTGCTTCGCTTCGCTCGCAAAAGCGCTATTTCGTGTATGTTGCTCGTTCGGGTTGTGAGGATGTGTATTGGGGCAAGCTCCATACACATCTTCACAATCCTCACTCTGCTTTCACGCAAAAAACACCCCGATTTCAAAACGGGGTGCTAAGCTGGGCTACAAGGATTCGAACCTTGAAAATGACGGAGTCAGAGTCCGTTGCCTTACCGTTTGGCGATAGCCCAATATGTACTTTTCTCAAGTCGCGAACGCTATTATAACGCAAGATTTTATACTTTGCAAGTCTTTTTTGAAGGTTTTTTAAAAATTTTTCTTTATTTTTTCGCCAAAAGGGGTTATAATGTAACGGCATCATCACGAAAGGTGATGAAACGTTTGTAGCGGAATACCTTGAAACCTGTTTCAAGGGCAAAAAAGGAGAGTATAATCATGAAGAAGTTTGGAAAATTCCTTACGGGCACAGCGGTTCTGGCCGGCATTGCAGCAGGTGCTTACTACGTTTACAAGAATTACATTGCAAATGATGAAGATTTAGAAGATCTTGATGACCTTGATGATTTTGATGACGACGAAACAACTGAAGTTGACGAGTCAGAGCGTGATTACGTTTCAATCAACATTGGCAATGATTCCGAAGCAGATGATGACCTTGCTGATTTACCCGAAGAAGCAGAAGAAGCTGACTCTGTAAGCGATCCCGAATAATTGAATACAATTAAGGCCGATGGCGCTTGCCACCGGTCTCTTTTTTTTCAAAAGATCCGACAAAAAAAACCGTCCCCTGTGTCAGCCTTAGTTTTTCCTGAACTCCTCCAGTACCAGACCCTTGTTTCTGTCAAGCACGGTGTTGATGCTCCACTCGTGAGCAAACAGGAGCAGCGGGTTGCCCTTCATATCCTTGACGCGCTTGGTGTCACTTGTTACGGAGAGGGCTGAAACATCGTTTGTACCGCCGGCAACCCAGCGGATGTACTCGTACGGGAGCACGTCCATGCGGATTTCAACGCCGTATTCGGTCTCAAGTCTGAACTTCAGAACATCGAACTGCAGCACACCTACAACACCAACGATAATTTCCTCCATGCCGCTGTTGAATTCCTGGAAAATCTGAATGGCACCTTCCTGAGCAATCTGGGTGATGCCCTTTACAAACTGCTTACGCTTCATGGTGTCGGTCTGACGGACCTTTGCAAAATGCTCGGGCGCAAAGGTAGGAATACCTTCATAATGGAACTTTTCGCCGGGTGCGCAGATTGTGTCACCGATTGAGAAAATGCCCGGATCGAACACGCCTATGATATCACCTGCATATGCCTCGTCAAGCACCTTTCTGTCCTGTGCCATGAGCTGCTGAGGCTGTGAAAGCTTGAACTTTCTGTCGCCCTGAACGTGGTAAACTTCCTCATCGGCATCAAACCTGCCGGAACAGATACGCATAAATGCAATACGGTCACGATGTGCCTTGTTCATGTTGGCCTGAATCTTAAATACAAATGCCGAAAATCCGTGTGTGTAAGGATCAATAATGCCTGCATCCGAATTTCTCGAAAGCGGATCGGTAGTCATAACAAGGAAATGCTTAAGGAAATCCTCAACACCGAAATTTGTGAGCGCAGAACCGAAAAATACAGGCGAAAGCTTGCCGGCGCGAACCTTCTCAAGATCGAATTCATCGCAGGCACCGTCAAGAAGCTCAATCTCTTCAGACAGCTTCTCATGAGCAGCCTTGCCGATAATGTCATCAAGCGATGCATCGCCAATCTGAACTTTTACCGTATCTACAGCCTTCATGCCGTTGTTGGCGGCATTGAAGCGGTTGATTGTCTGTGTTTCGCGTGTATAAACGCCCTGGAACTGCTTGCCTGAGCCGATGGGCCAGTTGATGGGGCAGGTGCGGATTCCGAGCACTGTCTCAATTTCGTCAAGAAGCTCGAACGTATCGCGCGCCTCGCGGTCCATCTTGTTAATAAAGGTGAAAATGGGAATATGGCGCATAACACAAACCTTGAAAAGCTTGATAGTCTGCGCCTCAACGCCCTTTGAACCGTCAATAACCATTACAGCTGAATCCGCTGCCATAAGTGTACGGTAGGTATCCTCAGAGAAGTCCTGATGTCCCGGGGTATCAAGGATGTTGATGCAGTAGTTGTCATACTCGAACTGCATAACCGATGATGTTACGGAAATACCTCTCTCCTTCTCAATTTCCATCCAGTCCGAAACCGCATGTCTGCCGGTTTTCTTTGCCTTAACAGAGCCCGCAAGGTTAATAGCTCCGCCGTAAAGCAGAAGTTTTTCGGTAAGTGTTGTCTTACCTGCATCCGGGTGGGAAATAATTGCAAATGTTCTTCTTCTTGAAATTTCTTTTCTTAAATCTGCCATAAAAAACTCCAAATTATTCATCCGGTGTGTTCCAAGAATCTGTTGCAGCTTCCAGTTCTTCTGCTGCCGCCCCAAAATCAAGCACCGTTGTCAGTCTTTCCAGATATGTCTGCTCTCCGTTTCCGCAGTCAAGCGATGTAATCACGCAGGACATCACATTTTCCTTTGTTCCGTCTTCATATGTCACATCAGTTGTATTATGCAGAACGTAAAGCTTTCCTTCATATTCTCCAATATACATCATTACATGTCCCGGGAAATAGAGAAGCGTTCCCGCAGACTGTTCCATAATATACGTTTTTTTCGCCTCTGTGTCAAGACCGGAAATATCTTTTACACCATACGGGATTTTTTGCTGGTCGCCCGTGTTTCTGGGAATGAACAAGCCGAAAGTGCGGTAAATTGCTGCAATGGTTGATGAACAGTCATAGCCGGTTCCGCTCTCATCGCCCCATGAATAATCTGTTCCAAGAAGATTATTTGCCTGAGTCAGAACGAATCGGTCTGAGCAGAAACAATCTGTAGTGAAAAAGACTTCATAATTGTCGATTCCGTAAATATTAAAAACGCACTTTCCCTGTTCATTTCTTTCCGGCAGATAAAAGCTGCATCTGGCGTTCGGATCGTACCCATGGTCATATATCCATTCCGAATCATTGCGTAGCAAAAACAAAATTGTACCCGCTCTCAGGCACTTTGTAACAGTTTTGATATTCGGATTTGTGCGGTGGTCACTGTTATAATAATAGGGTGATGATTTCAGAATATCTTCAATCGCAAAAATCTCCTGTGTCTTCCGGATCACATTACGGTCGCACACATAATTGGCCATCTGCATGGGATTCTGTGAGTCATGCTCCTCAAAATAAAATGTGCAGTACTTGTCAAAAAACTCTTTTTCGCAGAATCCGATATAAACATTCTTTATCCAGCCCGAATAATTCAGCGTCTGCACATAAAACCATTCTCCGTCTTCAGATTCCCACAGAACAGCCAGAGGCTCGCCAATATACACACCCGTTTCCTGCAAATAATCAAACGTTCCCTTTTCATTTGAGAGTCTTGAAAAAGTAGGAAAGCTGCGGATTGCAGTATAATCCGTCACAATGGCATATCTGACCTTGATGAGGTCACTGTCCTTCATAGTCAGATTTCTGTTTTTGATAATTGCATTTTTATCTTCCTCAATTATCTTCTTGCCGTTCAGATATTCTTTTTTAGGAAACGATGTGGACTCAATCAGCGTCCTCAATTCGTCACCTGTCATTTCTCCGATTCGGTCGGGCCGGTGCATTCCCGCTTCCGACAGACCAAACATTTCTTCATTCAGCAGCTTAACGCCGGTTCTGCTCAAAATAGTATTGTTACCAATGCGTTCCTCAAGCCACCAGTCTATGTTGTACGGGTCCGGAACAAGCGTCGGTGTGGGCGTTGGCGTAGGCAATAAAGTAGGTGTGGGCGAAATAGTAGGAATACCCGTTACAACGCCAAACGGAAGCGCTGTAGGCTGTTTATTGCAGGCTGTAAAAAGAAGCACCGCCAGAACCGCTGCAAGAAGCATTCCCGGCTTTTCGAGTTTTTTTCTATATGTTTGCATGTTTTTTTCTCCAATTTTTTACGAGATAATAATATCCGTTATTTTTATTTTTTTCAACTGCTTCATGCTTCTTTTTACAAGTTTCCGCACTTTTTCAGGTTTCTCGTTATTCGCGCAAAAAGACCGCCCGGTACGAATCAGTCCGGGCGGCCCTTAAATCCATTATTTAACTTACTCAGCCAGTGAGAATTTGTCATGAACCGCAACCATTGCACGCTCTGTATCAGCCTCATCAATAATAACGGTGATACGGATTTCTGAGGTGCAGATCATTTTAATGTTGATGTTTTCGTTATACATTGCTTCGAACATCATGGCTGCAACACCGGGGTTGCTTGTCATGCCGGCGCCAACAACGGAAACCTTGGCAACATTGCGTTCAACAGTGATGTTATCGCACTTCAGAGATGTCTCTCTGTGACGCTCAAGTGTTGCAAGTGCCTCATCAAGGTCGCTTCTTGCAACGGTAAAGGTAATATCCTTTGTGCCGTCACGGCCTACTGACTGAAGAATAACATCCACATTTACACCATGACGTGCAAGATGATTGAACAGCTTAAATGCCACACCGGGCTGGTCCTCAAGACCAATAACAGAGATTCTGGCTACGTTTTTATCGCAAGCGACGCCGCTAACGAGCATTCTTTCCATTTTTACTTCCTCCTTTACTACGGTACCGGGATTATCATTCAGACTGGAACGTACAACAAGCTGTACACCGTATTTCTTAGCCATCTCAACAGAACGGTTATGAAGTACGCCTGCACCGAGCGATGCGAGCTCAAGCATCTCATCGTACGTGATTTCGTCAAGTTTTCTTGCGTTGCGGACGATGCGCGGATCAGCGGTATATACGCCGTCAACGTCGGTATAAATTTCACAGGCATCGGCATGAAGTGCTGCTGCAAGAGCAACTGCCGTTGTGTCGGAGCCACCGCGTCCGAGTGTTGTGAAATCATCTTCCTTGTCAACGCCCTGGAATCCCGTAACAAGAACGATTTTGTGGTTATCGAGTTCGTTGCGGATACGCTCCGTATCGATTCTCTTAAGTCTTGCGTTTCCGTAGGCAGATGTTGTATGCATTGCAACCTGGAAAGCATTAAGCGAGATAGCAGGAACGCCAAGTGCGTCCATAGCCATGGCCATCAGTGAAACAGAAACCTGCTCACCTGTTACCATAAGCATATCAAGTTCTCGCTTTGAAGGGTTAGGGTTGATGTCCTTTGCCTTTGCAATCAGCTCATCCGTAGATTTTCCCATAGCTGAAAGAACAACAACAATGTCATTTCCCTTTTTGTAGTCCTCTATGCAGCGTCTTGCAACGTTAAAAATACGCTCCTTATTACCCACAGAGGTGCCGCCGAATTTCTTTACAATCAGCATTGTTTTAGGTCCTTTCCTAATAATTTACCCCGTCTACATTTTTCATCCCGCATTTTGCGGGCTGATTTTCCGTTGTACTCCGGTATTCCCCGGACAAGTTCTAACGAAGCAGTTTGTCAATCAGCCTGAAGCCCTCCGGCTCGTAAATTCCGGATGCTTTTCCCTGCTTTTCATTGTACAGCTGTCCGTCATTCTTTTTGATATCTTCACTGTCATAAAGAAGATACGGAACAGGGTCGGAAGTATGTGTTCTGCAACGGATCGGCGTAGGATGGTCGGGCATTACAAGCATTCTGTAAGGCTCGCCAAACTCATCCATGGCCGTTTTTACAGGACGGATGATGCGCTCGTCCAGATATTCTATCGACTTGATTTTGCGCTCAATGCTGCCCTGATGTCCCATCTCATCCGGTGCTTCCACATGAATATATACAAAATCATAATCTTCCTTTGTCAAAACGTCAATTGCAGCAAGTGCTTTTCCATTGTAATTAGTGTTCAGTGTTCCGTCCGCACCGGGAACAATAATAACCTTCATGCCTGCTCCGGTTGCAATTCCCTTAAGCAGGTCAACGGCTGAAATCATGGCTCCGCGCTTGCCTGTCTTCTCAAAGAACGGAGAGAGCAAAGGCTTTGTGCCCGCGCCCCAGAACCAGAGCGAATTTGCCTTATTCAGGCCCTTCTTTGCCCTTTCCACATTAAGCGGATGGTTATTCAGAATATCAAAGCTTCGCTTCTGCATTTCAAGCAGGTCGACATCTGTCGGAAGATACTGCCCGATGCACTGCGTCAGAATGTCATGAGGCTGTGCCAGCTCCGGAACCTCACCATTGTCAATGATCAGACAGTGGCGGTAACTTGTGCCGGTATAAAACGAATATTTACTGTTTGTAAACTCTTTTCGTACAGCATCCAGAAGGATTGCCGCATCCTCAGTGGAAATCTCACTTGAGCTGTGGTCAATCATTATTTTCTCTTCATAAGGTTCACCGTTGTCGGAAACCGTTACGATGTTGCATCTTACGGCAATATCGGTATCCTTCATGGGAACGCCTATGCTGAGCGCTTCAAGCGGAGATCTTCCCGAATAATATTTGCGGGGATTGTAGCCAAGCACCGCAAGATTTGCGGTATCGCTGCCCGGTTTCATGCCCTCGGGAATTGTATGAACAAGACCGATCTCAGAAACCGGAGCAAGTTCATCAAGCATAGGTGTATTGGCTACTTCAAGCGGTGTGCGGTTTTCAAGGGCTTCAAGCGGCTCATCGGCCATGCCGTCACCCAGAACGATAATATATTTCATATGTACTCCCAAAGTCCGTCGGGCTTTTTGTGTCTGCTTATTATGGCGTGTCCGTCGCGCGGGGAATTATTCCGGAACCGGTTTAATATTCTGCTCGGATATATGAGATAATGTCAAGCTTTTCAGCCTTCTCAAGGAAATCTTTTTCTGCAAGAGGAGCTGTGATAAATGCAAACTCATCAGGATATGAGCCGAGTTTAACGGTCTCAACAATGTTAAACAGCTTCTCTGCTGCCTCACGGTCTGCTTCCTTAACACGTACAAAGAAGTTGTTTACAAGACCGTCATTGCTTGAAAGTTCAAGCTTTTTGCTGCTCCAGAGCTGCATGATGTTCTTGCCTGTGTGCTTAACGGCATCAATAACATCTGAAACAACAGCGCTTGCCGTGGGAAGTTTTCCTGCGCCGCTGCCGTAGAACATAACGTCACCGAGCATGTTTCCACGTACAAGAATGCCGTTAAATACGCCATTTACAGCGAAAAGCGGATGATTGTTGCGAATCATTTTCGGGGCAACCATTGCATAAACCCTATCATCAACCTTGCGGCTTGTAGCAAGCAGCTTGATTGCGGTTCCAAGCGCCTCA
>JAZQNE010000080.1:0-14723 GCA_045627185.1 Lachnospiraceae bacterium
AAGCCATGAATTATCAATGGTTTACAGCGTAGCAGGTCTTTTGAAGGATGATGCTCCGCTTATGACCAAAAGGCCGTTCCGTGCGCCGCATCATACCATTACAACAAATGCACTTATCGGTGGCGGAACCTATCCGCACCCCGGGGAAATCAGTCTTGCTTCAAAAGGAGTATTGTTTCTGGATGAACTTCCCGAATTCGGACGGAATACTGTTGAAGTCCTGCGTCAGCCGCTCGAAACAAAAGAAATTACAATTAACAGATTGTCGGGAAACTCGGTTTATCCTGCGGATTTCATGCTTGTTGCTGCTATGAATCCCTGTAAATGTGGCTATTATCCGGACACTAGGAAATGCACATGTTCGGAAACACAGATAAACAATTACAGGAGCAGAATCAGTCAGCCCTTACTTGACAGAATTGACATTTATGTGTCGATTTCACCTGTCAGTGCAAAGGACTGGTTTAAAGGCGAAAAAGGTGAGAACTCGCTTGCGGTTCGCGAAAGAGTCAGCCGTGCACGTGAAATCCAGGCAGAAAGATTTAAGGAATGCAGGTACAAAACAAACTCAGGAATGAATGCCGCTCAGGTTGAAGAAATCTGCAAGCTCGGGCCTAAAGAAATGAAGTTTATGCAAAATGTCTTTTCCAAGCTTGAACTAAGCGGGAGAGGTTATCACCGAATACTTAAAGTTGCCAGAACAATTGCAGACCTTGCAGGCAGTGAAAACATACGCGAGGAACACCTTATTGAAGCGGTGAATTACCGTGGAATGGAGGTGCGAAGAATCTGATGGATTACAGAGAAGCTCTTTTCGGCCTTTCTCTTGTTTCCGAACTCGGTATGGATAATCTGCATCGTCTGATTGACAAACTGGGTGCTCCGGAAGAGTTCTTTAAGCTTGACAGAGGCAGGCTTGAAATGTTATTAAAAGAGATTCATATTACAGAATCCCTTCGTCTGAAATTGTTTGATGTAAGAAACGGGAACGGAATATCAGATGCACTTGCCGCCATGCGAAAAGAGAAAATTGATTTCATAATTGCGGGAGATAACAGTCATCCGGGTGACGATATTTTTCCTGAAAATCTTAAAGTAATAAAGGATTCACCATTATATTTATTCAAAAAAGGGACATTGCCAAAGAAAAGAAAATCGGTTGCCATGATAGGTTCAAGAAACTGTTCTTATTACGGCAGGGAAATTGCAACCTGCTTTGCAAAAATCTTTGCCGAATGCGGGTTGACCATAGTTAGCGGAATGGCACGCGGGGTTGACGGTTATGCTCATGACGGGGCACTTATGGGAAACGGAATAACAGTAGGTGTACTTGGTTTTGGAATAGATGAGTGTTACCCAAAGGAAAATTTTCTTCTGAAAAACAGAATTCTTGAAAACGGAGCTTTGATTTCCGAATATCCTCCGGGCACACTGGGCTATGCGAACCATTTCCCCGCAAGAAACCGCTTGATTTCAGGCTTTGCGGACTGTCTTGTTGTAGTTGAGGCAGCAAAGAAAAGCGGTACTCTGATTACGGTTGACTTTGCTCTGGAACAGAATAAAAATATATATGCTGTTCCGGGAAGGATTGGCGACCCTCTTAGCGAGGGTTGTAATGAACTGATAAAAAGCGGATGTACTCCTTTGACTGACCCTTCCGATATATTACAGGACTTTGGTCTTGTTTTGAATGAAATTTCAGATGATTATTCAAATAAAAATAAAATTAAACTTGATTCAAAATCCAAAATAGTGTATGCTAACTTGGACTTGAATCCGAGATATACTGAAGAACTTGTGGAAATTACGGGGCTTGAGCCCTCAAAACTGCTTGTAATTCTGTACGAGCTTGAGAATTCGGGACTGATTAAACAGGTTGCCAGAGGAGCATATATCAGATCGTTTTCATGAATTATCAGTAACATGTTTTCGTGAATCAGCCTTATATGGCCCCTTTTATTCCGGCATACAATATTTCGACAGGGACAATTGTTTCGGTTGTTTTTGTCAGACAGATGGAGCAGATATGGCTAATAATCTACTTATAGTTGAGTCTCCCGCAAAGGCTACAACAATCAAAAAGTTTTTGGGCAAGGATTTTGAAGTTATAGCTTCAAACGGACATGTCCGTGATCTTCCCAAAAGCCAGATGGGTATTGACGTTAACGGTGATTTTGAACCTAAGTATATTACTATTCGTGGTAAAAGTGATGTTATTAACGGCTTAAAGAAGGCCGTAAAAAAAGCAGATAAAGTATATCTCGCAACCGACCCCGATCGCGAAGGGGAAGCTATTTCCTGGCATCTTGCAGAACTCTTAAAGCTTGATCCAAAGAAAACAACTCGTGTGACCTTCAATGAAATTACGAAAAATGCAGTAAAAAGTTCAATTAAACAGTCAAGAGATATTGATATGAACCTGGTTAATGCCCAGCAGACAAGACGTATCCTTGACCGCCTGGTTGGTTATGAAATCAGCCCGGTTCTGTGGAAAAAAGTCAAACGCGGCCTTTCGGCAGGACGTGTTCAGTCAGTTGCACTTCGTATTATCTGTGATCGTGAAGATGAAATAAACGCTTTTAACGCAAAAGAATACTGGACAATTGATGCTGATTTCGGAACAGGAAAAAATGTTCTTTCAGCTAAGTTCTACGGTATTGATGATAATAAACTTGAAATCGGCTCCAAAAAAGATGCAGATAAAATTATTGCAGCCGTAAAGAAAGAAAAAGGCGTTGTATCCGAGATTAAGAAGGGTGAGCGCAAACGTAACGCACCCAACCCGTTCACAACAAGTACACTTCAGCAGGAAGCTTCCAAGGTTCTTAATTTCTCCACACAGAAAACCATGCGTGTTGCCCAGCAGCTTTATGAAGGTGTTGACGTAAAGGGACATGGAACTATCGGTCTTATTACCTATCTGCGTACCGATTCCACCCGTATTTCCGATGAGGCTCAGGCAGCTGCAGCAGCTTTCATTGAAGAAACATACGGCAAAGAATATGTTGGAGCAGGCACGGCAAAAAAGAAGGATGACAAAAACATTCAGGATGCACATGAAGCAATTCGACCCACATATGTTGAACTGACACCCGCATCGGTAAAGGACTCGCTTACAAGAGAGCAGTTCAGACTTTATCAGCTTGTTTGGAAACGTTTTGTTGCCAGCAGAATGCAGTCTGCAAAATATGAGACAATAAATGCAAAAATTGATGCCGGAAAATATAAATTTACTGCAGGGTGCTCAACACTTGCTTTTGCCGGATTCCTTTCTGTTTATTCAGATGATGAAGAAACTGCAATAAGTAATCCCGCATTGAAAAAACTTGAAGAGGGCGCTGTTCTTCCGGTTGGCGAAATCAGACCCGAACAGCATTTCACACAGCCTCCGGCTCATTACACGGAAGCTTCTCTTGTCAAGGAACTTGAAGAACGCGGAATAGGCCGCCCAAGTACATATTCGCCTACAATTACAACAATTCTTGCAAGACGTTATGTTGTAAAAGAAGAGAAGAATCTGTATGTTACCGAGCTTGGTGAAGCCGTTAACAACATTATGAAGAAATCATTCCCTTCAATTGTTAACGTGGATTTCACCATTAACATAGAGTATATGCTTGACTGCATAAGTACAGGCGAAACTCAGTGGCGTTCTGTTGTAAGCGAATTTTATCCTGACCTTCATCAGGCAGTTACCGTTGCAAATGAAGAACTTGAAAAAGTTCAGATAAAAGATGAAGAAACGGATGTTATTTGCGAAGAATGCGGCAGAAACATGGTAATCAAGTACGGCCGTCACGGAAAATTCCTTGCCTGTCCCGGATTCCCGGAATGCAAGAACACAAAGACTTTCCTTGAGAAAGCCGGCGTGAAATGTCCTAAATGCGGTGCAGATGTTGTTATCAGAAGAACAAAAGCCGGAAGAAGATTTTACGGATGTGAGAAATCCCCGGATTGTGATTTTATTTCATGGCAGAAGCCCAAAAATGAACAGAATGAGTCTTCAGAAAATGCCTGAAGACTGATACCGCAAATCAGACAAAAATTCTTAATTTTCTCAGAAAAACCGTAATAAATTAATTGAACCGTAACATAAACATGAAAAATTGTTTATGTTGCGGTTTTTTTTGAAAGAATTCTGAAACTAAATGTAGATATATTTTTGCATCCAATATACTATATTTATGATTTTTATGTGAATTATCCGCTAAATCAACTCAAAATATTGAAATGTTTGCGAAAATCAAAAAAATTATTGATTTTTCAAAAAAAATATGCTAAAATCTACTACACAATTACAAACGGACATCTGCATATTTTTCATTTTTTCTGTTTGTAATGATTTCTGATGTAAATGAATCGTTTCAAAATTGGAACAGAACAAATTACGGAGGTAATAATTTGAGCGTACAATTATTGGATAAAACCAGAAAGATTAACAAGCTGCTTCATAACAATAATTCACACAAAGTCGTTTTCAACGATATCTGCCTTGTAATGGGTGACATCCTTGAATCGAATGTGCTTGTAATCAGTAAGAAGGGTAAGGTTCTTGGTATCCAGAACCGTTCCGATATTCCTGCAATCAGAGAACTGATTAAGGACAACATCGGAGGCCATATCGATGAAATGCTTAATGAACGTCTTCTGAATATTCTTTCAACAAAGGAAAATGTAAACCTTTCAACGCTTGGTTTCGAATTCCCTGATGTTGAGCATTACAGAGCAATCATTACCCCTATTGATATAGCAGGCGAGCGTCTTGGTACATTATTCCTTTACAAGAACATTAACGATTATTCAATCGATGACATAATTCTTAGCGAATACGGTACAACCGTTGTAGGCCTTGAAATGATGAGATCGGTTAATGAGGAAACAGCTGAAGAAAGCCGAAAGGTTCAGATTGTTCGTTCGGCTATCAGCACACTTTCATTCTCAGAACTTGAAGCAATCACTCATATTTTTGAAGAGCTGGGCGGTAACGAAGGCGTACTTGTAGCAAGCAAGATTGCTGACAGAGTCGGAATTACAAGATCTGTTATTGTTAATGCTCTCAGAAAGTTTGAGTCTGCAGGCGTAATTGAGTCCAGATCATCCGGTATGAAGGGTACATACATCAAGGTTATGAATGATGTTGTATTCGATGAACTTAAGAAACTTAAATAATATTAAGTAATTTGACTTATCTGACGATATATAAATCAGAGGCAAGGATTGCCTGTATCAAAGGATTGGTTATTACAAAAGGATTTGTGAAGAAATTCATAAATCCTTTTTTGTTTTTTATTGCGGGAAACTTCAGTTAAAGTTTTCTTTCAGTTGGAACCATTTCCTTAAAATCAATATTTAGTGGCAGGACCGGAACAAAAATTCCTTAAAAGATACAAAAACGACAACAAGTTATTGTTGAATAATTTTTTTTAATAAATATATCTTGTGTTTTTTTTGGAATAGAATATAATTAGTTTATGAATAAGATATGATTACTATATCTAGCGGTTTGTCCTGCAGAAAGGTGGTCCTTATGATCGGATCGGATGCATACAATTATATAAATGTCCTTGATAAAGCTGCAGATGCTTCCTGGATCAGAAATGAAATAATAAATAACAACATTGCAAACGTTGATACACCTGATTTTAAGAGGCAGGACATTGTTTTTGAATCATATCTTCAGGATAAACTTTCAGGCTTTGGAAGTCTTGATAAAAAAGTACAGAATCTGAACGGAAGTCTTTCTTCGCTGAATGGTTCAATTTACACGGATTTCAAGACACTTGACTATCGAAAAGACGGAAACAATGTTGATATTTCAACCGAATCCGGATACCTTGCGGAAAACCAGATCCGTTATTACACATTACTTGATTCCATGAGCCAGGAATTCAGCCGGATTAAAACAGCTCTGACCGTTAAATAAATGATTTGTAAATAAACCGATACTTGATTTTGTTCAATCAAAATCCCGGTTATTTTGTAATGCAACATAGCATGAAAGGAGCCTTAAATGGCAGTTTTTAACGCACTGAACATTAGCGCAAGCGGCATGACCGCCCAGCGCCTGAGACTTGACCTTATTTCGCAGAATATCGCAAATGTAAATACAACAAGAGATGAAAACGGAAATGTTTATCGCCGTCAGGTTGCTGTTTTCCAGGAAAGACAGCCTGATTCCACAAGCTTTAACAGCATGCTCAGCATGTCGGCAGGCGGAATCACAACCGGAACCGGACGCGGAGTTATTGTTTCAGGCATTGCTGAAGACCATGTAACTGCCATGAAAAAGGTTTATGACCCGTCTCATCCGGATGCTGATGAAGACGGATATGTAACTTATCCGAACGTTGATACCGTAACCGAAATGACAAACCTTATTGATGCAACACGTTCTTATGAAGCAAATGTTACTGCATTTAACGCAACAAAAAATATGCTGCTTAAAGGCCTTGAGATTGGTAAATAATAATTAACTGAGGGTAGAACATATGGATGTAACAATTATTAACGGATTAACAGGCGTGGGCGGTATATCGGATATTTCCGGCATTCGCGGGGTCACTGAACTTAAAGATGCAAATACCGAAACACAAACAAACGGTTCGGCATTTGAAATTCTCTTAAATTCCGCCAAGACAATGCTTCAGGAAACAAATGAATACCAGAATGCTGCTGAAGAAGCCGAACTGCAATACGCCATGGGTCTTATGACAAATACTCATGATCTTCAGATTGCACAGCAGAAAGCGAATCTTTCACTGCAATATACCGTAGCTGTCCGGAACGCAGTTATGGATGCATACAAAGAAATCATGCAGTTGCAGTTCTAAGTAATCCGTAAGCTGCTTATTATGAGTTTCAACAGGGAATTGGGGCCCTTGCTGAAACAGGCCGTAAACATACGGCTACTTAAAGGGAAATAAAAAGGGGCCGTAATGGCTATATATTTCAAGGGGAACAAATATGAAGGAAAGATTTAAGAAAATCCAGGCAAAACTGCTTGAAATCTGGAACAAGTACACTAAGAAGCAACGTACGATATTCTTAAGTATCGTAGGTAGCGTTATTGTGTTACTTGTTATTTTAATACTCATTTTGAGCCGTACGGTTTATATGACCATAGGAACTTTCAGCAGTAATTATCTTGCTGCACAGGCTGTAAACACTCTTACCGAAAACGGTATTAAGGCAAAACTTGATAAAGATAAAGTTACAGTCCTTGCAGATGAAAAAGCAGAAATTTCAGCAACAATTCTGCTTACGGGAACATATGGCGAAACAGAACTGTTCCCTATTTCATCACTTCTTGAAAATTCCCTTTCTACCACCGATTCCGACAGAAGGTTGAAAAATGACCTTTATACCCGCTCGGAAATCGAATCCGGATTAAAGAAACTTGCAGGAATAAAAGATGCTTCCGTTATTTTTTATCCTACCGGTGAAAAAAGTTCGATTTACAGAAAAGAAAACAACAAAAATTGCAGTGTGATCCTTACAACTACAGATAAAATCTCTTCCAAAACCGCAGAATCACTTGCTGAAATTATAGCTGCCGCTCTTGGGAACATAGACAAAGAAGGAAAAGTTACAACCGAAGGCATTAAAATCATGGACCAGAACATGAACCTTCTTTTTGGCGGCACTGTTAATGAAGAAGAGGAAACAATGACCCTGCGTCAGACATGGATAACCTGGATGACTCAGTTCTACCATGACAGAGCTGTTGAACTTGGTGAGAAGAACGGTTTTGATACAACAGCTATTCCCGGTCTTTCCTTTAATTTTGATGAACAGAGTGTTGCTTATAAAGAATATATTGCTGCGGAAGGCAGTGATCAGGGTCTTTACGGAATTTACAAGCATGTTTCATCTGAAAATACGGGTGTTCCCGGAGATGTTGCCGGTACTGATTCAAATGATGATACCGATTATTTCATTGTAAACAATCAGAGTGGAAACAGTTCATATGAATCCACTGAAATTCAATATTTACCAAATGAAAAGCTTACTAATTTCACAAAAGACAATTCACAGGTAATTCCTGAAAGTTCCTCACTTACCGTTACTCTGAACAAGGTTTCGAACGTATATGAAAGCGTATTAAAGAGTGAAGGCACACTTGATGATATTTCTTTTGAAGAATATGTAAAGCAGCATGAAGAACCCCGTCTGATGGAAACAGATGAATACGAATATATGCGTGAAGCTTTTGCAATGGGTCTTAATATTCCCGCTGACAGAATCGCACTTACCGCATATGAGGTCTATAATTTCATCGGAGAAACACCTGCTGAATTTGACTGGTCACTTGTATTTAAGATTGCACTTGCAGTTCTTATTATAGGCCTTCTGCTGTTTGTTCTTCTTCGCGGAATGCGACCTGAAACAGTTGTTGAGCAGGAGCCCGAGCTTTCAATTGAGCAGCTTCTTGCAACAACAAAAGAGAATCAGAGCCTTGAAGACATTGAACTTAGCGAAAAATCAGAAACACTCAGACTTATCGAAAAACTTGTTGACGAAAATCCTCAGGCTGTTGCAAACCTTCTTCGCAACTGGCTTGAAGATGACTGGGGTTAATCCTTTTGGGATTATTGGAGGATAAACATGGCAAATAAACAGCAATCCGGCGGAATACCCGAATTATCGGGCCTTTCAAAATCTGCAATACTGATGATTACACTCGGACCTGAGAAATCATCTAAGATTTTCCGCCATCTAAAAGAAGAAGAAATCGAATCACTTACACTTGAGATTGCAAACACAAGAAATATTTCTCAGGCTGTAAAAGATCAGATTATTGATGAATTTTATCAGGTTTGTCTTGCACAACAGTTCATTTCCGAAGGCGGCATAGGCTATGCCAAAGACCTTCTTGAAAAAGCTCTCGGTGAAGACAAAGCTGTTGATATTATCAGCAAACTTACAGCTTCACTTCAGGTTCGTCCTTTCGAATTTGTCAGAAAAACAGAGCCTTCACAGCTGCTTACATTCATTCAGGACGAGCATCCTCAGACAATTGCCCTTATTCTGTCATATCTGTCTGCAGGCCAGGCCGCGGCCATCATTGGTGCATTGCCGGCTGACAAACAGGTTGATGTTGCAAAGCGTATAGCTTTGATGGACCGCACATCACCTGATGTAATTAAGGAGGTTGAACGAGTGCTCGAAAGAAAGCTTGCATCGCTTGTTAATCAGGATTACACCATCGCAGGCGGTGTTGATGCGGTTGTTGAAATCCTCAACACGGTTGACCGCGGAACAGAGCGTCACATCCATGAAACTCACGAAACAGAGCAGCCCGAACTTGCTGATGAAATCCGTAAGAAAATGTTCGTATTCGAGGATATTCTTACTCTGGACGACAAGTCCATTCAGCGTGTACTGCGTGAAGTTGATAACAATGAACTTGCTGTTGCACTTAAGAGCGCAGCAGAAGAGGTTCAGGAAGTTATCTTCAACAATATGTCCAAGCGTCTTGCTGTTATGATCCGCGAGGATATGGAATTCATGGGACCTGTCCGTATGAAGGATGTTGAAGAAGCTCAGCAGAAGATTGTTAACATTATCAGAAAACTTGAGGATTCAGGTGAAATTATTATTTCACGTGGCGGAGGTGACGAAGTAGTTGTCT
The DNA here is from genome assembly GCA_045627185.1 of Lachnospiraceae bacterium. GTDB lineage: Bacteria > Bacillota > Clostridia > Lachnospirales > Lachnospiraceae > SZUA-448. The sequence goes on from JAZQNE010000080.1 coordinate 9,632, forward strand.
AATGTTATTAAAGCTATGAACATCCGCTATACTCAGGAAAAAAAGCCTCTTGACATGAATGCCCAGGCAGAAGGTTTCAGACAGCTTTACTATGAAAATCTTGCCAAGGCCAGTGAAATGGAGCAAATGGCGGAAGAAGAAAATAATGAACCGGACTCGGAATCTGATTTTGGTGATGAATATACCGGAGAAGAAGGCGATTTTTCAGAAGACCTTGCGGAGGAAGATACAAAAACCGTTCAATCGTTTGAAAAACCTGCAAAGCAGCCTGCTTCTCATGATGTGTATGCTGATATAAATTCACTTACCGATGAACAGCTTAACGCAATTCTTTCCAGCAGACACATTGAGTCGGTATCGTCTTTTTCTATTGAGGCCGAAAGAATGAAGGCTGAGGCACGTGAAGAATGTGACAGGATAATTGCTGAAGCGCGTGAAGACCTCGAAAAAGAAAAAGAAGCCATGTATTATGAGGCAAAAGAGCAGGGCTATCAGGACGGCCTTGCCGCCGGACAAAACGAGTGCGAGGCCTTAAAGCAGGAGCTTACTGAGAAACTTTCTTCGATTGATAAGGAATTTGAGAAGAAGGTTGATGAGCTTGAGCCTGCTTTTGTTGACCTTTTGATTAATCTTATACAGAAGATTACAGGTATACTTGTTGAAGACAGAAGGGACCTGATTCTTCACATTATCCGTCAGAGCATTCTTGATATGGAAAACAGTAATGACTATGTCATTCATGTTTCCAAGGATGATTTTGATTTCGTAAATTCCAAGAAGCAGGAACTCCTGTTTGAATTAAAGGGAAATAACATCGAAGTAGTTGAAGATCCGGTACTTCAGCGTGCACAATGTACAATTGAAACCGATACACGTATTTTTGACTGCAGCCTTGATGTTCAGCTTAAGAACCTTATAGCTGATATTCGCCTTCTTTCGGGTGAATAAAGGCTCAAAACATTCCATTATGGTCTAAATTGTTTGGAGATTCAGTACAGCATGATAGACATGTCAAAGTATGAAAACTTAATGGATAAAACCTACGTGAGCCGTCTTGGTAAGGTTAGCAAAGTTGTAGGTCTTACGGTTGAATCAATCGGACCCGACGCTAACACAAATGACCTCTGCAGGATAGTTTCCACGGATAAAACACAGTCTGTCATTGCTGAAGTTATTGGCTTCCGTGACGGACGTATTCTTCTTATGCCATTTGGCGAACTGAGCGGAATCGGCATCGGAAGCACTGTTGAAAACATGAAAACCGTCCATTCCGTAAAGGTCGGTCCCGAACTACTTGGCAAAACGCTTGACGGCCTTGGAAATCCGCTTGACGGTTCCGAACTTTTCTGTGAAGAAAATTATTCGGTAGAGGCAACTCCGCCCGAACCCATGGAACGTGTAATCATTGATTCGGTTCTGCCGCTCGGAGTTCGCGCCATAGACGGCCTACTTACCATAGGCAAGGGCCAGCGTATCGGAATTTTTGCAGGTTCCGGTGTAGGTAAAAGTACATTGCTTGGTATGATTGCCCGTAATACAAAGGCCGATATCAACGTTATCGCCCTTGTAGGCGAGCGTGGCCGTGAAGTTAAGGAATTCATTGAACGCGACCTTGGAGAAGAAGGCTTAAAACGTTCCGTCCTTGTAATCGCAACATCCGACAAGCCGGCTATTATTCGTAAGAAAGCTGCAAAAACGGCAACCTCAATAGCTGAATATTTCAGAAATCAGGGCAAGGATGTTCTCCTTATGATGGACTCACTTACCCGTTTCTCAATGGCACAGCGTGAAATAGGTCTTGCGGCCGGTGAACCGCCTGTATCGCGTGGCTATCCGCCCAGTGTGTATTCCGAAATGCCCAAACTTCTTGAGCGTGCAGGAAATGATGACCGTGGTTCAATTACCGGTCTTTATACAGTCCTTGTTGACGGTGATGATTTTAATGAGCCTATTACCGATACTGCCCGTGGTATTCTTGACGGACATATCATTCTGACACGTAAGCTTGCCAATAAGAACCATTACCCTGCAATTGATGTCTTGCAGAGTATTTCCCGTGTTATGAGCAGTATTATCACAAAAGACCATAAAAAGCTGGCCGGAAAGTGCAAGATGCTGCTCGCAACTTATAATGAAGCCGAAGACCTGATTAATATCGGTGCTTACAAGGCAGGTTCAAATAAGGATATCGATCTTGCCATTTCCAAGATTGATTCGATTAACGATTTTCTTACTCAGGATGTCGATGAAAAAGTATCCTTTGACAAAACCTTTGACAAACTTGAGGAAATCATGAAGGACGCATAATTTATGGAAAAATTCAAATATTCCATGCAAAATATTTTGAATGTTAAGGAAAAAATGGAGGCTCAGGAAAAGCTGATGTTTCAGATTGCTACTGAGGCTCTTCGTGAGGAAGAAAAAAAGCTTCAGGAAATTATCGACAGGAAACAGGCTTATGAAGATGAACTTCGCGATTGTATGCGTTCCGCACTTGACATAAAAAAAATCAAATCCCTTAAAGACGGGATTGATGCTACAGAAGAAAAAATTAAAGTTCAGCGTGCTAATGTTAGAAAAGCCGAACAAAAACTTGAAATTGCCCGTAAACGTCTTGAAGAAGCAATAAAGGAACGTAAGGTCCATGAAGTCCTTAAGGAAAACCAGTTTGAAGCTTACAAGCGTGAATATGAGCGTGAAGAACAAAAAATCGTAGATGAACTTATCAGCTTCCAGTATGCTGAAAAAGAGGGGAGGACCGGCTGATGGCAAAGAAGAAAAAAGAGAAAAAAGAAGGTGGCGGCGGATTCGTCACTTTTATAATTATATTTTTATTCGTTCTGATCTGGCTTTCGGTATTTGCCCTGCTTATCAGATTTGATGCCGGCAAGCTTGGTACGACCCTGCGTCCTTATCTGAAAGATGTTCCCGTACTTAAGCTGATTCTTCCGCCCGTATCGGATGAGCAGATTCAGCGTGAAGAAAATTATCCTTTCAAGAATCTTGATGAAGCAATCAAGTATATTCAGGACCTTGAAAAGACAATTGCTGAAGATGAGACTAAAATTAAGGAACAGGATGATAAAATAGCCGAATTGACGGCAGAAGTTAACCGGCTTAAGGTTTATGAGGACAATGTTCTTGCATTTGAAGACCGTGTATCCAAGTTCGACACATATGTTGTATTTAACGATAAAGCACCGGAATATGAAAAATACAAAGAATTTTATGAAGGCCTTTATCCCGAAAATGCAGAAAGAATATATGAAAATGTTCTGAAGCTTCTTGCTTATGAAGATGGCATTCAGGAGCAGGCAAAACTTCTTTCAACCATGAAACCCGCTCAGGCAGCCGATTCTCTTGAAAATATGACGGCTGATATTGAATGGATTACAAAAGTCATGCTCAGTATGAAGACTCAGCAGGCCGCAGATATCCTGAATAAAATGGATTCACTGTTTGTTGCGAAAATATTCCAGCGTATGTCTGACCTTAATGCTGAACATTATCAGGAACTTTATGAAGTACTAAATACGGAATATCCTGAAAATACTACCACAAAATAATGATTTTTCTTAAAAAAAGCAAGTTTGAGCTATAAGCATATTTATTGTTCCTGCCGATATATATGATGAACTGTTATAGCCGATTATTTCAGTTCGAAAATATGAAAGGAGGACAATAAATGACGGTACAATCAGTCGGTTCCGTTACCGCGAAAATCAGCGCGGTTTCGAATCAGGCAGTACCTAATGCCGCGACTGACAGCTTCGTTAAAGTTTATGACAATTCCAGATTAAACAATAACGGGCAGACTGCAAGAAACCAGAGTAAAAAGAATACCGATTCCTTTACGGACAGCGCAGTCAGGTCAGACAAGCCCGCATCGAAGACTGTTGATGATTCGACCAGAGCTGATAAACCGGTAAAGGACGAAAAACCTGTTTATGAAATGGATAATTCTGTTTCAGAAACAAAAGAAAGCACAGATGCTGGAGCACTTGAGGAAGCACTTGCAGCACTTACGGAACTTCTGAATAAGATTTCGGAACTCTTAAAGCAGTTTTTTGATTCCAATGATGAAGAACTTGCAAATGCAGCAAATGAAATTTCGCTTAATCCCATGGATTTGATTTCCGGGGATGGCATAAAGGACCTTTTCCTTAAGATGAACAATGCATCACCTGAAGACCTGCTTTCAAACGAGCAGCTTCTTTCAAACCTTTATGAGCTTCAGGATGCCATGAAAAAACTGGCGGAAGATATTCTTTCCGACAACATGAATCTTGAAAAACTTGCACAGATGGTTAATGCCGGAAACAATGAAGAACTTCTTCATAATCCTATGTTCAGAGAGGTATTTGATGAATATCTTGCTGATGCATCCGAGGACATTTCCGAAAATGAACCGGTAATTGAAATTAAGGATTTGAGAGATAAAAATCCGGAAGTTATCAGTACGGATTCACAGAAAGCAGATGAAACTGAAGAAATCAGTCTTAAACCCGTTTCGGAAAAAGATGATTCTTCAAAAAAGGAATCAGCCGGTGAAAAGCATGATTTCATTACACCGAATGCCTTTGCAAATAAAATTGCCAAAGCACTTGATGAAATGCAGAATGCAGAACCTGCAAAGCTTAATACCTTCAGGGATTTATATAACATTACCGGTCAGGTTATTGACAAAATCAAACTTACTCTTACTTCTGACGCATCCTCAATGGAAATTCAGCTGCATCCCGAACACCTCGGAAAAGTTGATCTCCAGATAAGTTCCAAAAACGGAATTATGTCCGCAGAACTTACGGCACACAGCGAATCGGCAAAACGTGCACTTGAGGCAGGACTTGAAGACCTTAAGGTTTCTCTTGAACAGACAGGTCTCAAAATTGAAAACGTTGAAGTAACACTTGCAGATTTCGGTTTCAGACAGAGAGATGACAGAGAACAGGGCGAAGGCCGTGGCGAAAGTCATCATGGCAGAAGAAGAAACATCAGTGCTATTGCTGATGAAAACAATCTTCAGAAAGAGTTTGAAACGGTCAGCGACATTATGAAAGAATTAAACGGTAACAGCGTGGATTACACCGCT
>JAZQNE010000081.1:0-10680 GCA_045627185.1 Lachnospiraceae bacterium
CTTTTGCAAGCGAAGCGCAGCAAAAAGAAGCGCTATGAGTTTATGTTGCGCGATGTGAAAGCGCGAAGCGCGAAACATCGCGTCTGCTTTCACGTAGGATAGAAAACGAGCAACATAAACGAAATAGCGCTTTTGCGCGAAGCGCGAAATAAAGGGAACTTTTGCAAGCGAAGCGCAGCAAAAAGAAGCGCTATGAGTTTATGTTGAGCGATGTGAAAGCGCGAAGCGCAGCAAAAAAGCCGATGCTTTCACATCGGCTTCTGCATCTTTGTGTGAAATGATTCAGTCTGCCCCAACAGCCATAAAATCAGCAACGACATCATCGATATGATGTATGCTCACACGATTGCGGTTTAGCAGGGTCATGAAATCGCGAAGCGCTTTTGCATTCCCTGAGACATCCGGGTAATCCCTGACGGTTTCGGATTGTCGTCTAAATCGCAGGCCATAGCGAATGATCAGTTCGCCGGCCTCGTTTTCGACACAACTGCAGGTCATGCTACAGTTGAGCCTTCTGTCAGAGCTTTGTACTGACAGTTCCCCAAGTTGCGTGTTCATTGTTTCCCCCATACATTGTTATTCCCGACCAAGTGACATCGTGGTTAGAACCCCGCACCCATAAGAGCATTATAGTCTGGAAGACAGGAAAATACATTAAAAAACAACATAATGATACAATATGTGGCATAAAATGGATGCAAATGCCACGTTTCGTGGCATAAACTTCACATATCCGCAAACAACTGTAATCATTCAGATATGAGACTAATTTGTTAGGGGTTCATATTATGGATGAGATAATTTCAATGGCGCGTAAATTTAAGCGGTTGCGGGAAAACAAGATGATGACACAGGATGATGTTGCGCAGGAATTACATGTATCACGCTCCTGCTATCAGGCTTATGAGGCGGGAACAAGAGAACCAAGCCGTGCAAATCTGCTGAAACTTGCTGAGATATTTGAAACACCGCTCGGAATCCTTATGGATGACAGCACCGAATTAATTGAACCCGACAAACTGAAGGAATCCCCTTATTATGGCCGTAGAAAAGGCGATGACAGTGCGCTTTTGAACCTTGCGCACAACATGACCTATCGGGAATACTGGGATTTCTATACTTATGGTTGCTGGCTCATTACAAGAAGAGAAAGCAACACCAAAAAAGAATACGACAAATGATAAAAAACATTATTTTTGATATTGGAAATGTTCTGGCGGATTACCGCTGGAAAGACTATATTGCGGAGCTTGGAATTGCTCCCGAAAAGCGGGAACGTGTTGCGAATGCGACATCACTCGGACCGTACTGGTGCGAGATGGACAGAAATGTCTTAAGTACCGATGAAATCATGCAGAAATGCATAGAACTGGACCCGGAAATTGAGCCGGAGATCAGGCTCTTTTTTAAGGACAGAAGACGGCTGGTAATGGAATATCCTTATTCCCGTGAATGGGTTCTGTCACTTAAAAAGCGGGGCTACGGGATTTATCTTCTGTCAAATTTCAGCGAATATGATTTTGGGTACATAAGCACCCACTTCAGCTTCTTCGGACTTGAGGACGGAAAGGTTATTTCCTGCATAGAGAGAGTAATCAAGCCCGATGAGCAGATTTACAGAATATTGTTAAACAGATATTTCCTTAAGCCCGAGACTTGTGTTTTCCTTGACGACAGTGAGAAAAACATTGAGGCCGCAAGAAAACTGGGAATTCACGGCATTGTAGTGAATGACCATGAAACCGCCTGTAAAGAGCTTGAAGAACTTCTGGCGAAAGCTTAAAAACGATAAAAAATCCGGTTACTGTTATCTGGAAAGTCAGATGGAACGGTAACCGGTTTTTGTTTTGAATGCAGTACAGCAGGATTTTCACATGGATTGTTTATTTTTTCTGTGCTTCCTTCTGCTCCTTGATTTTTCTTCTCCAGCAGGCATGACACATGGCAATGTAGCTGTCATTTCCGCCAAGGAAGACCTGAGAACCTTCCGTGATAATGTGCCCTTCTGAATCAATACGGGCGTTAACCATGGCTTTTCGGCCGCATGCGCAGAGAGTTTTAACTTCAGTCAGTGAATCGGCAAGCTCCATAAGACGCATGGAACCCGGGAAGAAGTGAGTCAGGAAGTCTGTTCTTAGACCAAAGCAGATAACGGGAACATCGTCCTCATCAACAAGAGTACGAAGCTCATCAATCTGTTTGGAAGTGAAAAACTGGGCCTCATCAGCAATAATTACATCGCTCTTTTCTTCGCGTTTTCTATATGTTTCCGCGATGTTTGTAAGGGGCGTAATAACGTCAGCTTCGCGGAAAAGACCGATTCTGCTGCGGATGATGTTTGCGCCGTCACGGGTATCAATGGCGGGTTTTATGAGCCATACCTTCATTCCGAGTTCTTCGTAATTGAATTGCGTAATCAACGCCTGTGCAGATTTGGATGAGCCCATTGCACCATACTTAAAATAAAGTTTTGCTGCCATTTTAACCCCCAAGTGTGTTATTATAGATTATGAAAAACGGGTCTGTTCCGAACCGGAATTACCCTCTCAACTCTCTCTGAAAATAATTGTAGCAGATTGAGTTTTTTTTTCAACAGGTTGTTTATACCATTGTTTTATAAAAAAAGTAAGCGTATCATAGAAGACGTCAAACCAAGTGGTTGTGAAAAACGGAGGTTGTTATGGAAGACTTTGAGACCAGAATTGAAAAATTCAACAAGATGATTTCTGAAAGCAGAAGCACCGTATTTTTTGGCGGAGCGGGAGTTTCAACCGAAAGCGGAATCCCGGATTTTCGTAGCAAGGACGGCCTTTACAACCGGCACGATGTGCAGTTCGACGCATATTCGCCGGAGTACCTGCTTTCGCACGAATGCCTGTATTATGAGTCAAAAGTTTTCTTTGAATATTATCGGCAGAAAATGAATGTGGAAGGAATTCTTCCTAACGCAGCACATAAGAAACTTGCCGAACTTGAACAGGCCGGCAAGCTTGAATGCGTTATTACGCAGAATATAGACGGATTGCACCAGAAGGCAGGAAGCGGGCGCGTTTATGAGATTCACGGCACAACAGAGGAATGCTTCTGTGACCGTTGTGGGAAGCATTTCCCCGGAACACGTATTTTCCATTCACAGGAACCCGTTCCGCACTGCGATTGCGGGGGGATGATCCGTCCGCGCGTAACCCTTTACGGGGAAGGCCTGCCTGAGGATGCCTGGGATGGAGCCGTTTCGGCACTTAACCGGGCCGAGCTGTTTATTGTGGGCGGAACATCGCTTATGGTTTATCCCGCAAACACCATGCTTCACTATTTCAGGGGCCAAAAACTTGTTGTAATCAACCGTGAGGCCACTTCTTACGATTCCCGGGCGGATATTGTGTTCCGTGAAAATATCGGGGAAGTGCTGGAACGGGTAAAATGGGAATAAAGCCGATTGACACCGAGGCCGGTTCCGCTTGTCAACTGCGGGCCGGACCCAATACGGTTATTTCCTGTATTCGGCAAGCATTTCCTCAGTGATTTTCAAGCGTTCCTCACAGACGCTTGCCCATGATGTGACCTTGGAAAGGCGTGCGTCAAGGTCACTCAGAACCTCAGGGATATCAATCTTCTGCGGGCAGATAGCGGCACATGCACCGCACTGAAGGCAGGCTGAAGGAAGCTTGTCCGAAGGAAGATTGTCAAGGCGCATGGCTGAGTTTGTTACGGGCGCAAAACAAAGATCGTTGTAAATACTGATCAAGAAAGGAATATTCAGTTCCATGGGACAGCCGGCCGTGCAATAGCGGCAGGCAGTACACGGAACTGATTTTTTCATGCTTTCGGCAGCTTCCATCAGAAGAGCGGTTTCTTCTTCCGAAAGCGGACGTGCCTCTTCAAAGGTCTTAACGTTGTCATGCATCTGGTCGGGAGCAGTCATTCCGCTCAGAATCATCTTAACGCCCGGAACGGACTGCAGCCAGCGGAAGGCCCATGCGGGGATGGACTCATCGGGACGAAGTGCCTTCATTTTTGCTTCTGTTTCGGGGTCAAGTTTGCAAAGCTTTCCGCCGCGGACGGGCTCCATAACCCAGACGGGAATGTTGTAACTGTTGAGAAGTTCAACCTTTTCACGTGCACTCTGTAATGTCCAGTCAACATAATTGAGCTGAATCTGGCAGAATTCCATTTCGGAGCCGTGACGCTCAAGAAATCCCTTCAGAATGTCAATTCCGCCATGCGATGAAAATCCCAGATGCCTGATTCTTCCAAGGCGCTTCTGCTCTACAAAGTACGGAATGATGTTCCAGCGGTCATCCTCATATACATCGATATCATTTTCATAAACGTTATGAAGAAGATAGTAATCAAAGTATTCAACCCCGCATTTCTTAAGCTGGGCCTCAAAAATCTCAGCAGGATTATAGGATTCTGCAATCTGGTGGCCCGGATACTTATCAGCAAGGAAGAAGGAATTGCGTGGGTGTTCGGACAGTATTTTGCCTATTACATCCTCAGAAAGACCGTTGTGATAAGGCCATGCTGTATCGAAGTAATTCACGCCGTGCTGAAGGGCATATTCAACCATTTCACGTACAACGGGCTCGTCGGGCCTTCCGTCTTTTACGGGTAGACGCATCAGACCGAAACCAAGAAGTGACAGTTCATCATCAAATACTTTGTTTGTAATCATAGCATTTTCTTCTTTCTTTTGTTTGTTGGATTAAAAACATATTGGTTTTTTGAATGGTTTAATAACGGATTACTTGATTTTGGCCGACTGAAGCTTCAGTTCATAAGCAAAAATCCATTGCTGAAGAATGCCCTTGAAACCGTCAGCATAAGCAAAAATATCCGATGCGGCCTGTGTCATTATACTGTCGGAAAGTTTTCTGTAATCGGCATCACCTACGTTGTATTCGCGATGCAGGATATCCTTGATGTGGACGTCAATCGGAAAAGCATCTTTGTAGCCCAGGGCGAACAGGCAGATGCAGTTTGCAACCTTTTCGCCTATTCCGCAATAGGATTTCAGGTATTCCTTTGCTGCCGAATACGGAAGGGTACGGAATTTGGGGCTTTCTATGTAATCATCCGAAAGAAACTTAAGGGCAGATTCATAAATATAACGCTCACGATACCCAAGCGAAAGACCCGCAAGGCCTCCGGGACCGCAGGCGGCAATGGCCTCCGGGGTAGGGAATGCGTAGTACGTTTTACCTGCAAAATCAAATGGTTTTCCAAACCTTTCGCAGAGTGCCTCAATGCTTTTTCGAATCTTCGGGATACGGTTCTGCTGGGAAATGATGAAGGAAATAATCATCTCAAAAAGGTCCTGATTAAGCACACGGACGCCGTAGGAATCAGCGGCAGCGGCACTTACGAAGGCATCGTTTTTCGGTATGGACGCATAAAGAGCCGGATAATCGGTGTCACAGTCAAAGTAGTGGGCCCAGTAATCTGACCATTCTTCCTCCGTGCAGGACAGGAAAAAGTCCTCTGCGGATGTGGGAATAATCAGCAGGATACGGTCACCCGAATGAACCCTGAATATAGTTGCCGTACAGCTGACCGGCCCGGAAACGTGCGCTTCGGGAGGAAGACTGTCAGCCGGAATGTCCTCCCTGTACATTCTGAAAAGCTGACCGCTGTCGGTAATCTTTTCCGGAGAGAAAAATAAAATTTTCTTATGGATAAAATTCATCTTTTTCATAGGAAACACTCTATCATTACGAATAGCATAATGCAAGATATTTTGCAAAAAGTGAAAAAAGAGTCTTGCAAAATTTTTTCAAACATGATATTGTCTAGGCGTATTTTTTGTTTTCGGTTAGATTGTAATTTTGTTTCGAATTCTAATCCCGTTTTTGCGGAGACTGGAGCTGTAATGGATGTATTTAGCCTGATTACAATGTTTGGCGGCCTGGCAATGTTCCTTTACGGAATGAAGCTGATGAGCACGAGCCTTAAGGAACGTTCCTCCGGAGCGTTAAAGGTTGTCCTCGAAAAAATGACGGGAACAACATTAAAGGCCTTTCTGCTCGGTTTGTTTGTGACCGCTGTAATCCAGTCCTCTACCGCAACAATTGTTATCACCTCCGGTCTTGTCGCTGCCGGGCTTCTCTCACTTAAACAATCACTTGGAATTATTGTCGGAGCCAATGTCGGAACTACCGTCACGGGTCAGATAATCCGACTTCTTGATATCGGCACAAGTGCCGACGGTGGTAAATCCGCCGCTTCGTGGCTTGAAATCTTTAAGCCGTCTACTCTTGCACCAATCGCTCTTATCCTTGGAATTATTCTCATAATGGCTGCAAAAAAGGAATCCACAATGGTTATCGGAAATATCGCTTCCGGATTCGGTATTCTTTTCACAGGCCTTCTTACCATGACATCGTCTGTCGGCGCATTGAACGAACAGGGCGTATTTGACGGACTGTTCCAAAAACTTGACACTACTCCTCTTTTCGGTTTTGGAGTAGGTACAGGTGTCGCTTTTATCCTTCAAAGTTCTTCCGCTTCGGTTGGTATTCTGCAAACCTTCGCAACAGAGACAGGACTTATCAGTTTCAAAGGAATTTATGCCACTCTTGTCGGAATCTATATAGGTGACTGTGTCACAACGGCCATTGTCTGCTCAATCGGCGCAAAAGCAGAAGCCAAGCGTGTCGGTATGGTTCACATTCTGTTCAATCTTGGAAAAACAGCACTTATCTTTATTGTGGTAACTCTTCTGCATTCCTTTAGTCTTCTTGACGGAATCTGGAACATGACCATGAACGCCGGAAGCATCGCAAACACAAACACCATCTTCAATCTCAGCTGTTCTGTCCTTTTATTCCCGTTCCTTGGCATATTCGAAAAGTTCAGCAAAAAGATTATCAAAGACGATCCCGCCGTTGTCAGCAAGTATTCTACCGAACTCGACGCCCTCAACCCTGTATTCTTCGGAACACCCGCTTTGGCACTTCGAAGCTGCTACAACCTGCTTAACGCCATGATTGATGCAGCACGCGTAAATATTGACAAAGCATTCACGTTACTCTTTGAATATGATGAGAAAATTGCAAAGGAAATTGAGGACGAAGAGGATGAAATCGACCACATGACCGATGCTCTCAGCAACTATCTTGTACAGATGTCCAAGGCATTGCGCGAAGAAAATCATATCCGTATCATGGATGAATATTACAAGGTCGTAACGCAGGCAGAACGCCTGGGTGACCACGCAATGAACATCTGTGAAGAGGCAACCGACCTTAATAAAAACGGCGATGCGTTCTCTGAAGATGCGCTTAAGGAATTAAGAGTAACACAGGAACTTATAGACAGAATTCTTGATCTGACCAAACAGGCCTTCTTAAAGAGAAATGTTGAAGCAGCTCACGAAATAGAACCACTTGAAGAAGTTGTTGACGATATGGTAGATGCCTTGAGAGACAACCATCTCAACCGCCTCAAAAACGGCAAATGCAATGTCGTTATGGACAATGACTTCTTAAATCTTCTCTCCGATATAGAACGTATTTCTGATACGTGCTCTAATATAGGAATCGCAGTAATCACGCGATCCCGTCCCGAACTTGAAAACCGTGCCCACAACTACGTTTCAACACTCCATCAGGGCACAGATGAACTCTTCAACAGAGAATACCAGGCTGCTCATGACCTGTACTTCTCCAAACTGGAAAAACGGGACTGATTACATAGCTATCGGAGGAACGCCATGAAATTACTTGAAGACAGAATCCTTGCGGAAGGCAAGGTAAGTGCAGGTGACATCTTAAGAGTTGACAGCTTTGTCAACCACAAAATCGACGTGAAGTTCTCTGTCGAAATGGCTAAAGAGGTGTACCGTCTCTTCAAGGATGAAGGCATCGACTTAGTCCTCACCATCGAAGCCTCAGGCATTTCGCTCGCAACGCTTGTTGCTGAGCAGTTTGGCGTCCCCATGGTTTTTGCAAAAAAGCATAAGACAACAAATCTTGATAAAGAAGTTTATTCCGAACCTGCGTGGTCTTACACTCACCAGACGGAAAACCAGATAGTAGTTGCAAAGGATTACATCAATCCCGGTGACCGGGTTCTCCTTGTAGATGATTTCCTGGCACGCGGAGCGGCGCTTAACGCCCTCACAAGGATTGTTGAAAAAGCAGGAGCATCCGTTGCCGGAGCAGCCGTGATAATCGAAAAGGAATATCAGGGCGGCGGAAACGAACTTCGCGCCAAAGGCTACAGAGTAGAGGCGCTTGCAAAAATCAAAGAACTTTCCGAGTCCGGAATAGTCTTTATGTAATCAGATTTGAAGGAAGAAGGCTTCCTTTAAATAGAACCCCAACAATTTTTTCATTTCGGAGGAGAGGACATGAAAAGAGTTATTTCACTGCTGCTGGTACTTGTACTGGCAATCGGAACCTGTGCAGCACTTACAGGCTGCGCTAACAAAGACGACAAGTTCAAGGTCGGCGTTATTCTTGTAGGCGATGAGACCGAAGGTTACACCAAGGCTCATATGGACGGCATTGAGGCTGCATTTGACAACCTTAAGCTTGACAAGAACACACAGCTCATCTACAAAAAGAAAATCGGTGAGAACGCTACCTGTGCCGATATGGCAAAGGAACTTGTTGCTGAAGGCTGCAAGCTTGTTATTTCCAACAGCTACGGTCATCAGAATTTCATGGATGAAGTTGCCGAGCAGTACAAGGATGTTACCTTTGTTGCCATGACAGGTGACTTCGCAGCAATCTCAGGCAAAGACAATCTTTGCAACGCTTTCACAAAGGTATTCGAATCACGTTACGTTTCAGGTGTTGTTGCAGGCATGAAGCTTAAAGAGCTTGTTGATAAAGGCACCGTTTCTAAGACAGCTACCCCTAATGCATACGATGCAGACGGCAATATCAAGATTGGTTATGTCGGCGCTTATCCTTATGCAGAAGTTGTTTCGGGTTACACTGCATTCTTCCTTGGTCTCCGCTCAATCGTTTCAAACGTTTCCATGAGCGTTCAGTACACCAGCGAATGGTTCAGCTATGAAAAAGAAAACACAACAGCCAAGGCACTCATCGATATGGGTTGCGTAATCATTGGTCAGCATGCCGATTCAACAGGTGCTCCCACAGCATGTGAAGCAGCACGCAAGAACGGTACTGTTGTTTATTCCGTAGGTTACAATGTTGATATGCTTGATGCAGCTCCCACAGCAGCTCTTACATCAGCTACAAATACCTGGTCCGTATACTACACCTACGCTATCGGTGCAGCTATGAAGGGTGAGAAGATTGCCCAGAACTGGTCAGAGGGTTACAGCAAGGATGCTGTTGCCATCACAAAGCTTGGTCCTGACTGCGCAGCGGGAACACAGGAAAAAGTTGATGCTGTTATTGCAGACATCAAGAGCGGCAAGCTTCATGTATTCGATACAAACACATTCACCGTTGGCGGACAGAAGGTTACAACAAACATGGTTGACTTCTCATACCTTGATTTCAGCGGTGATTCCCCCAGAGTCGTATACGCAGGCCAGACACTTGAGACCGTTAAAGACGGCTATGTTGAGGAATCGGTTGTTCGTTCAGCTCCTTACTTCAGCCTTCGTATTGATGGAATTACAGAACTTAACTAATCAGAATTATTATAGCCTGAAGGGAAGCCGGCATTTGCCGGTTTCCCTTTAATGGGTTATGGAAGTATTTTGGGAGGATTGCATGACAGAGTCAAAAGTTGCCGTAAGCATGAAGGGAATAACAAAAGCCTTCGGCCCGGTTATTGCAAATTCAAACGTAAATCTTGAAATCAGAAACGGGGAAATACTGTCGCTTCTTGGAGAAAACGGCAGCGGCAAAACTACCCTCATGAATATGCTTGCGGGCATTTATTATCCCGATGCCGGCGAAATATTCATTAACGGCGAGCCGGCTGTTATCCGCTCTCCGCAGGATGCCTTTGCATACGGAATAGGCATGGTACATCAGCATTTTAAGCTGATTGACGTTTTCACGGCAGCTGAAAACGTGGTACTCGGCCTTAAAGAGGCAGGCCTGAAAATTAACAGGAAAGAAATTAACCGTAAAATCCGCGAAATCTGCGATACTTACGGTTTTGAGATAAATCCGGACCAGAAAGTTTATGACATGACGGTTTCGGAAAAGCAGACACTTGAAATCATCAAACTTCTGTACAGAGGAGCAGACGTTCTCATACTTGATGAGCCTACGGCCGTGCTTACGCCACAGGAAGTTGAGAAGCTTTTCAAGGTGCTCAGAAACATGCGCCGTGAAGGCAAAGCAATTGTAATCATTACGCACAAGCTTCATGAAGTGCTTGAAATATCGGACAGAGTATCAATCCTTCGAAAGGGCGAATTCATTGATACCGTTGATTCCGCAACGGCAACAGAAAAATCGCTTACCGAGATGATGGTGGGAAAGAAGGTTGAACTCAATATTGACCGCCCTGAGCCCGTTAATCCGAAGTTACGGCTTGATGTTAAGAATCTTACCGTCAGAAACCGTGAGGGAATGCTTGCATTAAACGATGTTTCCTTTACCGCAAACAGCGGCGAAATCCTTGGTATTGCAGGTATTTCAGGCTGTGGTCAGAAGGAGCTGTTGGAATCGATAGCAGGTCTTCAGCATATTGAAACAGGAGGTATTATTTATACACCTTCTGCCGAAGCTGAGGCAAGTCGGA
>JAZQNE010000082.1:0-24199 GCA_045627185.1 Lachnospiraceae bacterium
CCACTCACGGGACAGACGGCGGCGGCATCCGAATTCTGCAAAGTTAAAAGTATATTTTCCTGAATTAAAAGCCTCAATTTTCTTGTCAAGGCGCTCTTCCGCCGATTTTCTGAGTGCAAAGTAGTCAAAGTTCATGCGGAAATAAACCTCGCTGATTATTTCCAGAAGGTAAATTTCGAACTGCATTGCAGAAAAAAGCGGGCCATGAACAACAACCGAAAGTTCTCCGCTTTCAGACAGGCTTGTTGTCACATAATCCCTTATAGGATGCCAGAGGCGCAGAAATTCTACGTAGTCAGGCTTTATGAAACGGATTGAACGCAGATAATCAAGTTCCTCTTTTGTGAAAGTCAGCGAGCAGAGATGATCAATCTGTTCATTTATTTCCTTAAGCATTTCCGGCGTAAAGACTACATCGTTATTTCTGCATTTGAAGTAGTAATCACCAATCAGGTCCGTATGCTTGTGGAAAATAACCTGGTCCATATTGAACTTGTACAGGTCGGTATCAAGTAAAGAGATAACAATCGGGTCGAATTTCATGACAGCCTCCTTATTATTTTACGGCAATTACGGCTCCTACAGTTGCAAGAATTGAGCTGAGGCAGACAATAATCTGGAACGGCAGCGTTCCAAACTTCCCGCAGAGCGGACTATCTGCCGCTTTCTTTCTTGAACGGTTATAAGCCACAATAATTCCAAGTCCTGTTACAACCTGAATTACGCCGGCAATTCTTGAAAGATTTACAAAGTCCGTAAGTTTTATAAGGGCAATTATAAAAGGCGGAAGCGATGCAATCAGCCAGCATGCCTTTTTATCAAGTTTTGTCTGTTCTGCAAAAATATCACGCATGTTCAGGGTATTTGCCCAGAAAGATGTTCCAAGGGCAAGCAGTGTGAAAATGTAACCTACAGTACCAACCCAGCCGCCAAGCTTTGCTGAAAGGTTTACAATGGCACCGTCTTTATTGATATCTTCGCCTACGCCCCAGAAGGTTGTAATTGTTACAAGCAGAATCAGTCCAAGGTTTACGGCCGTTCCGGCAGCAATTGCGCCAAAGGTTTTCTTCATGTTTCCGCCTGTGCCCTTAACAACCTGAGGTGTTGACATTACAGCTGAAAGAGCAAATGAAACAGAGCTGCTCAGAGCAATGACGTTTGTAGCGGCAATGTGCTTTGTGGGGATGGGATTGATTCCGTTTTTAATTGTTGCGACAAGAAGAATACCTACAACAACAATCATGGCAATTACCGAATATTTTTCAAAAACGCCTACAACCTTAAGGCCAAAGTATACAACAATTGCGGCCAGGACATAGAAAATTACCATAGCTGTCCAGCTTGGAAGGCCAAACCATGACACAAGCACAACACCTGCGCCCGTAATGTAGCTGCAGACATTGCTGTAAACGGAAAAAGCAAGCGCGGCAAACACAAAGAGAATGCCTATTTTTCTGCCTATACCTTCCTTCTGAAACAGTTCGTTTTCAAAGCATTTTACAAACTGTGCACCACCGTTGTTATATGACAGCTCAGCTATCATAAGGTGAAGGAGAAGGTTCACGCAGTAAATTACAGCAACTACGCCTATTATTTCCCCAATGCTGTTTCTTGAAGCAAGATACGGAACGGCAAAAATGCCCGATCCTACACCGTGTCCGACAATAATTCCCGTTGACTCAAGAAATGAAAGTTTTGCTTCACTGTCGATTTCTTTTTTCATTGATTTTTCCTTCTGTTTTATCAATTATTTTTCCGAATCCGGTAATAAGCGGAGCATTTACAAATGTGATAATAACTGTTCCCACACCGATTCCGGTAAGTTTCTTTGTAAGGATAAATGAGAGTGCAAGCGCAATAACAAAAAGGCCTATATCGTAAAAAAGCTTGAATTTATCGCGATTAAGCTTGTAGCGTTCGGAAATTTCCTTAACCATCAGTTCATAAACCTGAATAGGCAGGCATGTTCTGAATATAAAAGCAATTGCAAGACCAAGAAGAATCGTTCCGATTATAAATGCAATGATTCTGTAGGTCATGGTTGAATAAAGGCCGTCTCCGCCAAGAACAAAAAGCCAGAAATCTATTGCCTTTCCCGCAAGAATAGCAGTTACAAAGGATAAAATGTACCTCAGTTTGAAGCGGAAAATGATAAGACACATAATAATCAGCAGCAAAGCCTGCCAGATGTATTCTGAATTTCCCTGAGTATACCAGGAGAAAAACTGTCTCATATATACAGAAATAATATATGGCGAAGCTCCGATCATGGAAAGACCAAAGCCTGCTTTCGTACATAATGCAACACCAAGGGCGCAGAGAACC
This sequence comes from Lachnospiraceae bacterium, assembly GCA_045627185.1. Classification (GTDB taxonomy): domain Bacteria; phylum Bacillota; class Clostridia; order Lachnospirales; family Lachnospiraceae; genus SZUA-448. Next base: position 2,326 of record JAZQNE010000082.1, read on the forward strand.
AGACCAAGAATCCAGTAAATCACGTCCTTGACGGTAAATTTCAAGTTCTTAAACATTTAATAAAACCTCTCTAATTTCAAAACTCTTATCTGTCACCAGAATATCAGCCTTTTTGCCGGGTTCGAGCGTTCCGTATTCGGAGTCAAGGCCGGCGGCCCGTGCGGGACTGATTGTAGCGGCAACAATGGCATCCTCAGCAGGAATGCCCATTTTTACGGCGCTTACAAGACAATCGTAAAGAGTGGAAACGCTGCCTGCAATTGTACCGTCAGGAAGCTTTGCGACGCTTCCTGTATGAATGATTTTCTGACCGCCAAGAATATATTCTCCCGCAGGCTCCCCCGTGCCTTCGGTACTGTCGCTGATCAGAATAATCCTGTCCGCACCTATTGCTTTGAAGGTGTTACGGACAACTGACGGATGAACATGCTCTCCGTCCGCAATGAGTTCTGCCATGACATTTTCATTGTCAAAAGCAGCACCCGGAATTCCGGGATTTCTGTGTAAAAAAGGCGTCATCGCATTGTAAAGATGCGTAACCTGCCTTGCCCCAAGTTCAAATGATTTTGAAGCAGTATCGTAATCCGCATCCGAATGGCCGACCGAAACAACATATTTTCCGGCATTACCGGCAATGAAATCCATTGCTCCCTTAAGTTCGGGTGCAACAGTAACAAATCTGATTCTACCCTTTCCTGCAGCATTAAGCCGGTTAAGCAGCAAAGAATCCGGAAGAACAGCATTTTCCCTGTTCTGCGCCCCGCATTTCTTTTCTGAAACAAAAGGCCCTTCCAGATTAATTCCTTTTATCGCGGGACATATTTCAAGCGCCCCGGCTATTGTTTTGCAGATTGTCTCAAGCTTTTCCGCAGGTAATGTCATGGTAGTGGGAAAGAAAGATGTAACACCGTGATTTACCTCATACTCAGCCAGTTTAAGAAGTTCCGTGCAGGAAGCATTGCATACATCCGTTCCGGCAGCCCCGTGCATATGAATATCAATCAGTCCCGGAAGAATCAGCGTATTGCGTTCATCCTCCGAAAGTCCGGTTTCCGCACAACAGCTGACCGACACAATAACACCGGAGTCAATCGTAACCGACCCCGGTTTAAAGCACCTGTCTTTAGTAAATACAAAACCCTTGATTGTCCTCATTACAGGATGGTCTCCATCATAGTCTTAAGCGGCTTCATGCCCATTGCTTCATAAAACCGCATTGCATCCGTGTTGCTTTCCCATACGTTAAGCGTAATGTGATAGCACCCGGTTTCTTTTGCATAATTAACGACATATTCATAAAGATCGGCAGCTATATGATGTCTTCTGAATGCCTCATCCACACAGATATCATCAATGTAGAGAGTTTTCATGTCATGAAGACAGTTAGCATTCTTTGTTTCTTCAAATACACAAAAGGCATAGCCTGTAACCTCATCAGACTCATCAACAGCCACAAAAACAGGCTTCGAAGAATCCTCAAAAATCACAAGCAGTTCCTCATCGGTATATTTTCTTTTTCCGTGAATGAAAATGTCCGGTCGCCCGTCAGCATGGACCTCAAGTACCTGTCTCAACAGTTCCCCAACTCTTTTAAGGTCTTTCTTTTCAGCGCGCCTGATGCGATTATTTCCCACTTTCCGGCCTCCGGTTATTTTTCTGAAGAATCGGCATGAGCCTGATCATAAGCCGTCTTGTAACGATAAACGGTTCGACGGCTCAGAGTACTGTTCTTCGCAACCTCAGCTACACTGATTCCGGCATCAAACTGTGCGGCGCACTCATTATATGCTGCGGTCCATTTGGCATCATGTTTCTTACGGCCGCTTATTTTTTTGCTTTTGAACTTGTCAAGCTCTCTTTTAAGACGCTTGTTCTCCCAGGAAACAAGGAAATTTTCCTTTTCGAGTTCAGCAATTCTGGCCTGAGCCTCTTCAAGTGTGTCGTACATGCGCACCTCCATGCAGGTTATTTTTTAGCATAATGATTCTACTCATCAGGCGGGAATTTGTCAATTATTATTTTGTCATTATATGATGCATTTTCCCATTTGTGATACGACAAATCCGGCATTTCACGCATCTTTTTTGTTTACAAAATATTTTTTGAACAGAACAAGAAGTATAAACAAAACAGCAATTACTATCCCCGCAGCAAGCCAGATGTTTTTGTTTGGGATGAAAGATTCCGTGCCGTCACTGTTTACAATGGTTTCAGCATTTTTAAGTACCTGCTTGCCGATAAAAGGACCCACAAGTCCGGGAATCAGCACCTGTCCTATGATTCGTACACCCTGGAAACGTCCTGCATTGTTTTCGGGAATCAGTTCTCTGATTTTTGCGCCAAAAACGGACATTCCCGTAAGATATCCGCTCATAAACAGCATCGAGCCAATGAATACCGGTGCTGTTGATTTGAACGCAAACAGAAGCACATAACCCGCAACAAGCATAATAACAGGCGGACGGACGCTTATATTAAATCCTTTTTTGTCATAAACACGACCATAGAATGCAGTCACAACGGCTGCTATAATAATTGCCGGTGCCATAACAAGCACATAATTACTCATATTAAGCGTTGTTTCGTAATAAATTATCAGGTAAGGCATAAACACCTGAATGGAAATTCCGAAAACGGCAAACAGAAGAAGAACTATATAGAGGCTGCCGTTTGCCTTAACTGTTGACGGCAGGAAGCTGTAGCTGAGAGTCAGGCCAAAGCTGTCGCTGCTCTTCTTCACACCGGGTGCCTCCTCAATCAGGAAAATCCCCGCAATACCAATTGCAAGTGTTGCAGCACCTATGATGTAGTAGATTGTAACCCAGGCGCTGTGCTCATCAAGGTTAAAGCTCATGAATCCGCCAAACACAATGAGAATGGAAACGAGCGGCATCATGGAATTGATTCCTTCAATTTTACCACGGTTGGTTTCATCGCCCTTATCAGTCAACCATGCGTTGTAGGCAGCATCGTTCGCGGTTGAACCGAAAAATGTCATAACACAGTCCATGACGATTGTAAGCCATACGCTCTTTATATAGGCAAATACGATGATTGAAATGCCCCAGATAATGTATCCGACCGTCATAAAGGCTTTTCTTCTGCCAATTTTGTCGGATACGGCACCCATAATTATGGTTGTAACGGCCGCCATAACGGCACTTGCCATTACCATTGCCGCAATATCGCCGGCCGATGCGTTAAACATCTTATAGATGAACACATTGAAATACATATTTTCAACAACCCATGCGATCTGGCCCATCATGCCGAAAATCAGCATGGCAATCCAGAAACGTGCGGTAAGTGATGATTTTTTCATTTGCTTTTTCCTTCTTTCGGCAGAGTTTTGACCCGCAATTTTATGCATCAACCATATCGGACAGAAGATACATCGGTAATTGAATTACCGGGGAGCCCGCCTGTAATCTTAATCCGCAAGAAGCTCCCTGATTCTGCTTACAAGCGTCTGAACTTCCATAGGTGTTGTTCCGAAGCCTGTTACAAAGCGTACCGCAATTTTTCCGTTGCATTCGGGAGCCCACTCATGGAATATAAAATCCTTCTGAAGCTCACGCACAACATTTACGGGAAGAATCGGGAAAACCTGATTTGTGGGTGAATAGCCAAAGAACTCTACACCCATGTGTTCAAGTTCTTCGCGGATAATCTTTGCCATTGCATTTTCATGACGGGCTATTTCAAAATAAATGCTGTTATTTCCGCCACTTAACAATGCTTCAAACTGTACGCCGATCAGCCAGCCTTTTGCAAGCATTCCGCACTGACGTTTCATCATGAAGCGGAAATGGTCATCCATCTTACGGTTACTGAAGCACAGTGCTTCTCCAAAAAGGGCGCCGTTCTTTGTTCCGCCTATATAAAATGCATCGCACAGACGCGAAAGTTCGGCAAGCGTAAGGTCATTATCTTCACAGGTAAGTGCAGCACCAAGCCTTGCACCGTCTACATAAAGGAAAAGCCCGCGCTCACGGCACTTATTATATAAGTCCTCAAGTTCTCCGCGGCTGTAAACCGAACCACACTCACTGGGCTGGGAAATGTAAACCATGCCGGGCTCCGGAGTGTGCTCATCCTGGAATTCTTCCATGGCTTTGTCAATCATTTCGGGAACAAGCTTGCCGTTGATTCCGTCAACGGTAAGGACTCTGTGCCCGGTTGCTTCAACGCCGCCTGTTTCATGAACATAGCAGTGCCCCGTGCGAAGCGCGATTACCGACTGATAAGGCCGTAATGCTGCTGCAATCGTGGTAATGTTGCAGGGTGTTCCTCCAATCATCATGTAAACACGAAGATCATCGTTACTGCAAAGATTTTTTATGATTCTTTCAGCATTTTCGCAGTGGCTGTCAAGGCCATACCCCGTGTTGTGTTCTTCATTTGTTTCTGCCAGCGCTTCAAGCACTCTTGGATGTGCTCCCTGACAGTAATCCGATGAAAAATCTATCATTTCTTTGCCTTCCTCTCCTCAATTCGTCTGCCCGGGTCAATCAGGGCAACAACAACATAACATACTATCGAAATTCCAAGGCCGCCGATGATATCGATGAAATAATGCTGCTTGGTGAATACGGTTGACATGCAGATAAGAATTGTCATTACGAGTGAGTAAACTCTGAACCACTTTGAAACCTCAGGCTGACGGGCAACGCCAAGATAGCAGTAAAGGCTTATCAGACAGTGATATGACGGGAACAGGTTGAAGGCCATTCCGCTTCCGTCTGCTCCGTAAATGGTACGCAACATGAAGTTGCCAAGTCCGCTTCCGCTCGCAATTTCCATAAGTCCTTCAGCTTCTCTGTCCATACAGGTAGGCATGAAAATGAAAATGAAAAAGCCGATAAGGTATGCAGCGGACAAACCGATTATATAGTTGATGAATTTGCGCTTCTTCGTAAGCGATGCGGCTATCGGACCGCAAATCCAGAAGAAATATGAATAAACATAGATGATTGCAAAAATAGCGATGACGGGGATTTTATCATCAATAGCGGCAATCTTTGGCGGAAATGCATTGTCAATTGTCCCTGTTATTCTGCTGATCCAGTCAGCCAGACGGTACATTCCGTATTGAAGTACAAAATAAACGATTCCGCAGATCCAGCCGTAGCGCGGTATTTTTTTGATTTGTTGAGAAAGCTTCATAAAATCCTCCGTTTGGTTTTCTTTTTATCCGAACCGCTTCAAATGCGGTTTCAATCAAATTTCCTGTTCCTTCCGCTTCAGTAAAACAGCAAATTCCGTACCTTGTCCGAGTGTGCTTTTTACGGAAATTTCAACATTCAGAAGATCTGCTGTTTTCTTCACAAGATAAAGCCCGAGCCCGCTTGATTTTTCGCCTATTCGGCCGTTGTTTCCCGTAAATCCTTTTTCAAAAATACGTGGCAGATCCTCAGGCGAAATGCCGATTCCTGTATCGGCAATAATAAGTTTGTCACCGTCAGCCTTAATTGAAACGGTACCGGCCGGCGTATATTTAATGGCGTTCGAGATGAACTGCTCAAGGATTAATACAAACCACTTTTTATCCGTCATGATGTTCTTTTCCGTAGGCGTAAAATCAAGTTTTACGCGCTTTTCAATGAACTGGGGCGCATATTTTCTGACGGTTTCCTTAATCAGGTCATCAAGCTGATATTCTTTGATTACAAGATCATTTGTGCTACTTCCGAGGCGAATGTACTGGAGCACCATGTCAACATACTGCTCTATTCTGAAAAGTTCACCCTTTAAGGCAAAGTTTTCAGGCGTATCGTCAGAAAGTTTCAGCTTCATAACGGCAATGGGTGTTTTTATCTGATGAACCCATGCAGTGTAATAATCAAGGCTGTCCTGACGGTCTTCCTCATATTCGGTAACGGTCCGGTCAAGGCATTGTCCCAGTTCCCGAAGCATCTGCTGATAATCATCTTCCATTGCGGATTCGGGTTCAGGCATGTTTCTCCAGCTTACATTGATTGCGGAAATTGCGTTTTCACGTACGGCAGCACGCTTCTTTTCCTTCAGGAAAGCAAGGAAAACAGAAACCGCAAGAATTAAAAAAGTCAGAACCATCGCATAAAGAACCGGCTCCAGCGGCAGATTATACAGTGAAAAAACAGCAAATCCCGTGGCGGAGAAAACAATCCAGAGGATAATTGCAATTGTATTTCGTTTTATTGTGTCTTTTATTATTCGCATATTTCAACCTTTCGGTAAGTCCCCATTGACTCAAAAAGAACCGTCCCCATTGACTCACTGCACAATATAGCCGCTGCCGGGTTTTGTCTGAATAACGCTTTCAAGCCCGTTTTCCTCAAGCTTCTTGCGAAGGCGCGTGACATTAACGGTAAGCGTGTTTTCCTCAACAAACGCATCCATGTTCCAAAGCTTGACCATAAGCGTGTCACGGCTTACTATCTTGCCTTTGTTTTCAAGCAAAGTCTGAAGAATACGGAATTCGTTCTTTGTAAGTTCAATGGTTTTGCCCTTGTAGCTTACATTTCCGTCATTCAGGTTCAGGAATGCGCCCGAAAATTCCATAACGTTTGTATTATCAACAATTTCATAGGTCCTGCGCAGGATTGCCTGGATTTTTGCGTTCAGGACCATGGGTTCAACGGGCTTCGGAATGAAATCATCCCCGCCCATATTGATTGCCATAACAATATTCATGTTGTCCGAAGCCGACGATACAAACACAATCGGTACCGATGAAACCTTGCGGATTTCCGAGGTCCAGTAATATCCGTCCTTGTAAGGAAGCATAATATCCATCAGCACAAGCTGCGGGTTGTATTCGGTTACTTCGGCAAGAATGTTGCGGAAATCAGTAACCGTCTTAACTTCATTGCCATAGCTTTCAATCTGTTTTATCATTTCTGCCGCAAGGGCATAATCATCTTCAACAAGAAAAATGCGGTACATCTGTAGTTCTCCTATTTTTTATCTGTTTTTGAGTGCATATTCGACATTTATGCCTCTTTTTTCTTTCACAGTGGCTTTTAAGCGGGAAAAGCCACCCTGCTCGGCATAACCATAAATTAGTATAACAGATTCTGCTGAAAAAGGGTGGCTTTTTTTGATTAATTTACAATTTTATAATAGGTTTTTGAGGTGCCCGAATAAATCAGGACGTAAACAAGTGCAAACACGGCATAAGTGATAAGTGCGCAGATGAAGAAAAGAAAATCACTCGGAAGCATCAGAAGCTTCAGAAGTTTCTTAAGCATCGGATATGCAAAGCACAAATGGATTCCGGCTGTAACAAGCGGCAGGAAGAATACCAGAAGCACCTGCGAGTTAATTGTTTTCTTAACCTCTGCCTTGCTCATGCCTATTTTCTCCATGATTACAAAGCGTTCACGGTCTTCATAGCCTTCGGAAATCTGCTTGTAATAAATGATGAGCACTGTTGCGAACATGCTGACGGCACCAAGAATAATTCCAAGGAACAGAAGGCTTCCGTACATTCCGATAACCGCCTCACGCGCATCCCAGACAGAATCATAAACCCATGTCAGTTCTTCAGCCACATCTTCAAATTTGCCATTGAGCAACGCGTCTGTAAACTCATACCCCTTTTCAAAGGCTGTTTCCCTGCTTTCGAACAAAACAGCCAGACGTTCGGAAACGGATATGTACTCATTTCCGACTGCTTCACGCAGGTTCTCATAAAGCTCAGATATTTCCTCATCTCCCGATACAACAACGCCGTAATTTGTTGTTATTTCTACAGTATTTGCAATCGTAACCGGGAAAGATTCAACCGTCTTTACGATACTGTATTCAACACCGTGAATAGTAACCTTTGACGGGAGTTTATCGCCCTGCTGAGAGTTTGAGGTCATAATGCAGACAGCAATCTCATGTCCCGAAAGATTCAGTTTTTCTCCGCCTGACGAAACATATTCATCTTCCGTGATAAATGTGAAATCATGAAGATTATTAATTGCACTTGTATTAACATTTTGGGCTTCAGCCTCGGGTTTTGAAAGCAGCACACCATCATTGAGCATGTATGAGGTATTGAGGTATTCCTGCCATGCGGTCTCCTTAATCGGCAGACCAACCTTTTCTGAAGCATTTTCTGCAGCTTCCAGCATTTTTTCATGCGGTACATAAACAATGTTATTATCTGCATCATAATAATAGGCACTGATATAATTATCATACGGATAATTGATGCTGAGAGTCTTCTGCATTCCCGAATAAAGGCTTACGGTTGTTGAAATCATTACAAGAACACCGGTTGCAAGAATGGCGATGGATGCAAGTCCTACCGCATTCTGCTTCATTCTGTAAAGAAGGCCCGAAACGGCCGGCATATGGCGCTTGTTGTAATAATATTTTTGGTTTTTCTTAAGTGCCTTCAGGATAAAAATCGTGCCGGAAACAAACAGAAAATACGTTCCGATTATTACAAGAAATACAGCCGGGAAAAACAGCGTAATTGCTTCCGTCGCGTCTTTCACGTTAAGCGCCAGAAAATATCCGCCGCAAAGCGCTATAAGACCGATAACAAACATTACCCATTTGACTTTCGGCTCTTTTTCGCCTGCGGAACGACTGCTGAGCAGGTCAACGGGTTTCATTTTTCTGATGTTGATTCTGTCAAATAAATATGTGATAAAATCAATCAGTACAAAGAAACCGGCCGCGGGGATTATTGTTAACGGCGTGATAAAATAAAATCCGAAGATTATGTCCGCCTGCAAAAGCTTGCAAATAAGCAGCGAGCAGAACTTGTATAAGAGAACTCCGAGCCCTGTGCCCCCGACAACGGAAATAAGGCTGCTTATCAGCATTTCATGAAGCAGTATTTTGCCGATATGCTTTTTTTCCATTCCAAGCACATTATAAAGGCCAAATTCGCGTTTACGCTGCTTCATAAGGAAGCTGTTGATGTAAAACATAAGAATTACGGACAAGGTTGAAAGCACTGCTATTCCTATCCACATAAATGCCGTTACAAAGTCACCGCCCTTGATTTGTGCAATTCTTTTGTCCATCGCAAGCGTAAGGGAAATATAGAAGCAGGCCAGAAGTCCGGCCTCTGAAAGGATACGCGGGATAAAGAAACGATAATTTTTCTTAATGTTGCTCCACGCGGTTTTCCTGAAAAATCCGCTGTTCATTATTCGCTCCTTCCGCTTTTAAGCATGGTAAGTGTATCCGATATTTTTTTGTACAGCTCCTCATTGGTGCTTTCTCCGCGGTAAATCTGGTGGAAAACAACACCGTCACGAATGAAAAGAACTCTGTTTGCATGTGAGGCTGCATCGGTTGAATGAGTAACCATAAGGATTGTCTGTCCGCTTTCGTTCATCTTTGAGAAGAGACGAAGAAGCTCTGCCGATGACTGCGAGTCAAGTGCGCCTGTGGGCTCATCGGCAAGGATAAGCCTGGGATTTGTAATAAGTGCTCTTGCAGCCGCAGTTCTCTGCTTCTGACCGCCCGAAACCTCGTAAGGGAACTTGTTAAGAATCTCGGAAATACCAAGGTTCTTTGCAATCGGCTCAAGCCTCTGCATCATTTCTTTTATGTCTGTACCGCTAAGAACAAGCGGGAGAAGAATGTTATCCCTGATTGAGAAGGTATCAAGCAGGTTGAACTCCTGAAATACAAAACCAAGATTATCGCGTCTGAAAGCAGCAAGTTCACTTTCTTTTACGTTGGCAAGTTCCCTGCCGTCCAGAAGTACCTGTCCGCCGGTAGGCTTGTCAAGTGCTGCAAGGATATTAAGAAGTGTTGTTTTTCCGGAACCGGATTCACCCATAATTGCTACGTATTCACCTTCATCAACGGTAAAGGTAACTCCCTTGAGCGCGTGTACCTGATTACCGTTAAGGCGTGATGTATAAGTCTTTTTCAGATCATTGACTTTTAAGATTTCCATTTTTGGAACCTCCGTTTCATTTTATGAGCTTATTGTACCGAAAAAGTCACCTGACCAAAATTGAATCAGGTGACATTGATGTGACATTTTTGTAAGGTTGACACGTCAGGCCAGAATTCTCTTTACCTCAGCAAGTGTAGGCGGATTCAGCGGAAGCGGGAATCTGGAGATTGCAACGCTTGAGCAGGCACTTGCAAACCGGACGGTTTCTTCATCGGAAAAGCCGTTAAGAAGTGCATAAATGCAGCCTGCCTTGAAGGTGTCACCGGCGCCGAGCGTACTCTTTACATCTGTCCTGAAAACAGGCATATAATGGATTCCTGTCGACTTGCGGCCGTAAATCATGTCATTATGACCGGTAGTGATGATTACAAGAGCATCAGAGGTTGAAATCATCTTTTCAAAAACCTCTTCCTTTGTCATATCTTTATAATGCTCTGCAAGGCATTCCTTGGAAACTACGTTAATTGCCGCATGCTGATGAAGATACTCAGTGTGCGCACAGTCTATTGTAACATAGGGAACATCATGTTTTACGCAAAGTTCGGCAGTCTGCTGCGTTTCTTCAAGGAAGAACGGGTCAATACCCGCAACCTTTGCCCCGGCAATATCACTTTCCTTCGGAGCATTCCAGCGTTTTTCCCTGTTTTGGTAAAGGGTCTGGAAAAATCCCATGGGTGTTCTTGTAAGTCCGGCAACAATAACATAATCCATAAGGCCTGTATAATCAGGGTCAAAGAAAAGTGAACTTAAATCAACCGACTTGTTCTCATAAAACTTTTTAAGCATCGGAGCAACCTCAGTTCCGATGTGGGTTCCGTCCAGCTTTACCGAAACGCCCAGCGATGACAGTACGGTTGCTGCGGTACCGGTCTCTCCACCGGGAAGAAAATATTTTGCGGAAAGCTCAGAATATTCATCAGCCTCAACAAAACCATCGCGAAGATAGAATGAATGGGTTCCGAGAACCTGTCCGTGCATGTAAACATCATATTTGTTTTCTGCCATATTATTATTCTCCTTTTTGATTATTCCCTGATTTTCTTAACGCAAAACCGAAATAAAAATTATTTATATGTGTCGGCAATCCAGTTGATTCGTTTTTCAACCGTATTAAGCAGGTCATTTGCAGACCCTATGCGCCATTCTTCAGGCACCTTCAGGTCTTCGTAAAACAGATTGAGCAACATCCTTTTTTCACGAACAATACCAAGCAGCTTGTCTGTTCCAACCTCAGCAAGACGCTGCTTAACTCTGCTCATGAACCAGTCCTGCTTTGCAAACAGAATGAACCATGGATGCGATCTGTCTCCGTACTGCTTCATAAAATCCGCCGAGCAGAAAGCGCCGGCGTAATAACCGGTTTCAACATCATATCCCCAGTTGAAATCCCATGGCGATGTAAACCGAAGCTGTCCCTTATTTTCGCAATCGGAAAAATCAACGCACATGAAAAAGCTGCCTTCGCCAATATCGTGACTGCATACAATTTCATGAAGAATGTAAGTATCAACCACCGAGTTCATATCAAGCCAGCGGTCCGCAAGTTTTTCCATGCTCTGAAGTTCTGCGGGAGCATCAACAATCGCATTGTTTTCGTCAAGCGAATAATATTTGTTTTCTTCCGAGGCGCGCAACAGAATGGTGAAAAGATTATTCATGTATGTCTTTATGAAATTCTTCTGAGCATCACTGTAAATGTCACTCTTTATGGAATAATCCGCAGATGTGAATTTCCTTGTCACGCCGTTTATATCGGTAAATGTGGCATTCGCGTAATTCACGTTAAAGCTCGGTTGTTCGTTATAATTATCAATTTCAAAGAAATAACCGATGTCCGTCCCCGTGTATCCTTCCGCAGGCTCATTGATATCAACACGCCCTTTTCCGGTCTGGGACTGTTCGCAAAGGCAGTAAACACCCTTATCACTGTTATTCACACAGACCTTGACAAGCATGCTGTCAGAGCAGTAATTGTCGCTGTGGAAAAGAGTTCTTCCAAGGCTGAAACCGGTTTCATCCATCAGAAGATTCCAGTTGCCCTTCAGCAGAACCCAGCTTTTGCGCTTAAGTCCGTCATGCAGGCCGAATAAATTATCTTTCGAATCAAACTTGATGCGGTAAGGCACCTGATTTGCCAAAATCTGCTGAACATCACCATAATATGCCGTTGAATTGCCCCTTACGCGGATTGTGGCGGGAGTCCCCGCATGCTTGAATTCCGAATCGTCATTTATTGTATAGACAAGGCAGTCCATATATTCCGTAATGGATGTAACAGGTTTTAAGGCCGCTGTATAAATGAGTATTGAAGGAATTTGGGTTTCATCTTCTGTTTTTTCAAGATACCGGCGGGAATAATCGGAAACCTCAATGTTGTCTCTTGCAGGTGCCGGTGTTGCCGTTGGCTTCTTAACCTCAGCATTTGTAGGGGCAGGCGTGTTTGTTGCAGCCTGAGTAGCCGTAGGATAAGCAGTCGGTTTTTTGTTGGGATGAATTGTCTGTGACCCCGAATTACCGTTAAAAGCACACCCTGCTGCAAAAAGCATCAGTCCGGCAATAACAGTTATTAACCCGGTCAAACGTTTTATCTTCATGAAAGTGCCCTTCAATCCTCAGTTGATTAATAATTCTCTAATAACCTTTGAAGCATTTACTGCCGCTAAAACAACATATTCGTCAAACGTCATACGATTCCCTTCATTGCCAGGAAAATCACTGATTGAACGGATAATGGCAAACGGACATTTCAGCTTCCAGCAAACCTGAGCAACTGCAACACCTTCCATTTCGGCACAAAGTGCCTCAGGAAATTTTTCTGCAATTGTTCCAACTTCTTCTGAAGTTACAAAACGGTCACCGGAAACAACAAGTCCCTTGCGAATACGGTCTCCAAGTACCTTTCGGCCCGCCTGAACGGCTTTTTCGACAAGCTTTTCATCTGCCTCAAATATATCGGGCTGATTAATGAGTTCAAAGTTCATATCGTGCGCGGTTACACCCGTTGCAACAACAGTGTCAAGAAGCTGCATATCGGTACGCAGACCGCCCGCACATCCGCAGTTGATTACCGAATCAATATCAAAGTTCTGCAGAAGAAGCATGGTTGATATGGTTGCATTCACCTTGCCAACGCCGCTTAAAACGGCAACAACCTTATGACCGCCTATGCTGCCGGCAGTAAAAGCAGTTCCGTTAATATTTGTTTCCTCACGGTCTTCCATCAGACGCACTATTTCATTAAGTTCTTCCTGCATTGCTGCAATAATACCAATCATTTTCTTCCGTTATCCTTATCAGTATAATATATACATAAAACATACAGTTTTGAAAGTCTTCACTCCGTGACGCTCGCTCTGTTCTTCTTTCTGTTTGCCTTATCAGCATACATACAGTCATCTGCTTCCTCAAGAATATCAGAGAACCTTTTCTGTGATTCGGGATAATTTACCGCAAATCCTATGCTCACGCCAAGGTCATAGCGAAGTCTCATCATCTTCTGCATTTTCAGGAGTGAAACATTAATTTTCTCACGCATTTCATTCCAGTATGCGGATTTTTCGCCCTGGCAGAGAATTACAAATTCATCGCCGCCGTAACGAATGGCATAATCATCCTCCGAAACCTCTTTTTTGATTTCGTTGGCAAGGAATTTGATTGCCCGGTTACCCTCTTCGTGACCGTAAACATCGTTAATCCCCTTGAGATTGTCCATGTCAAGCATAACAACCGTGTATGTTTTTGCAGCAATCATTTTCGATTCGAAACGCTGAATGGACGCACGGTTATAGAGCCCTGTCAGAGGATCGCGGATGCGGAGCTCATCAAGCTTTTTAATGGTTGCACGCAGAATGAACTGGCGGCGCAGATTTTCAATACTGCTGCCAAGCGATTCATAGCAGATACGGTAGTTGAAAAGCTCATACGGCTGCATATCGTTATAAAGCACGGTATATCCGTATGTCCTGTTGAAGTGCGTAATGGGCATAATTGTGACGATATCTCCGGCCTTAACCTCAAACGGTGAAATAGCTTTTCTGTCGAACTCAAAACCGTCAATCACTTCCCGGCCCTTTTTTCCGGCAACCACATAAAGCCTGTCGCCAAAAGGATTGTTCGGATCAAAAATGTCCTCTGAAATGTCATGCATAATGTAGGGAATGTCCGCTTTATTGATACATACCGCATAATTTTTACAGCCGAGCGAATCATACATCTGCTTGATGATGTCAGCATATTCCTCAAGGCTTGTAACCTTCTCAAGGGAATTGCTGAAGGTCATCATGGCACGGATCTGGTCTCCCGAACTAATCTTGTTCAGGATATTGATTCTGCACCGTTCCATATCAAGCGGACGCATTTCCTCACAGCAGCCGCAGCTGCCGCCGTATTCCCCGTGCATTGCGAATGTACGGTAATCACTTGACACACGGCCTTCCATGTTGTCATAAAGCAGGTTAACAATAGTTTCTGCCTCAAGTGCCTCGTCAAGTGTTCCGCCGGAAATATCAGGCTTAAAGCCTGCAGCATTGCCGCTTCTTCTGAGTGCCATAATCTTGATATCCTCAGGCACACGCATTCCGCGTTTTAAGTAGGAATGGCACAATCCGATGGCATTTATATCAGAATTACAGAACACTGCATCACAGTCATTCACTCCAAGCCGCTCGAATTCTTCCGGAAGATTTTCAGCACCTTCCATTGAAACAGAAAGTGTCACAAGACGTCTTTCGTCAAATTCGATGCCGTATTTTTCGCAAACATCCTTATATGCTGCGGTTCCGGCATATTCCTTATAGCGTCCGGAAAGCCACTTGAAGTTTGCAACATAATTAATCTTTCTGCACCCGTGAACAACAACCAGATGCTCTATCATCTCATAAACCGTTGAGTAAGTGTCAAAGCTTACACAACAGAACTTTTCCATTTCGGCATTATAGAAAACGCACGGCTTGTTTTCGAGAACATTGCCGTTTATCAGGTAATTCTGCGTAAATCCGACATTTATATGGTCATCAATTACGCAGCCGTCAAAAAGCTGCTCATGCGCAAGAGTATAGATAAACTGGTCACCGACAGGCTTGTCCGTTCCACCCATAGCCTCATAGCATGACAGTACATAAACCGCTGCCCCTCTTTTCGCCAGGCTTTTATGGAGCTGTGTGATTTTTTCACGCTGTCTTTCGGGGTCTGCTCCCGCATATAAAAGTGCAATTTTTTTCATACAGATTCCTTTTTATTTGAATTTTCAGTTCTGCAAAGGTATACGTTTCACGTACATCCACACCTGTTCTGAAAAGCGGGTTGGCTTTCCGGCTGGCTTCAATTGTATCATCGTCAAAACCGAGTTTTTTCCCTGTTTCGGCCAGTTCATCACTGTTTACAAAGCCTACCGTCAGGTATTTTTTATTAATCTGAGAAATATCTGTTTCCCGAAGTTCATCCCTAATTTCATAAAACATTAACCTTTTGCCTCATTGTCCTCAGTCTTTTTCTTTGTCGGTCATAAGCATCCCCCATTCCGATAATTATTTCGGGGGATTTCATAAGTTATTATACATATCAGAATAACCTAACTTAATGTCTTTTTCAAGATATTAGTAAAAAACCTTTTGCCATTTTCCTTGACTTTAGGCAAATCTTTTCGGATAATAGTTTTGCGCGAATATTACGCCAAACATAGGGGGATATATGAAAAAAACAGCTGTTATATCAATTCAGATATTTTTTCTGGCACTTGTCTTTACTGCCTGTGCCTCAAAAGCCACAAACACGCCTTCAATCGCTCCGACTGAAGGTGCAACACCAACCGCGCCTGCGGCATCGCCCACTCCTACGGAAATTCCGGCTACGCCCACCCCTTTCGTGGACGAATCAAAATATCTTTATATAGATAAAAACGTTTCCGGCAAAACTTCTCTGACAGTTGACGTTACAAATATGGCCGGCTGGCAATCCGGTGCGGTTTATCAGGTGACCTGTCTTCATGCCGACGGCACCGTCAGCTCGGAAGACATCACGGAAACCGACGGAAAGCTGCAGCTCACACTTGACGGAGTTACTTCAGTGGAGGTTTCTCCCGTTTTTCACTTTGTTTTCGGCAAGCAGAAAACCGATATTCCTGCTGACGCAATAAATGTTCTTGCTTCCATGAAATATGAAAATGATGCCCTCTTTGGTTTTAACGGCAGTATTGAAAACCTGACAGGTTCCATCCATTTCAAGGGCACTGCGCCTTATTTTGCCATTACACTTCCGGATGGTTTTTACAGCATTGACCTCATAAAGGGAGGCACGGGACGTTCCAGAATATATATTAATGACGGGGTTCTGGGCTGTAATGTCGGGATTTCGGGTGCAGGTGGCCGCAGAGGCATTACGCCTTATGAATACTATATGGAAGATGCCTGCATAACAGGAGGAAGCCTGCGTCTTTACATGGGCGAGCAGGATACGGATCTTGCAGCCCTGACCATCAGACGTACAACCACCTTAAGCTCCAGGAAGACTCATCTTTATCTTGCAGGTGATTCGACTGCAGCAGCATATTATCCGATTGAAACTGCGGAACCTGCACCCGGACGTTTTCAGACCGGCTGGGGGCAGCTTCTCTGCCAGTTTGTTTCTTCCGATGTTGCAATTACAAACCTCGGTTCCGGCGGCACCTATGCAAAATCCTGGTACGAAGCAGCCTTCAGCGGCATTATGCAGCATGCCCGTCCCGGTGACTATTTCATCATCATGGAAGGCATAAATGACCAGTCCTACAGTAACGTTGAAGAAATGGTTGAATATCTTACCATTATGATTGACGCCTGCCGTGAAAAAGGCGTTATTCCCGTTCTCTGCACCGCAATGCAGTCAGTTAAGTTCTGGAAGGATGACAAAGGCAATGACGTTGGTGAATTCGAATGTCCTCTCGGAAGCGGTAAGGTACCGTTCATGGAAGGAATCCGTAAGCTTGCCAAAGACAAGGGAGTTTTTCTGATTGATGTCGGCGCAATCACAAGCGCGCAGTACGGAACGCTCGGGCGTACCTTTGTAATGTCGAATTACCATCTTTATGACAGCATTAAAGAAAATGCCGAAGATACGCTCCATCTCTCCTACGCAGGTGCAAAAAACGTTGCCTCCATCATTGCAACAGAGCTGAATAAGCTCCAAACGCTTGGCACAAAAGATTCGACAGGGGCACAGATTACCGGAATTCCGTTTAATCCGCTTGGCATTCATGAAATTACCTATACAGACAAAAACGGCACACAGGCTGTATACTCCGACGAAAGAGTAACCGCTGTGTACCGCACATACGGAGTCAGATAAATTCCCACTCCTTTATATTTTATTTATTTATAATAGTGGTATCCTTGATTTCTTCATGGTAAGCAAGTATTTCCTTTGCTACATCCATGAAGAAATCTTTGTATTCAGCTGTTTTTGCATTGAACATAAGCTGATATCTGCGATTTCCCGAATATAAAATATTTACGGATAATGCCTTTCTGTCAAATTCGTCGTACCCGGTTCCGTCATTAGCAGCCGGCTTTGCGTTGTTCAGTTTTCCCATATCATGCCGTTTCAGAATATCAATAAAACGCTGATACTGTAGCCTTTCAGGTGTTTCCTCCGGTACAATTCCTACATCGACCAGAAAGGTTTCGGGAGCAAGCAGTACTCCTTTTTTGTCCTTTACGCTTGTCCACCATTTACGTTCTTTGCCCAAAATTTCAACTTCTGCATAGAAATCAGCAGCAGGTGTATCGGTTCCGATTTTTATAAAAAGGCTTGAAGGGACTTCATCAGGGAATTCCGTCGGATAGTATCTGCTGTAATCCACATGGTTTGCAAAGAATTTGTTCACTATTTTCATAATGTCATTGTAACCGTCCGGATAAGCATTGCTCCCTGAGGCCTTCAATACCTGACCGTCTTCGAACAAAACCCTGAGTGTAAAGAAATCCTGTCCGTCCCGCATACCCGCAGGGATATTTCCGCTCTCCGAAAAGCCGTCCCAGGACAGAATTCCGGCTTCCGTAAGTTCGGCAAAAAAGGCGCTGCCTTCCTCCGGGCTTACATTTACAAAGCTCAGCATTCCCCCGGTTCTGTATATTTCATCAGCATCAGGCGGAGTAATATCTTTATCCTTTTTCTGACCGTTTTCAACGCCTGCAGGCATGTTCATAGCCATGTTCATATTCATAGCCATGTTCATATTCATTAACATAGCCATCCCCATAAACGCATTGCCGTTCGGCATTCCTCCGTCAATACCGAGCCACGGAATCTCATTTTGACTTTCAATAACATCATAACCGTTTGGTCTTGCAATAACCAGGAGATATTTCCCCATGCTCATTCCTACACGGTGATACTTAAAGCCAATCATTTTCAGACCCTTGAGTGCTCCGTCAGCTGCCGGCATTACTTCTCTTTTCTCTTTGTCAGACTGTATCTCTTTCTTTTCTTCTGTTCCTTCTATTCTGCTTCCGCAGTTTGCGCAAAACCTGCCTGTTGCTTTTGCTCCGCAATTGGAGCAGAAATTTGCAAATGCCATATGTCCTCCTTTTTATCGTCCGCGAAATATTTCATCAAGCAAAAAGTTTTTATCACTTCACCACTTTCTGAGGGCAGTCCGACTTATCAGGCCTTTCAGCCTTTGCTAAACCGTTTCCTGCTGTCGTGTAATGTTGTTAAGCCACTTGTATTTCCTGTAATGAATAAAGATAAACGGCATCTTTTCAAGCTCGTCAAGCGTCATAGCAAAATAGACCCAAATAGGCGGAAGTTTTAAGACATATGCTGCCAATGCCATAATGGGAATCGCAACACCCCACATCATAATACAATCCATGTAAAGGCCGTACTTTGAATCACCGCCTCCGCGGAAGCACCCGCAAATCAGGCATGTATTTATTCCTTCACCTATCAGACGGTAGGTAGTCATGAAAATCATGATACTCAGGTACCTAAGGGCCGTAGCCGTAAGCTTGTCCGAATAGAAATCAAGTATAAACGGTCTTATGAGAATCATGATGATACATCCGAGCACGCCCACCAAAAGCGTCAGCAGAAGCATTCTTTTTGCGTAAATCTTTGTTGTTTCCTTTTCATTCTTTCCAAGGGTCTGCCCAATGATGATTGTGGTTGCGCCCGCAAAGCCCCTGGACGCGATTGCACCTATATTTACAATCATAATCGCAACGGCATTTGCTGCTACAATATCATCGTCTGTATGACCAAGAATACTTGCAAACACCGCAGTTGCCAGAGCCCAGACAATATCGTTTCCAACGGACGGAAGACATATTTTCATAAAATCCCTGAACAGAATTCCGGCCCTTGAGAACAGATAATGAATGCGAATCCTGGCCTCTTTTGCAACACAGGAATAAACTATGCAGAGAGCCGCTTCAACCGCTCTTGCGATTACAGTACCGATGGCTACGCCCACAAGACCGAGCTTCGGGAAAAATCCGAATCCGAAAATAAATGCCGTGTTAAAAAATACATTTGTCGCAAGTGAAACCACACAGCATACGGAAGGAAAAACAACCTTCCCGATACTTCTGACGGCTCCGATATAAACCCTTGCAATTCCATCAAACAGGAAAGAAAATGAAACAACCCTCAGATATTTAATACCCGCCTCTACGGTTGCATCACTATCGGAAAAAATACGCATTATTGTTCCCGGGAAAAAGAAACCGGTCAGGAAAAAAACAATCGAAATAATAATAGTTGTTCTGATTGCAATTCCAATAATTTTCTCAAGTGTTTTTTTATCGCCTTTACCGTAATACTGAGCACACAGAACCGACGTTCCGGTTGTCAGTCCGAAGTAAAAGCATGAAAGTACGAACACAAACTCATTCGCAAGTGATGATGCTGACATTGCAGTCTGGTCAACATATCCGAGCATAACAGTATCTGCCGAGTTAACCAGCGTATCTATCAGGTTTTGCAACATGAGCGGCAGGGACAGCTTCAAGGCCCATATCGTAAATTTTTTGACGGACATAATAAAAACCCTTTCTTCCGTGAACCTCACACGACTAAAGTCGCGTGCTTCTTGTCTCAGACGGTAGACATGGGCTATCATTTAGCGTTTCTCCCGTCCTGCCTCTTTAGAAGGCACAAGATACCTAACTACATGTACGATTTATCCTCAGTGTGCGACATAGAAACTATGCTGCAACCGCAGATAAATTAATTAACGTAGCCAGGGTGCATTTGGTTCGTGTGCAAAGTCCAGGAACTTTTGCCTGAGCCTGCAACCACGCCGTTGCCGACATGGATTTTTGTTTACAGCGAATTATAAATCTCGCTGCTATGTTTTTGGATGCTGAAAGGTCACAATTATACTGTTTCCCGTTAGCAAACCGGCATAATGAATTGGTATGATACGTTGCTTTAGTACCACGGGTCACTTCACTACTGCCATCAAAGGCAAGTCTTGATGTGTTATAAGCACATACAAAGCTAACTCTGATACCTATACGTGTAGCCATTTCCTCTACACGATGTTGAATGTCTTTCTTGCGCCACATACCAATTTTCTGTTTGCTTTTACCGTGAGCTTTACCTCGTAAGTTTGACAGATTCTCAAAAACTATCACATCAGCATTAACAGACTTGGCATAATCAACTATTGCAACTGCAGTCTTAATAGAGATTGCTTTGTTATAGTAATCAGCAAACCGCCATAATCTGTATGGGTGACTGTTACCATTGGCCTGACATTTTTTGATTCTGTTAAGCGTTGTGTACAGACGGTCTTTTTCTACAGGGTTATTGATGAATTTTTGCCCCATGACAGTTCCTTCTGTTGTAACAACAGAGCATACAGCATCAGTATTTAAGCCAAGGTCTACACCAACAGCGGTTTTTATATCCTTGTCTTTGGTAAAGGTTTTGGTACTCTTAGGAAGAGTGTACATAAATCTTAACTCGTAGCCGCGATTAACCTTATTAAGTACAGGAGCCGATTCCTTGAGGTTCCGGCAATTTTTATGTATATAGTCAAGATCGGTTTTGCGCAAAGTAACCGGAAGCCATACCCAGTCATTATGATGATATACCTTGATTGCAAAACCATTGGATGTTTCGATAAACATGTTTTTACGATAAAAGCATGGCATTACATCCTGATTATAATTAATGTGTGGCTTTTTACCCGCGCAGCGATTAGCTTCCCAAAGAGCCACCAGCTTTTTGTAACCGTCAACTTTCGCATTGGCCACAGTAATAGCATTACGTCTGATGTATGATGGCATTTTGTAAAACATCTTATCAAATGCGGGGTATTTTGCCATACGATTAGAGGTGCTGTGTACCAGGGCTTCTATGAAGTTCATGGCTATATTTGGCGATAAATCCTTAATGTCCTCATAATGCAGCAGTGAAATATTAATCAGGTATCTTACGGCATCACGAAAAACCTTAATTGTTGGATTAAGGCATTGAGTGAGATTATTGAGTTTTACACCATAAGACACTACAGCCATTATTTTCCCTTTTGAGAGTTGATGTATTCTTTGACCTGTTCGAAGCTGCGTTCACTTACTGTAATTGCACAGTAAGAAGGATTCCACAAATGACCGCCACATAGTTGTTTCTTAATCTCAGGGTGAGCCATAAACAGCCATCGGGCCGTATTCCCTTTAAGGATTTTAATCATCTTCGGCAATTCGAACTGAGGTTTGCAGTTTACCAGCAAGTGAATATGGTCCGGCATAGTTTCCATTGCCTCAATGTGAAAATCATACTCATCAGCCAAATCATACAGATATGCTTTTATGTCAGTTTCGATGTTACCGGTAATAACAGAACGCCTATACTTTGTACACCATACCAGATGGTACTGCAGAGAGTACACATAACCCCTACCATATGATAAGTCAGTATTTATTGATTTGAAAATATTTTTATCCATGTAGACATTATGCCATATGCATAGCGGTAATGCAAGTTAAAAGG
>JAZQNE010000083.1:0-26140 GCA_045627185.1 Lachnospiraceae bacterium
AATACAACAGCAAAGACAGCATCAAGTGAAAAGAATGGTGAGCTTGGAAAGGATGCGTTCCTTCAGCTTCTTGTCTGCCAGATGCAGAATCAGGATCCTCTGGAACCCCAGACCGATACAGAATTTGTTTCACAGCTTGCAACATTCTCACAGCTTGAACAGCTGCAGAACCTGACATCTTCCTACGAAACATCACAGGCATTTTCACTTGTCGGCAAGAATGTTATTCTTGAGACAAAAGATAATAATGACAAATCCGTATACATCAGTGGTCCGGTTGATTTCATCAACGTTCAGGGCAAAAACTCAAAGCTTTCCGTTAACGGTAATCTTTATGATATGTCCCAGCTTTACAGCGTTGTTGATGATACTTATCTTATTGAACAGGGACTTCCTTCAATTAAGGAACCGGTTGAACTTCAATATGATGCAAAGAACCCTGAAGACCTCGAATTTGAGGTTAACCTTGGCGATGGCGACACGGTAGCAGACCAGGTAGCCATTATGTTAAACAATGAATTGATTGATCCTTCATTTTATTCATTAATCGGCAATAAGGTAAAAATCAGTTCTGAAGTGTTTGCAGGCCTTGGAAACGGAGTTTACTATCCAACAGTTATCTTCAATGATCCCTACTACACAACAGTAACGAATCAGGTGAAAGTGAATGTAATTAACCACGAGGATGCCGAAACCGCTTAAAGCATGGAGGCTAAAGTGAACCCGAATCAGTTAATTAATAATAATTTCTCCTCTATAGAGCAAATAAATGATCTGATGCGGAACAATAAGCAGACGGCCAATACACCGAAGCTTGAAACAGGTTCCAAATCCTTCAGTGAAGTACTTGATTCCGTCAGAAAAAGCGAACTTGTTTTTTCGAAGCATGCGAATGAAAGACTTCAGAGCAGGAATATAGATCTTTCAAAGGATCAGCTCGAACGCCTTCAGACAGGAACAAAGAGGGCAGGAGAAAAAGGAATTAAAGAATCTCTTGTTATGGTAGATAATCTTGCATTTATCGTAAATATCCGTAACAACACAGTAATTACCGCAGTTAATGACAATGAAGACAAAATCTTTACAAATATCGATGGCGCGGTAATAGCTTAATTAAGTAAATAGTTTTTCGTGATGCACGCCGGACCTTATGGGGGCGTCACCGGCCGAATGACAGAAGCCGGTCATCACGAGCCTAAGGAGGTCGTTTCATTATGATGAGATCACTCTATTCCGGTGTTTCCGGATTGAAGGTTCATCAGACAAAGATGGACGTTATTGGTAACAATATCTCTAACGTTAATACTGTTGGTTTTAAGGCCAGCAATGTAACGTTTTCTGACGTTTTATATCAGACAAGCAGCAGCGCATCGGGTCCCAGTGCAACAACCGGTAAGACCGGTGTAAATGCAAAGCAGATCGGTCTTGGTGCAAACCTTGCTTCTATTACAAGCCAGATGACAGTAAATGGCGGTTCTCAGCGTACAGATAATCCTTTTGATATCATGATTGAAGGCGATGGTTTCTTCATCGTTAATGATGGCAGTGGTAATGTATTTACAAAAGCCGGTGCTTTTATGGTTGATGCAAACGGTACTCTTTGTAATGCTGCAGGTTATGCCGTAATGGGTTGGCAGGTTGACCCCAATGACCCTCAGAAGTGCGTAGCTGATAAGGTTACAGCTCTTCGTATCATGTCTCCCGACAATATTTCGATTGCTCCCGAAGCAACCAAGGATGTTTATATCCAGGGAAATATCGACAGCAGAGACACACAGATTGCCAGCGATACCGGTAAAACCGTAAGCGTTTCCTTCTATGATGCTCTCGGACAGAGTTATATGCTTACCCTTAAGGTACAGCAGACCGATACAAGCACAAGCGAATATACGGTTTATCCGATTAATATCTTTGACGGCGACGGAAAATCCATTTTCGTAAATGAGATTACAGATCCCGATACCGGTGAAATTACTTATGAATCAACAGCAATTGAAAGCTTTACCCTTGGCGGACAGGCTTATACGGTAACTGTTGATACCGATACGGGTGCAATTGAGTTTGATAACACCGAATCAAATTATCTGATGTTTAACGGTGCAAACGGTCATTTTGTTGGTGTAGGTGAACCTGATTCAACAGATAAGGCAATTGTTTTCTCAATTAATCCTTCTCCGGATCCTTTTGAAGATATCAATATTGATTTTTCTTCAATTACCATGTATGCAAACAGCGGTACTTCAAAACTTGAAGCAATCAAAGGTTCGACCGCAGGTTACAATGCAGGTAAACAGGCAGGTAACATGAAGGGTGTCAGCATTGCAAATACCGGACAGATTTACGGTGTTTACGATAATGGTGATACAAAGCTCCTTGGTCAGATTGTTGTTGCTACATTCTCAAATGCTTCAGGTCTTGAAGCACTTGGTAACAATCTTTACAAAACAACCATGAACTCCGGTGATTTTGATGGTGTAGGTCAGGAAGTAGGAGCCGGTGGCGGTTCATTCTCAACGGGCGTTCTTGAAATGTCAAACGTTGACCTTGCAGGTCAGTTTACCGATATGATTACAACTCAGAGAGGTTTCCAGGCCAACTCGAGAATTATCACAACTTCAGATACACTTCTTGAAGAACTTATTAACCTTAAACGTTAATTGACAGCCTGATCCGGAGCGGTTAAACCGCTCCGGATATTAGGCGTTTTAAATGCTTTATGTTTCCTTTGCGGAATGTGTCTGTTTGGCTCGGTTTTGCGGGCAAAAACGGGGGATTTTAATATGATTGATGTAACCAGAATGAACGGCTCAGTACTTACAATTAATGCTGAACTGATTGAATGCGTCGAAGAGGTTCCTGATACAGTAATTACGCTGACTACAGGGAAAAAAATAATCGTAAAAGAAAGTAGACAAAATATCATAAATCTAGTAAAATTATATAAAAGCGAAGTTTTTGGCGGAAAATTTCTGAATGAAGCAGAATGATTTTCGTTTTTTGAAATAAATTAATTATTACACACGATTGGCAGGTGGGAATTTTGGATATAGCTTCTATAATTGGTATGGTCGGCGCGCTTGGTCTGATGATTTTCGGTATGGTTACCGGTGATGCAGGTTTTGCCGCTCTTATTGGCTTCCTTGACCCGGCTTCCGCACTTATTACCTTTGGTGGTGCTTTCCTTGCGGTTCTGATGGGTACACAGAGTATTCCTCAGTATTTATCCAACATAAAGAGTATCTCCCTTATTTTTAAGCCCTTAAAAACAAATGAGGAAGAAACCATTAAATCCATTATTGATTTATCAAACGTTGCACGTAAGGAAGGTCTTCTTTCCCTTGAAGAAGCAGCAAACAGTATTGATAATGATTTCCTGAAGAAAGGTATTCTTCTTATTGTCGACGGTACAGATCCCGAACTTGTAAGAAGCATTCTTGAAACAGAATTAATGTGTATAGAAACAAGACATAATGATGTTGTTAACTTCTGGGATACGCTTGGTGCCATGGGCCCTGCCTGGGGTATGATCGGTACCCTTATCGGTCTTATCAACATGCTTGGTGCTCTTGAAGATATCGCATCCGTAGGTCCTAACATGGCTGTCGCCCTTGTTACAACATTCTACGGTTCAGTCCTTGCAAACTGGATCTGCGGTCCTGTTGCAGCCAAACTTAAAGCAAATAATGCAGCTGAAATTTCAATGAAGGAAGTTATGGTTGAAGGCCTTCTTTCCATTCAGGCCGGTGAAAATCCCCGTGTTATTGAGGAAAAACTTAAATCATTCCTTTCACCTGCACGTCGTAAAAACCTTTCCACATCCAATGAGGGCGGTGAAGAGTAATGGCAAAGAAAAAAGAGCAACCGGCACCGAAAGGTGCACCCGGCTGGATGGCAACATTTTCCGACCTGATGAACCTGCTGCTTTGCTTCTTCGTTCTTTTGTTCTCAATGTCCA
The DNA here is from genome assembly GCA_045627185.1 of Lachnospiraceae bacterium. Lineage (GTDB taxonomy): Bacteria > Bacillota > Clostridia > Lachnospirales > Lachnospiraceae > SZUA-448. Next base: position 3,956 of record JAZQNE010000083.1, read on the forward strand.
GTGTTGATGCTGAAAAATGGAATGAAGTTGTCAACAGTATGCAGAGCTCATTTAGTATTTTCCAGGGTGGTTACAGTTCAATCGGAGATGGGCTTCTTATCAGTGCCGGTACATCACAATTAAATAATCTGGATGAATATTTTCAGGAAATGGGCCAGACAAGTGAAGATAATCCGGGTGAGGACATTCATCATAATCCATCCGAAGAAGAATCACTTGAAGAGCAGATGTATAAGGCCAATAAAGCCGAATCCGAAAAGATACTTGATGACATTACCGAGAAAATTGACGGCGAAAACATCGGAGATTATATCGGAGCAAAGCTTGATGCTTCAGGTAAATATGTCGAGCTTACAATCGGCGGTGCATTTCTTTTCAAATCCGGCAAGGCAGATATCATAGATGATGCCGTTCCGCTTCTTTCGAAGCTGGGGGACATTTTGAAGGTTTATGATAAATACCTTATTGAAATTATCGGACATACGGACAATGTTCCGCAGACCAATCCCGAATTCAAAAATAACGATTATCTTTCTTCCGCAAGAGCAATCAGCGTAAAGGATTATCTTGTTGATGTCAAAGGATTGTCGGTTGAATCCATGAAATGGTCCGGAAAAGGCGAATATTTCCCCATTGCAAGTAATGCAACGGCAGAAGGACGTGCCAGAAACCGTCGTGTTGAAATTCGAATCTATAATTCATTGAACTCAGATTAATCGGAGGCAATATGAAAAAAAATATTTTAGCAATAATGATTCTTGCAGCAACTCTTGTAAACATTACCCTGGTTGCAATTATGCTTTTTACGCTTAACCCTTATGTTAAACGTGCTAATGAGCTGATTACCAGAGTTTGTTCTGTAATTGATCTGGAACTGGAATCACCAAGTCAGGGTGGAGATAAAGATGTTGTTCCGCTTGCTGACCGTGACCCGATTACCGTTATGGAAAAAGAGGCTTGCTCTCTTAAATCAGGTGCTGACGGAAAGAGTGCTTTTGCTCAGGTTACAGCTACCGTTTCCTTAAATAAAAAGCATGAAGATTATGCTGCTATCAGCGCTGAAATTGAAAAGAACAAGAACTATATTATCGGAGTTATTTCAAAGGAGCTTGTTCAGTTTACTGCCGATGAAATAAAGAATGCGCAGATTATAGATGATATCAATAAAGAATGTCTTAATCAGTTACAGGAATACTTCGGTTCGAAATGTATTTTTGAAGTTTCTGTCGGACAGCCTTTAGTTTGATAAAAATATCTGATTTTGTATTTACTTAATAACAAGTTATGGTATAATAATACTGATAGGGGCACTAATTGTAGCATGAGGGGGTTTGGCGATGGGCGATGTATTATCCCAAAGCGAAATAGATAATCTGCTTGCCGCGTTAAGTAGTGGTGAGATCGACGCCGATGAATTCAAAGAAACCGGCGAAGTACAGGTTAAAAATTACAACTTTGCCAGACCGTCTAAATTCTCGAAAGAGCATTTAAGAACGCTGGAGATTATATTTGAGCATTACAGTCGTTTGCTTGCAACAAACCTTCCGGCATATCTTCGGAAAAATGTTACGGTTGAAGTAATCAACTCCGAAGCACAGGTCTTTCAGGAATTCACAAATGCGTTGTCGAATCCCGTATTACTCGGAGTTATTGATTTTTCGCCTCTTGAAGGCAACATTCTAATTGAGCTTGCTGACAATCTGGGGTATGCAATAATCGACCGAATGCTTGGCGGAAGCGGGGCTGCACTTGATAAACCCCGTGACTTTTCGGAAATTGAGCGTTCAATAATCGAGCGAATATTTATAATAATAACAAACCTTCTTGTTGCACCCTGGAATAACGTGGTTCAGCTTGAACCGCGTTTGGTTCGGATTGAGACTAACTCACAGTTTGCACAGATTATTTCACCTACGGAAATGGCTTCAATTGTCACCATGAATATAAAAATCGGTGAAGTTGAAGGAATGATGAATGTCTGTCTGCCGTATGAAGTTCTTGAAAAGGTTATTGATAAGCTCAATACCAAGTATTGGTATTCAACCATGAAAACCAATACTGATGAAGAATACAAAGATATTATTCAGGTTGCAATTTCCAAAGCCAGAATTCCGATTAAAGCAGTTCTTGGCCGCAGTGTTGTATCCGTTAATGATTTGATTAATATGCAAAAGGGTGATATCATTAAACTTGATACAAAAGTTAATGATGAATTACAGGTCTTTGTAGGTAATATCAAGAAATTCACCGCTTTACCCGGTGAATCTTCAAATGCATATGCCGTAAAGATCACGAATATAGTAAGGGAGGAGGAATCATAATATGGATGGAATGTTATCGCAGGATGAAATTAATGCTTTATTAAGCGGAATGGGCGACGATTCCACAGGTTCCGAATCGGCAGCACCTCTTAATGATGCGGAAATTGATGTTATCGGTGAAGTATCAAACATCAGTATGGGTTCCGCTGCAACGGCGCTGTTCACCTTGCTTGGTCAAAAGGTAAACATCACCACACCCAAGGTTTCATTTACAACCTGGGACGACCTGATTAAAGAATATCCTGCACCCTGTGTTTTTGTGCAGATATCCTACAGAGAAGGAATTGACGGCAGTAACGTTTTTATCTTACGTGAAACAGATGTAAAAATTATTGCCGATTTGATGATGGGAGGTGACGGAACAAACCTTGCTCCCGAACTTTCCGAGCTTCAGCTGAGTGCAATCAGTGAAGCAATGAACCAGATGATGGGTTCATCATCAACATCGCTTTCATCTATTCTTGAAAAGAAAATTGATATCAGCCCGCCAAAAGCAAGCCTTGTCAATCTTTCTGAGGCAATTGACCTTGATGACAGTTTCTCGAAATTCCTTACCGGTACATTTGTTAAGGTAGCTTTTAACCTTGAGGTAGGAGAACTTATCAACAGCGAGCTGATGCAGCTTTATCCGGTTGATTTCGCAAAGGATCTTCATAAGCAATTTATGAAATATGCAGGAATTGAAGAAATGAACAGTTTTGGTGATATATCAAGTGATGTTCCCGCACCCGAACCTGCAACCGCACCCGCACCTGCTCCGGCACCTGCACCACAGCAGCCTGTACCGCAGCAGCCCATTCCACAGCAGCCTGTTCCTCAGCAGATGATGTACGCGCCGCCTGTTCAGGATGTAAATATTGCACCTGTTCAGTTCCAGCCGTTCACAGTTGCACCGAGTCCTCTGCTTCAGACAGAGAACATAGACTTGCTGCTTGATGTGCCTCTTGAGGTTACAGCCGAACTTGGCAGAACAAGTAAATCTATTAAAGAAATACTTGATTTCTCACCGGGAACAATTATTGAACTTAACCGTCTTGCCGGAGAACCGATTGATGTTCTTGTAAACGGTAAGTACGTAGCCAAAGGCGAAGTTGTTGTTATTGAAGAAACCTTTGGTATAAAAGTAACTGAAGTAATTAAAAACTAAGAAATAAAATGATAGGAGACCGATATGGCAAAGAACATTTTAATCTGTGATGACGCAGCTTTCATGCCTATGTGTATTAAGGATTTCCTTACTAAGAACGGTTATAACATTGCAGGAGAAGCTGAAAACGGCCTTAAGGCAGTTGAAAAGTACAATGAAACCAAACCCGATCTTGTAATGATGGATATCACCATGCCTGAAATGGATGGCATCCAGGCACTCAAGAACATTAAAGCTTCAGATCCGAATGCTGCGATTATTATGTGCTCAGCAATGGGACAGCAGGCGATGGTTATTGAATCCATCCAGTCAGGTGCTAAAGATTTCATCGTTAAGCCTTTCCAGGCTGATCGTGTTCTTGAAGCAGTAAAGAAAGCAATTGGTTGATATGGGATCTTCCTCATTCTTTAAGGCTCTTCTGTCCTTTAAGGGCGGGTCGGGCAGTACTCTTCAGGAATTATTCAAACTGATTGGTTTGATAGTTGTATTTGTTCTGATTATTGTAGCCTGCTACTGGGTGACACGTTTTGTCGGAACAAAGCAGCTTGGAAAGAATGGGAAAACTAATTTCAGGATTATTGATATCCATAAGCTTTCACCTAATCAGAGCCTTGTGATTGCAAAAATAGGTGTGAAATATTTCTGTCTTGGAATCACAAAGGACCATATTGAAACCATTTGCGAACTCCGGGAAGGAGACTTTGAGGATTTCAAAAGCGGTTCCGGTTCTGTCAAATCATTTGGTGAAGTTTTCTCAAGTGTTCTGAAAAAGAAAGATTCCGATTCTTCTTCTGAAGAATCATCCGATTCAATTAATAAAACAGAGTAAATGAGTTTATAAAAAATAAATATTATCATTCAGGCAAAAGGTTGATATTATTATGTTAACAGGGTTTAAAAGGGGTTTAAGAAAGTTTGGAGTTATTATTCCCTTTGCAATTCTGGTAATCGTATTAACCTTTGTTTGTGATGCTCCGATTAAGGCACGCGCAACGGATCAGGATATTACTCCCGGTCCGACTTTGGCCGCGAATGAAAACAATTCCCAGGGCGTTAGCGGCACCCTGGGTAATTTACATTTCGAATTTGACCCTGTTTCCGACGGTTCGGAAAATTCCTGGTCTACAACACTTAGAATCATTATTGTTCTGACCATTATTTCCCTTGCACCTTCTATCCTTATAATGATGACTTCCTTCACGCGAATCATCATTGTTCTCCATTTCTTAAGATCTGCCCTTGGTACTCAGACAACGCCTCCCAACCAGGTTCTTATAGGCCTTGCACTGTTTCTGACTTTCTTTATTATGTCACCTACCATAACAGAAGTTAACAATGTGGCTGTCAAACCGCTTTCGGCCAATGAAATTACGGCACAGGAAGCATTTGACCTTGGTATAAAACCTGTAAGACAGTTTATGCTTGACCAGATTGGCGACAGTGACGGAGAACTCAGACTGTTCCTTGATCTTGCAGGAATAGAAGATGTTGAATCAAGTGATGATATTCCTACCACATCCCTGATTCCGGCCTTTGTTCTGAGTGAAATGAAAAAAGCCTTTATTATGGGCTTCCTGATATATTTGCCATTCCTGGTTATTGATATGGTTGTTTCATCAACCCTTATGTCAATGGGTATGATGATGCTTCCGCCCACTACAATTTCCATGCCATTTAAGATTCTGCTGTTCATTGTGGCAGACGGATGGAACCTGATAATCGGGGAAGTAGTTAAAACATTTTTTACATAGCTCTGAAATGATTGATTATAAAAGATTGGGGGGATTAATATGAATGAGAATCAGGTAGTTGAAATACTGGTAAATACTCTTTATCTGATTATGAAAACAGCTGCTCCGATGCTGCTGATTTCTTTGATAATCGGTTTAATCCTCAGTATTCTTCAGACAATCACATCAATACAGGAGCAGACATTAACTTTTGTTCCGAAGCTTATTGGCGTTTTTATTGCCATAATGATTTTCGGACTTTGGATAATGAGAAGCATTTCGGAATTCATGAGCCAGATTGCCAACAATTTTGGACAGTACATTAACGGATAAGGATTATGCAGATATCGGTTTCCATTGAACAAATTGAATTCTTTCTTGCAATTCTTGTTCGTGTTTCGACATTTATATTTGTCGCACCTTTTTTTAACTCGAACAATGTTCCAAGACGTGTAAAAGCCGGCATCGCCATTCTTGTTGCTTTCGCTGTAAACAATACCGTTCCGTATACGCCGCTTGAATATAACGGAGTCATCGGATTTGGCATTCTTATGATGAAAGAAGCAATAGGCGGAGCAATTATGGGATTTTTCGCTAACGTTGCACAGCATATTCTTGCATTTGTAGGTCAGCGAATTGATATCGATATGGGCTTTTCGATGGTTAGCGAATACAGCCAGGTTATCGGCTCCGAAGTAACCATTACCGGTACATTTTATTCATACGCCGTTGTTCTGATTATGATGGTTACAAACCTTCATTTTTTCCTTGTAACTGCGCTTGTTGAGTCCTTCAGTCTGATTCCTGTGGGGGGAATTCAGATTGATGCAAATATATACGAACTTATGATGGTTTACATGGCAGATTATTTCATTCTTGCATTCCGTATAGTCCTGCCAATGTATGCAGCAATTCTTATTGTTGATACCATTCTTGGCATACTTGCCAAGGTTGCTCCGCAGATGAACATGTTTGCGGTTGGTATTCAGCTTAAGGTCAGTGTGGGGCTGATAACGCTGTATTTTATGATTCGTCTTTTACCGGGAGTTTCGCGAATCATTTACGATGAAATGTTTGAACTTCTTGAAACATCGGTTCAATATTTAGGGGGAAGCTGAATTGAACACAGCAGACGGAAAGCTTTGGCTTTACAGTGAAAACTTAATAAAGCTTAACCTTCAGTTCTTTGCTGCAGACGGTCCCGGCGGTGAAAAAACCGAGGAACCTACCGTTAAAAAGCTTCAGGATGCAAGAAAAGAAGGTCAGGTTGCAAAAAGCCAGGAGCTTGTAATTGCTGCTTCACTTTTGCTTTTGTTTGTAATCCTGAAAATCTTTGTAGGAGTTACGGCCAATCGTTTTGTGGAAAACTTTAATTATTCCGCAAGTCTGATCGGCAATCTTACAAATAATCAGGAATCATCCCTTGCCATATTTTCAGGTGTAATCAATGATTCGATTATTGAAATCATGATTGAACTGCTTCCGTATATAGTATCTGCCGTACTTGTTGCTTTTATAGTTAATGTATTTCAGGTTAAATGGCAAATTACAACTAAACCTTTACAGCCCAAGCTCAGCAAGTTTAATCCTGTGTCGGGAATTAAGAAAATCTTTTCAAAAGATAAACTGTTTGAACTGTTAAAGGCTATCCTAAAAATAGTATTTATAGGCATAATTGCATATACCACACTGAGAGACCAGTATCCGGTTCTCTTCAGACTGACGGACATGTCCCTTATGCAGGGCGTCGCACAAATTGGAGACATTGTAATATCGCTAGGCCTTAAAATCAGCGGATTTTATGCTGTTCTCGGCATTATTGATTTTGTTTACCAGAAGAGTAAATTCAAAAAAGAAATGATGATGACCAAGCAGGAAATCAAAGAAGAATTCAAACAGACCGAAGGTGATCCGCAGGTCAAGGGCCAGATTAAACAGAAGATGAGAGAAGCTTCCAGACGCCGTATGATGCAGCGTATTCCCGAAGCTGACGTTGTAATCACAAACCCTACGCATTTTGCCTGTGCAATAAAGTATGACCGTGAAGTCAATCAGGCACCGGTTCTTCTTGCCAAAGGTGCTGATTATCTTGCTCAGAAAATTAAGGAAACGGCACGTGAGAACTTCGTGCCTATCGTTGAAAATAAACCGCTTGCGCGAATGCTCTATATGAACGTCGAAATAGATCAGGAAATACCGCCCGAACTTTACCAGATGGCTGCTGATGTTCTTGCTTACGTATATTCGCTTAAAGCAGGCTGATGATTTATGATCCACATGGGACCGTTTGGGGGATACGGTTATCCGTTTTAATTAAAATAAATTGAAAGGGGGAATAGAACAATGGGCTCAAAGCTTGCCAATTACGGTGTCGGAATTTATATCGTATCTATTATTATTGCGCTTATTGTTCCGATTCCTTCAGCAATCCTTGATATTTTACTCGGATTAAACATGTCTTTGTCCATGATAATCCTGTTTACTTCAGTTCTTTCCAAAGAAGTTCTGAACATGTCAACCTTCCCTACATTGTTGCTGTTTACAACGGTTTTCCGTATTTCACTGAATGTTTCTTCAACAAAGCTTATCCTTACCACCGGTGATCCCGGTAAGGTTGTAACCAAATTCGGTGAATTCGTAGGCGGCAATGACCCTATCGTTGGCTGTATTATTTTCATCGTACTTGTTCTTGTTCAGTTCCTTGTTATCAACAAAGGTACTGAGCGTGTATCGGAAGTAACCGCAAGATTCACCCTTGATGCCATGCCCGGTAAACAGATGGCAATCGATGCTGACCTGAACACCGGTGCAATCACTGATGAAGAAGCCAAGAAGAGACGTGAGAAAATCCAGGAAGAAGCTACCTTCTTCGGTTCCATGGATGGTGCTACGAAGTATGTTAAAGGTGATGCGACAGTAGGTATTATGATTACCCTTATAAACATCATCGGCGGTGTTGTTATGGGTATGCTCCGCATGAACCTGTCAGCAGTGGATGCTCTTAAGAAATACGCACTTCTGACAATCGGTGACGGCCTTGTAAGCCAGATGCCTTCCCTTATGATTTCACTTTCAACAGGTATTCTTGTTACAAAGGTTTCGAAGGAAGCCGATATCGGAAATATCCTTATGGAGCAGCTTTTCTCCATGCCTATTGTAATGTACCTTACAGGCGGAGCAATGTTTATACTTGGTGTTCTTACACCTTTGCCTTTCCTTGTTTTTGGTCTGTTTGGTGTTATATTTTTTGCACTTGGTCTTGTTCTTTCAAGAAGATCGGATATCAAGACCGTGGAAAAAGAAGTTTCGGCCGAAGAAACGGGGGCGGAGGAAATCAGAAGACCGGAAAATGTTGTATCACTTTTGCAGGTTGACCAGATTCTTCTTGAATTCGGCTACGGTATAATTCCTCTTGCCGATGTTAATCAGGGCGGTGACCTGCTTGACCGTGTTGTTCTTATCAGACGTCAGATAGCACTTGAATACGGCTGTGTTGTTCCTACCATTCGTCTGAGAGATAATATCCAGCTTAACCCGAACCAGTACTTGATTAAAATCAAGGATGTTCCCGTAAGCACCGGTGAAATTCTTTTTGACCACTATATGGCCATGAATCCCGGTTATGTTGAGGAAGAAATCACCGGTATTCCCACTGAAGAGCCCACGTATCACCTGCCTGCAATCTGGATTACGGAAAGCCAGCGTGAACGTGCAGAGTCTTACGGTTATACCGTTGTTGACCCGCCTTCGATTATCGCAACACATCTTACCGAAGTTATCAGAACACATCTTGATGAGCTTCTTACCCGTCAGGATGTTCAGAACCTTATCAATAATATTCAGGAGAACAACTCGACTCTTATCAGTGAACTTGTTCCCAAGCTTCTTAACGTAGGTGAGATTCAGAAAGTACTTCAGAACCTGCTTCGCGAAGGCATTTCTATCCGCGACCTTACTACAATTTTTGAAACTCTTGCAGATTATGCTTCCACAACTCATGACACGGATGTTCTTACCGAATATGCCCGTCAGAGTCAGAAGCGTGCAATAACAAATAAATATTTCAGCAAGACTGAAATGACCAGTGTTCTTACCCTTGACCCGAAGGTAGAACAGGATCTGATGGCTTCCGTTAAACAGACGGAGCAGGGTGCTTACATAACTCTGGAACCCGAAAAGAGCCAGATGATTATGAATTCTATAAAGGCTGAAACCGCCAAATTGGAGGCTGTCGGTGCAAGCCCGATAATCGTTACATCGCCTATTGTCAGAATGTATTTCAAACGGCTTACGAGCGATTATTTCAAAGAACTTATTGTTATTTCATATAATGAAATCGAATCTGATGTTGAACTTCAGTCGGTTGGGATGGTGACATATGCTAATTAAAAAATTCAGTGCACCAACAGAAAAAGAAGCGATTATGCTCGCTAAAGATGAGCTTGGCAAGGATGCTATCGTTATGAATATCCGCACCAAGTCTCCCAAGGGCATTTACAGGCTGTTTCGGAAAGCGTCCGTGGAAGTTACCGCTGCCGTTGATGATTCACCCGTAATTACCCGCCATGAGGAGCGCAGACCCGCACCGGTTTTCACTGATATTATTCCGGATGAACCTGTTGTTAAAAAGCCTGAGAAAAATGAAGAAACAAACCAGCTTAAGGCACGTCTTGAAAATCTTGAAAGTATGATGGAAAAGCGCCAGCTGGAAACCAATGTTTCGGAAAAACCAAATTCTGATAAGGAAACTCTTTCCGATGATAAAAACTTTGAATGTCTTAAACTGATTTATAATCAGCTTGTTGACAATGAAGTTGATGAGAAATTTGCAAATCAGATTATTTCCGAAATTGAACAGACTCTTAAGAAGGATTCTCCCATCAGTGCAATCCTTGCAGCTGTTTATCAGAAAATTATTCTTAAGCTTGGTCCCGCACGCGGGCTTGAAATTCAGCCCGGTGCCACAAAATTCATTTTCTTCATCGGACCGACCGGCGTTGGCAAAACAACAACAATCGCCAAGATTGCTTCAAATCTTACTGTTGACAGAAAGCTCAAATGTGCTCTTGTGACATCGGATACATACCGTATTGCTGCTGTTGAACAGCTCAGAACCTATGCGAATATCCTTGATATTCCGCTTAAGGTTATTTATGAGACGAAAGAAATGCTTGAAGCACGTGATGCTTTCCAGGATTATGATGTTGTTCTTGTTGATACGGCAGGCCGTTCACATCGTAACCGTGAGCAGCGTGATGATATTGAACGTCTTATTAATTCCATTCCTGAAGAAGAACGTGAAATTTATCTTGTTTTAAGCGTTACTACAAAATACCGTGATTTAATTAAGATTACTGATGCTTATTCGGAAATTTCCGATTACCGTCTTATTTTCACAAAGCTTGATGAAACGGGTTCTATCGGAAATATCCTTAATATACGCATGGCAACGGGTGCAGCTTTGTCCTATTCGACCTTTGGTCAGAATGTTCCGGACGATATTAACGAAACCGACGCCCAGGCTATTGCAAAACAACTTTTAGGAGGCAGTGACTGATGGATCAGGCAGATAAATTAAGACAATTAGTCCAGCAGAAGAGCGCTCCGCGTAAAGTGGCCCGTGTTATTACGGTTACAAGCGGAAAGGGTGGTGTAGGTAAATCCAGCCTTTCTGTTAACCTTGCAATTCAGTTCAGCCGTATGGGAAAAAAGGTTATTGTATTTGATGCCGATTTTGGTCTTGCGAATATTGAGATCATGCTTGGAATCAGGCCTCAGTATAACCTTGCAGACCTTATGTTCCGTGGTAAGAACCTTGAAGATATTATTACCGAGGGACCGGAGGGCATCGGATTTATCTCAGGCGGTTCAGGCATTCAGGAACTGACAATGCTTTCGCGAGAGCAGATTATTTACCTTACCCAGAAGCTTTTCCAGCTCGATAAAATCGCTGATATCATTATTATTGATACAGGTGCCGGAATTGCTGATTCTGTAATGGAATTTGTTGCAGCAAGTTCTGAGGTTCTTCTTGTTGTCACACCGGAGCCCACATCGATTACCGATGCATATGCTTTGCTGAAGACACTTAACAGAAAATCGGATTTCTCTGCAAAGAATACAAAAATCAAAATGATTGCTAACAGGACAACAAGAGATTCGGAAGGCCTTGAGTTATATGACAAGCTTGCCATCGTATCGGAGAAATTCCTTAACATTCCGATTGAATATCTTGGTGCCGTACCTCAGGATCTGAATGTTTCGAAAGCAGTTATCCAGCAGAAGCCTGTCACGGTTCTTTACCAGAGCTCCGGCGCTGCCAAGGCTATTTCGTCCCTTTCCGAAAAATTATCCGATGACCCCGGAGAAGTTGTTCATGAGAAGAAAGGTATGGCTCAGCTTTTCTCGAACCTTATTAAATCCAAACACAACAAAAAGAAAAATTAAATCTCTTTATCGGGTGGGATACAATGCTTGAGAAAATATTGCATTCGGGCGACAAAGTGGAAGTCAGGAAGGCTGTTGGTTTTGGCGCTGCAAATGATGAAGGAAAATATTATATAAGTTCGGTTACTGATATCTTTGATGATTCCCGGATTGCCATTACCATGCCTATTGAACATGGAGGCCTTGTTCCGCTTGATGTCGGTGAAAAATACAGGTTCTGTTTTTATAGTTCAAACGGTTTGTATCAAAGCAAAGGAATTGTTCAGGAACGGTACAAGAGTGAACATCTATATATAGCTGTTGTCAAGTTTATTGCAAATATGGAAAAACTTCAGAGACGTCAGTTTTTCCGTATTGACTGCCTGATTGACCTTCGCTACAGAACAATTGACAGTATTCCCGAGGCCGGTGAACCTGCCGTAAACCCCGGTGAATGGCAGACCGCAACTGCCATGGATATTAGCGGAGGCGGTATAAGATTCAATAACAGGGATCTTCATCCCGAAGAGAAATTCTATGAAATTCGTTTTAATATTGTTGTTGAAGGAATTCTGAAAGAAATTTCAACTTATGCAAGGGTTGTTTTTATTTCTGATATACCAAACAGGACAGGTCTTTATGAATATCGCATCGAATTTATGAAAATAAATGCAAAAGATCGTGAAACAATTGTCCGTTATGTTTTTGATGAAGATCGAAAACGAAGAAGTAAAACCATAAAATAACCGAATTATGGAAAAATATCCCCTAAAATTCGGAAAAAATACAAAATTGGGTGGAAAAAAATGAAAAAAATACTTATTATTGATGACTCTGCACTCATGAGAAGGGTGGTATCTGATATAATATCATCAGATACCAGATTTACTGTTGCTGCTACCGCAACAGACGGTCTGGACGGTCTGGACAAAGTCATTGCAAATCCAAAAGGTTTTGACGCAATTATTCTTGACATTAACATGCCAAAGATGAACGGCCTTGAATTCCTTGCAAAAGTTGAGGAATTAAAGCTTAAACTCAAGATTATTGTTGTCAGTACGGTTGCTAAAGAAGGTGCAGCCGAAACAATCAAATGCCTTGAACTGGGAGCTTTCGATTTTGTTACCAAGCCTGACAGCTTCATTGAAGCCAAGGGCGATTCCTTCAAGAAGAAAATACTGAATACTCTTTCCGCAGCATGTCAGGTTGATCCTTCCAAGTTCGAAGATGAACAGCCAAAGGACAATACACCTTCCAAACCTGCTCAGAAAGAAGAACAGATTGGCAACATAATCGGCAATGCCATGTCGATAAAGGGCGGCAGAGCGGTTAGGAAGCCACATATTCCGAAGGATGCCAGATCGAAGAAGCTTGTTGCGATTGCCAGTTCCACAGGCGGACCGAAGGCGCTGCAGCAGGTTATCCCTTATCTTCCCGCCAACTTAAATGCTCCGGTTGTAATTGTTCAGCATATGCCGGAAAGTTTTACCGCTTCACTTGCACAAAGACTTAATGATTTAAGCCGGTTGAACGTTTACGAAGCAAAAGACGGGATGATTCTTAATAAGGGAAATGTCTATATAGCGAAAGGCGGACAACAGCTCCGAATTGAAAAGGCCGGCACAGGCTACTGCATTTCGGAAAAAGTTGAAGAAGCAAGAAACGGCTTGAAGCCTTGCGCGGATATAATGTATGAGTCGCTTCTTAAGCTCGATTTCGATGAAATCTGCTGCGTGGTTCTTACGGGAATGGGCGCTGACGGAACACTCGGAATCAATCAGCTTAACAACACCAAGAACATTTACGTTATATCTCAGACAGAAGAAACCTGCACAGTGTACGGCATGCCCAAAGCAATTGCGGATGTAGGCCTTTGTGATGAGGTCGTTCCACTTGACCGGGTAGCGGATTCCATTACTAAAATAGTGGGGGTACACTAATTATGGACGTCAGCCAATATCTTGAGATCTTTATCGAGGAAACAAAAGAACACCTTCAGAGTATGAATGAGCAGATTCTTATTCTGGAAAAAGAACCTGAAAACAGTGATACCATCAATGAGATTTTCCGTGCAGCTCACTCCCTTAAGGGAATGGCAGGTACCATGGGCTTCAAGCGCATGCAGCACCTTACTCATGAAATGGAAAACGTATTTTCCGAAATCAGAAACGGAAAAGTTAAGGTAAATGCAGACATGATCGATGTCCTTTTCCAGGGACTTGATGAACTGCAGAATTTCCTTGATAACATCATCAATACTTCTGATGAGGGCCAGCCTCTTAATGAGGAACTTCCCAATATGCTTACCGCTTTCATTGACGGTTCGGCACCTGCTTCCGCAGCTCCTGCAGCACCTGCCGCTCCCGCAGAGACAAGCGCAGCAGAGGAAGCCAAGCCCGAAAAGAAGAAAGGTGGCAAGAAAGCAGCAGCTGCTGCAGAAGCCGCAGAAGAGAAAAAGGCTGACGATACAACAGAAGGCTTTTCTTATAACCAGCTCAAGTTTGCAGATCATGAAAAGAAAGCCGTTGAGAAAGCAGTTGAACTTGGTAAGAGCGTATACGGAGCAACAGTTCATATCGCTGAAAGCTGTGTACTTAAAGCCGCTCGTGCATTCCTTGTATTCAAAGGTCTTGAGCCTCTTGGCGATGTAATCAAGTCATTCCCTGATGCTCAGGATATTGAAGATGATAAATTTGATTTTGAATTTTCAATCTGCATCGTTACAAACGAAGATATAGAGAAAATTAAGGCTGCTATCCTTAATGTTTCCGAGATTGAAAGTGTTGATATAGGTAAACTTGAGAAACTTGCTTCTTCCGAAGCAGAAGGTGAAGAAACTCCTGTAGAAGAGAAGAAGGAAGAAACTCCCGCAGCTGCTGCACAGGAAGCTCCCAAGCCTCAGCAGCCCACACAGGCAGCAAACAAACCTGCTACTGCAAGCAAGCCTGTTGTTAACCGTTCGGTTCGTGTTGATATCGAAAAACTTGATAACCTCATGAACTCCGTAAGCGAGCTTATTATTGCAAAGAACGGTCTTACCGCTATCAGCGCAAATGAGACCAATCTTTCAAATCAGCAGGGCTTCAACCAGCAGATTGAATACCTTGAGAGAATCACTACCGAGCTTCATCAGTCAGTTATGAAAGTTCGAATGGTTCCTATTGAGAGTGTTGTTAACAAATTCCCTCGTATGATTCGCGACCTCAGCAAGAAGCTCGATAAGAAGATGGAATTGTACATGACAGGTGAAGATACCGAGCTCGACAGAACAGTTGTTGATGAAATCGGTGATCCTCTGCAGCATCTGCTTCGTAACTCAGCAGACCATGGCCTTGAGAAAAATGAAGACCGTATTGCAGCCGGCAAACCTGAAATCGGTTCTATTTTCCTTAACGCATATCAGGAAGGTAACAACGTTGTTATCGAAGTTGCTGATGACGGTAACGGAATCAATACCGAAAAGGTTAAGAATAAAGCTATTGAGAAAGGCCTTGTTACCGAAGAACAGGCAGAAACACTTTCAGAGAAGGAAATCATTGACCTTCTGTTTAAGCCCGGTTTCTCAACAGCAGATCAGATTACGGATGTTTCCGGTCGAGGCGTTGGTCTTGATGTAGTTAAGACAAAGATTGAAGCACTCGGCGGTGACATTGAGGCACATTCAAAGAGAGGTGAAGGCTCATCCTTCTTTATCCGTCTGCCTCTTACACTTGCTATTATCCAGGCCCTTATGGTTGAGCTTGGTGATGAAAAATATGCTATTCCGCTTGGCAGCATCGAAACAATCGAAGATATCCCCAGAAAGGATATCATGTTTGTTCAGCAGAAAGAAGTTATCAACCTTCGCGGTATGGTAATTCCGCTTATTGACCTTGATAATCTGCTTGATGTTCCTACAAATGATGAGCAGGAAGACAGCGTAACAGTTGTTATTGTTCGTAAGGGTGACAAACAGGCCGGTCTTGTTGTTGACGCACTTATCGGACAGCTTGAAATCGTAATTAAGTCTATCGGTAAATATATTAACAACAGTAAGATGATCAGCGGCGCCACAATCCTTGGCGATGGCGAAATCGCTCTGATTCTTGATGTTAATGCACTTCTGTAAAGCCACACAAATTATTCGAAAAGGATGGTAAATAAATATGAGTGAAACTGTTGTTAATACCGCTGATACAAAACAGTACATTGTTGTAAATCTTGGTAGCGAACGTTACGGAATTGATATCCAGTACGTTGACAATATTGTTAGAAAACAGAGAATTACAAGGGTTCCCAAGGCTCAGGATTACTTCCCCGGTGTAATTAACATCCGTGGTGAAATCATTCCCGTAATGAGTCTGAGAGTCAGATTTGGTCTTTCTCCCGATGAATATACGAATTCAACCCGTATTCTCATCATTAAGATTGAGCCGCAGGCTGCAGTCGGAATCATCGTTGATGAAGTTAAAAACGTTATCACACTTTCCGATGCGGATATTGACCATGTAACAAATACCGACGATGAAAAAGCCATCTACATCAGCGGTGTTGGTAAACATGAGGAGGGCCTTGTAACAATTCTTAATCTCCAGAATGTAATTGTTGAGAAGGATCAACAGGACAAGTAATATCAATTTCAGGATTCTCCTTCGCCAAAAAGGCGAAGGGGAGTCTTGTTGCGTTAAAAAACATGTTTTTGGAGGTCTTTATGTCTGACTTAAGACTTGATGATATGAACTCCATGCACTTTGATGTGCTCAAGGAAATTGCAAATATCGGTGCCGGAAATGCAACAACATCTTTATCGAAAATGCTTGATGCAAAAGTTGACATGAAGGTCCCGAACATACAGTTTATGCCCTTTTCCGAGCTTGCGGAAGCAATCGGCGGCGCTGAAAACCTGATTGTCGGTATTTTGTTCACCTTCGAATCGGGAATAGACGGTATGATGATGTTCCTTCTGGAAAGTGATTCTGCTGAAAAAATCGTCCATTCTCTTGTTGGAAATACCGATGCAAAGCTTCAGGAATTCAGTGAAATGGACCTTTCCGCTTTGCAGGAAATAGGAAATATTATTGCCGGTTCCTACCTTTCCGCAATTTCAACCTTCACAAATATGACAATAACATCAAGTATTCCTTATCTTTCAATAGATATGGCCGGTGCTATTTTAAGCGTTCCGGCAATTGAGTTTGGAAAGATGAGCGATAAAGCTCTTTTGATAGAGTCACAATTTGGTGATATTGATACTCTGATTAACGGATATTTTATTCTTATCCCTACACTTGAAGCATTTCAGACAATTTTCTCTGCTTTAGGGATTGCATAAAATCTCATTTTAATTAAAATATAAACAGGGGCTTGATGCATGGGACAGGTTGTTAAAGTCGGAATGGCCGATTTGAATGTCTGCAAGGCTCCGGATTCAATTACAACATTGGGGCTTGGATCTTGTGTTGGCGTATGTATTTATGATGCACCTCTCAAGATTGCCGGTATGGTTCACGTAATGCTTCCGGACAGTACACAGATAAAAAATAATGAGAATATTGCAAAGTTCGCTGATACCGGAATTCAGGAACTGCTGAACAGAATGCTTGCCATGGGTTGCAATAAAGCACGCCTGACCGCTAAAATAGCAGGTGGTGCGCAGATGTTTGCATTTGGAACAAATAATGATATGCTAAAAGTAGGCGAAAGAAATGTTGCTGCATCGAAAGCTATGCTTGCAAAACTCAACATTCCGATTATTGCTGAAGATACAGGCAATTCCTATGGTCGCACGATTGTATTTTTCCCTGAAGACGGCAAATTAAAGATTTCTGCCGTTGGTAAGGATGTAAAATTTATTTAAGCAGGCTTGCTTACGGAGGCGGATTTTGAAAAATAAAATAGCAGCCGGCGTTATGTTATCTGCCGGTTCTGTATGTGTTATTATTTGCCTGATTAAAAATGCTTCTTTGGAAACAATGCTTCTATGGACTTTTATTTCCATGTTTGTTTTTATGATAATCGGGTTTATTGCCCAGAATATCATAAACAAAATGAATGAAGCTGCTGATCTCAGACTTAAAGAAGAAGCAGAAATCAAGAGGCAGGAAGAGGCTTTATTGAAGGCCGCAAAAGAAGAAGAAGAACGTCTTGAAAAAGAACGCCTTCAGGCTGAAGAAGACGAAGCAAATCAGAAAGCTTTGGAAGCTCAGGAAAATGATATTAAAAACAGCGTTATTGCTGCGGGGATAAGTGCAGCACATGACGTATCAACAAATACCGAGAAAGAATAAGGCATTGTGCCTTGAAGAGGGAACTTAAATGGCTGTAGTTGACAGGCAAAAGCTTTGGGAAGATTATTCAAAAAACAGAACTCCCGAGCTTAGAGAAAAAATTATTCTTGAATACGCCGGACTTGTTAAGATCGTAGCAGGAAGACTGAGTATTTATCTTGGATACAATGTCGAATACGAAGATCTTGTCAGTTATGGAACATTTGGCCTCATTGATGCAATTGACAAGTTCGATTTCGATAAGGGCGTAAAATTCGAGACATATGCTTCTGTACGTATCCGTGGAGCAATTCTTGACCAGATCCGTAAAATGGACTGGATTCCGCGTACACTTCGTCAGAAACAGAAAAAGATTGATTCTGCATATAAGAAAATTGAACTTGAAACCGGTCGTCCGGCAACAGATGAAGAAATTGCCAAAGAGCTTGAGATTTCCGTTGATGAACTTGACGACTGGCAGAGCCAGGCTAAATCATCAAATCTGATTTCCCTTGATGAATATATGGATCAGGGCGAAACAAAAGTTGATATTCCAAACAGTGAGGAATTTTCACAGCCCGATAAAATTGTTGAGCAGCAGGCTCTCAAAGAAATTCTTGTTAATGCTCTTGAACTTCTGACCGAAAAAGAGAAAAAAGTAATTGTTCTTTATTACTACGAAGAACTTACATTAAAAGAAATCAGTTCAGTACTTGAAGTTACTGAATCACGTGTTTCACAGTTACACACAAAAGCTTTACAGAAATTAAGAACAAAACTGGGTGGCAATATTGATGTTTTCATGTCTGTATAATTAAGAGGGTTTTATGGCAGTAAAAAGTGCGTATTGTGGGCTTTTCAGCAAGCCTGACGGAACATATCTTTATCTTGTTCCCGAGACTGAAGGTGGAAAAGTCTTAAAGTTTGAAGATGTTGACGAATACCTTAATCATATGAAGGTCAATTATGATAAGGTTGAAGTTAACAAGCTTATCAATGAACTTAAAGAGAGGGTTGAATACAGAGTCGCCCCCGAACCGTTGAAATATCCGGAAGATGAATATATGACAGTTAAGCTTGCCCCTGACAAGCTTTCTGTAAGTGCGAAGTTTTTCCCGCCCGCAGATGGCGGAAATTATCTTACTTCAGAGGATATTGTACAGAAACTCCAGCAGTACAGTGTACGATTTGGGTATGATATGCCTGAAATTTCCCGCCATATTGCTGAAAAAGATTACTGTATTCCGCTTGTACTTGCTAAAGCGAAAATGCCTCGCGAAGGAAAACACGCAGAAATAATATATAATTTCAATACAGATATTAACCGCAAGCCCCGTACCAATGAAGATGGCTCTGTAGATTTCCATAACCTCGACAATATCAGTCATATTCATAAAGGTGATAAGCTTGCAACTCTTATTCCTGCCGATGACGGTGAAAACGGAACCGATGTCTGCGGCGGAATTATCAAACCGCAGAAGGTTATTCATAAAGTATTAAAGTTTGGTAATAAAATTCAGGCTAACAATGACAGTACCGAGATTTATTCTGAAGTTGACGGTCATGTTATGCTTGTTGACGGCCGTGTATTCGTATCTGATAATTATGAAGTACCCGCGGATGTAGGACCTTCAACCGGTGATGTTGAATATGACGGAAGTGTTACCGTTAAAGGTAATGTTGTTACAGGTTTTACCGTTAAGGCTCATGGCGATGTTGTTGTTGACGGCGTTGTTGAAGGCGCAAATATCATTGCCGACGGTCAGATAATCCTTAAAAGAGGCATTCAGGGCGGCGGAAAAGGTATTCTGCAGGCCGGTAGCAATGTTGTTGCTAAATTTATTGAAAATGCCGAAGTACACAGTGGCGGATATGTTCAGACAGAGGCTATTATGCATAGCAAGGTTTTTGCACGCGGTGAAATTACCGTTGGCGGCAAGAAAGGTTTCATAACAGGTGGCGAAGTGCATGCGGGTGGTTCCATTACCGCAAAACTTGCCGGTAACGATATGGAAACCCGTACTTTGCTTGAAGTGGGTTCCGATCCTGAAATGATGGCTGAATACAGAGCACTTGAGCAGAACATTCCTGCATGGGAAGAAGAAGTTAAGAAAATCACTACCATTCTTGCAGTATTTGCAAAGAAGATTAAAGCCGGTGAGAAGCTTGATCCCAAAGTGATTCAGAGTGTTAAGCAGTCTATGGTACATCAGCAGGAACTTCAGAAACAAATTGAAGAAGGAAGAGAAAAATATATGGCCATGACCGAAGAAATGGAAGGCAGGGCGAATGGTTGCATTCGTATTTCCGATACCATTTTTCCGGGTTGCAGAGTTATTATTTCCAATGTGTCTACTTATATCAAAACACCTACACAGCATGGCCGACTTGTAAGAGACGGTGCGGATATAAGAGTTGTAGCCCTTTAACAGGGCGGGGGTGGATTTATGCCGGTAACGCAGATTGATCTTGTAACTCTGGCACCAAAAACTCAGGAAACACTTCCGCTTAAAACAGCGGAAACTCAAAAACCACTGAATGACAATATTAATGCTTATGCTCAGGTCGAAAAGAATGTTCAGGACAGTTCCGATACAACAATTCGGCCTAAGCAGAGTGATACGCCCGAATTTCGTTATGATACGACAAGCGGCGGTAACAGTGGTATGACAGGCGGTGAAAACCAGCCAAAGGGGATTAAGAAAAAGAAAAACACGAAAAAAACTCCTGCAGAAACCGAACAGGAAAAGAAATACGGGCGTGGAATTGATATTCGTGTTTGATTGGGGAAAATCATGATTATTGAGATTTTGTTATTTGTTCTTGGGGTTGCTTTTATGATTATCAGTTTCTTTGTCGGCAATGAAACAAAAGAAGAAGAAACTGAAGGCAGAGAATATGTTTTTCCTGAAGAAGAACTTCAGAAAGCGGAAAAGAAAATAAGCGATACAATTACAACCACTTCTGATAACGTAATTATCGATACGGAAAACAAGCTTAGTGCTATTTCCAATGAGACAATTATGTTTGTTGATGACTTCTCAAAGCAGACTCTTGAGCGTATTCAGCATAATCATGAAGAGGTTGTCTTTATGTATAATATGCTTCAGAACAAGGAAGAAGAACTTAAGAAAACCCTTGGCGATATTGATAAAGAAAAATCCAATCTTGAGAAGCAGAAAACTGAACTTGAAAATATGATGACGCCAAAACTTCCCGAAGAATCGGGAATTGAGATGGCCCGTAAAAAAACAGCCGGTGAGAAAACAGCTGCTGCTCAGAAGAAGGCTGCAAAACCTGTTGTTAAGGAAGCACCTGTCAGTGTTGAGCTTCCGCCTATTAATGATTCTGAGTTTGATGATTCGGATGAAGCAAATAAAAACAAAAAAATACTTGAACTTTACCGTCAGAAAAAATCAGTTCTTGAAATTTCCAAGCAGTTGGGGCTTGGGCAGGGTGAAGTTAAACTTGTTATAGATCTTTATGGAAGACAGTAATTGGGGGAACGTATGAAACTTAAATATTATCTGAGAGGACTTGGAGTAGGTATTATATTTACCGCTTTGATTTTCTCATTTATTGTAATACCTGAAATGAAAAAAGACTGGAATTCAGGAAATAAAACAGCTGACCTTACTCCTTCCGCCAGTGTGACTCCGATTCCCAAAAACACGGCAACTCCCGTTCCGAAAGTTTCAGACACACCGGCTCCTTCGCCTACAGACGTACCGGTAACACCTTCTGTGACACCTGTAACCGAAACTCCCGTACCTACAACAGCTCCGGCAACCGCAACTCCCGTACCTACAGCAGTTCCGGCAACAGCAACTCCTTCACCTACTTCAACGCCTCTTGCGGACGGTACAATTGTTCAGTTCAGGGTTACTAACGGAATGACATCGGAAAAAACAGCACTTGCATTAAAAAATGCAGGTTTGATTGATGATTCGAATGCTTTTAACCGTTTTATGATTGCCAATAAATATGACTGGAAGATCATGGTTGGAACATATACACTTCGTAAAGGTATGACTTTTGACGAAATTTGCAGAACTATTTGCAGATAATATATTTATAAAAAAAGTGCCGTAACATGTAAATTTTTCTTGCATGTTACGGTTTTTTATGTTAATATACACAAGGTTATGCATAAGCAAACCATAAATCATTCACGTTATTGTCTTTTGAAGGCATGGTGCGGCTTTGCCGTCTGCCCGGTTCACAGTGACGGAAGAAAAAAACCTAATAAACGGAGGAAACAAAAATGAGCGTTATTTCAATGAAGCAATTGCTCGAAGCAGGTGTACATTTCGGAC
>JAZQNE010000084.1:0-3636 GCA_045627185.1 Lachnospiraceae bacterium
CACTTGTACATGTTGAAGACGTGGTAGGTAGGTGTCTTAACCATCTTCGGGCCTTCGGTAAGGATTACTGACTGACGAACGTTAACCATCTGAGCGATGTTTGCCATCTTTACACGGTCGCAGTGTTTGTTGAAAATGTCAAGGTTAAGTCCGGCTACGATGGCATCACGCATGGTGTTCTGCTGGTACAGGAAACCGGGATTTGTGCCGGGCTCAACTTCAAACCAGTCGCCCCATTCGTCAACGATGAGCGCGATCTTCTTTTCGGGATCGTATTTATCCATGATTGCAGAATGCTTTGTAATGATTTCATCGATGGAATTTGCGTAGGTCAGTGTTTCATACCAGTCTTCACGGGTGAAGCCGGTTGCGGGATTTTTGTGCTCCCAGCTGCCGGGTACGGTATAGTGATGCATGGAAACACCCTGAACAAGGTTAACATTGTGGTTCATTTTCATGAAGGTTTCCATCCAGTTGTAATCGCTTGAGTTTGGACCGCAGGCAATTTTGAAGATGGGTTTTGTGCCATTATAATTTCTGACATAGGTCTGGTAACGGCGATATTCGTTAGCGTAATGCTCGGGAGTCATGTTGCCGCCGCAGCCCCAGTTTTCGTTGCCTACACCGAAATAATCTACTGTCCAGGGTTCATCATGGCCGTTCTCTTTTCGAAGGTCTGCCATGGGTGAAACACCGTCAAAGGTAAGGTATTCAACCCATTCGGACATTTCGCGGACTGTGCCGCTTCCTACGTTTCCGTTGATATAAGGCTTGCAGCCCAGCTGGCGGCAAAGCTCCATAAACTCATGTGTGCCGAAGCTGTTGTCTTCAAGAACGCCGCCCCAGTGAGTGTTGATCATCTTTTTACGGTTTTCCTTGGGCCCAATGCCGTCCATCCAGTGATATTCATCAGCAAAGCAGCCACCCGGCCAGCGGAGAACGGGAACCTGAAGTTCCTTAAGGGCTTCAACTACATCGGTTCGCATACCGTTAGTGTTTGGAATGTCGGAATTTTCGCCAACGAAAATACCTTCATAAATGCATCGTCCGAGATGCTCTGAAAAATGACCCTGAATTTCAGGATTAAGATGTCCGATTTTTTTGGTCGGATTAATACTTAATTTTGCCATGGCTGTCTCCTTGCAGATATTTATTTTTATTATTCATTTTGTGAACCGAATCAGAGAATTCACATATAAAGAATATACTTAACGCCTTGCGTTATGTCAATAGGAAGAGGCGCTAAAGCGTGAAATATGAGCAAATGATTATTATCTATTTTGTAGGATTATTTCATCAATTATTCACAGTTGTGACTTGACCAAATCGGAAAAATATAGTATTATAACCATCGGGCTTTTTTCCGGGCCCTATATTTTTTCTGTAATAAAAGAGGGGTACAGATATGAGTGAAAAAAAAGAAGCTGATATGACACAGTTAACTGCCGGTCAGCAGAAAAGACTTGAAAAAAAGAAAGAAATCGCAAGTGCTAAAAAAAATAAAATCGTAGCAAATATTTGCTGGTATTTATTTATCGGCATTCTTGCAGTAGTTGTTTTAGGCGGAGCAGCTTATTTTGTTTACCGTAAGATTACCGGTGTTAAAATGGAAAGCAATATTAGTGCCGGACTTAATGATCAGGGTCTTATTGATAATGTAAAGGCAGCTGATATTGTTTCTCTTGGAAATTATAAGGGCATTTCAGTTCCTTATTCAAAAATTAAGTACGCTGATGAAGATCTTCAGGCTCAGATTGATTCACTTGTTAAAGGAAAGTCAGAAGCAAGTACTACACTTGAAAGAGCTGTTGAAGACGGTGATATTGTTGTTATTGATTATACCGGCACCATGGACGGTGTTGCATTTACCGGCGGCACAGCAACGAATCAGGATCTTAAACTTGGCAGCAAGTCAATGATTGACGGTTTCGAAAGCCAGATTGTTGGACATAAAATCGGTGAAGAATTTACCATTGATGTTACTTTCCCTGAGGACTACGGTAAAGACTCAACAAATGAGGATATGAAAAAGCTTGCCGGCAAGCCTGCTCAGTTCAAGATTAAGATTAACAGCGTTAAGCTTGTTAAGATTGGTGGAGAACTTGTAAAAGCAGAACTTACAGATGCTTTTGTTGCTGAATATTATAAGGATAAAGCAGAAACCGCAGAAGCATATAAAGAAGTACTCCGTAAGGAAGCAGAGCGTCAGAGCCTTGAAACATATGTTATGGATGAAGTTCTTAAGAACTCAAAAGCAACTTCTTACCCCAAACGGCTTATCAAAGTTCTTAAGTCTCAGACAAAATATGCTGATTATTGCACTTATGCACAGTATATAGACCTTTATGCAAGCTACAACATGAATCCTCCATTTACTGATTTTAACAGCTATCTTAAATCTGCTTATAACCAGACAGAAGCTCAGTATGATGTTGCAATTGTAGAAACAGCTCAGAAACAGGCTGACCAGTTACTTACCATTCAGGCTATCGCTGAAAAAGAAGGCCTTTCCGCAAATGCTGATGCATACAAGGAATACCTTGTTGCTCAGGGTGGAGATGCTACAACAATTGAGCAGAATATAGTTCAGTACGGTCGTCCTTATTTCATGCAGCAGCACCTTGTTACCCTTGTTACAAAGTTTGTTGCTGATGCAGCTGTTATTGATAATGATAAATAATTAAAAGTATGACTGCCTTACTTTTCGGGAATAATCCGGAAAGCAGGGCAGTTTTTTTATTTGGCAGAGCAAACCGGAAATTCCGGGAATTTAATTGCCGGTGAGTTCATTAAAATGCAAGCTTTTGTTTTGTAAAAAAACTATTGTATTTTGCGATAAAATCAAGTAAAATATAAATACAGCTATGGGCTGATTTATTTATTTGGAGGAAATAAAAATGGCTATTTGTTCAAAATGTGGTGCACAGATTGATGACAATGCTACATTCTGCCCTCAGTGCGGAACACAGGTAGGCGCAGCAGACAACAATACAACACGTGCAAATAATAATTCAACAGGCAACGCTTCCGAAAAGGTTAACGCTGCAGTTGACACAGTAAAAGATAAGTTAACAAACACAAAGGATCATACAGCTGAATTTGATCAGGCTGATATTGATGCTAACAAGGGTATGGCAATTCTTGCTTACCTCGCAATTCTTGTTCTTGTTCCGATTTTTGCTGCAAAAGAATCCAAATATGCAAAGTTCCACTCTAACCAGGGAATAATTCTTTGTATCATTGGTATTGTTTTCAATGTGATTTGTAAGATTCTTTGCGCTATTCCTCTTATCAGAATTATCGGTTATATTGTATGGGCAGTCGGCGGAATTGCTCTTTTCATCGTTTGGCTTCTTGCCATTATTAATGTTGTTAACGGCAAAGCAAAAGAGCTTCCTTTTGTTGGCGGAATCGAAATTCTTAAATAATTACGGGCAATTATGAAAAGATTTGCTAAACTTGCGATTATTGCAGCGACACTTATCTGGGGCAGTTCATTTTTTATAATGAAAAATGCCGTAAGTGAAATACCTGCGGCATGGCTTTTAGCTATACGTTTTACGGTTGCTGCAATTACTTTGGCGATTATATTCGCACCGCATCTTAAGCATATAAATCGTGAATATATTTTGCAGA
>JAZQNE010000085.1:0-5179 GCA_045627185.1 Lachnospiraceae bacterium
GCATTAAAGCGGTATTCAAAATCCTTCTTTACAAGCTGGTTTGTGGCAGGAACGGCAATTGCACCGATTTTGTGAAGAGCAAGAATCGAAAGCCAGAACTGGTAATGGCGCTTCAGAACAAGCATAACCCTGTCTCCGCGCTCAATTCCGAGGCTCAGGAAATAGTTTGCAACCTGGTTTGAGTACTCGCTCATCTCACGGAAGGTAAAACGGCGCTCCTCATGTTCCCTGGAAACATACATCATTGCAAGCTTTGAAGGCTTTTTCTGTGCAATTCTGTCAACAACATCAAATGCAAAATTGAACTTTTCCGTATTCTTAAACTCAATTCCGTTCAGGATGCCGTTTTCATCAACGGTTGTGTTAATGAACTCGTCGGCAACACCGTTTGTTTTCTTGCGGATTTTCTGAACCTTTTCCGTCTGTTCAAAGCTTTCCTCGGGCTCTGTGTACATGTAGGCATCGCCCTCAGGGTCAATGATGACGGTGAAGAATTCACAGTCCTCTCCGCCTGTTGCAACCATACCGTGCGGCATTGCGGAATCGTAGTAGATTGTATCACCCTCATTAAGGATAACTATGTTGTTACCAAGCTTGCACTTTACACTGCCTTTAAGCACATAGCTGACCTCATGGCCCTCATGGAAATTGACCTTGATGTCCTTTTCATCGTCCTCCTTTGAATACGGAATACGTACCCAGAAGGGCTCACCCATCTTGTTTTTGAACATGGGAGCAAGGTTGTGATAAACAAAGCCCTGGCGGCGCGCAATCGGAAGGCCTTCACCCTTTCGGACAACGGAATACGAAGTCAGCGTGGGGCTTGTACCCTTTAAGATATCGGCAATATCAACTCCAAAGCACTGTGCGCACTTGTAAATGAAGGTAAAACTGAAATCCTTTTCGCCGGACTCAAGCTGTTTGTAATCCTCAAGCGAAACACCCGTTGTAACTGACATTTCCTCTTCTGAAAAACCCATCATTTCACGAAGGGAACGGATACGTTCTGAAATTTCTTTGATTCTGCTGTCAAGAACCGGTTTTTGTTCCATGATATTGCTCCTATTCCTTGTTATTTTGGTTTGTAAAGCAGAGGTTTCTGTTTTGGGAATCCTTAAACAGACCCGGCTGCAATAAAAAATCCGTCCCAATGAAAACCATTGAGACGGATGTAATCCGCGGTACCACTCAATTTTCGCTTTCGCGACACTCAGTAAGCTCAAACAAGCTCTATGTCTTAACGCAACATATACGGGAAACGTCTACTCACTAATGTTTTCGGGCTTCCGGCTCAGGAGTGATGTGTATTTCTGTTCCGTTACCTGCTCGCACCGACCGCAGGCTCTCTGAAAACTTCCCGGAATACCGTCTCCGTCACAGCCTTTTCTATTAAATTAAGTTGAAATATAGCACAACGGGTAAGAAATGTCAACACAATATAATCATTTGACACGGTGAACACCGAAAACATAATATAATACTGTATTTATCAGCATTTTATGCTAGTCAGGTGTGCTTAAAGCGACTACTCTCCGGCACACCATTTTTTGATTTTTTCGATGAGGATTGAAGGCATAATAGGCTTTGAGATGTAGTCGTTAAAGCCGCAGGCCAGATATTCATCACTGGCACCGCGCATGGCGTTAGCTGTCTGGACAATAACAGGGGTGTCGACATTAAGTCCTTTATTGTTTTCTCTTATGGCTTTCAGCGTCTCCACGCCATCCATTTCGGGCATCATATGGTCCATGAGAATCAAATCATATTTATTCTCATTTGTCAGTTCCAGTGCCTTTTTCCCGCTTTCTGCCAGGTCAAGCTGCATGTGTGTGCTGCTGAGCAAGCCTTTTATAACCTGAAGGTTAATCGGCGTATCGTCAACAACAAGGACATGTGCATTGGGTGCAACAAAGGGGGCTGCTTTCATATTTTCGAGTTCAGCGCTTTCATCATCCATGCCGGTAGCGGTTGCGGTATCCTTCATCTGCTGAATAATTTTGACAGTAAAGGTTGATCCGTGTCCAAACTCGGAAACTGCCGTTATATCGCCGCCCATCATACGGGCCAGTTGCTTTGCAATCGGAAGACCAAGACCGGTTCCCTGAATTGAGCGGTTCTTCTTTACATCAATTCGCTTGAAGGACTCAAAAATGTCGGGCAGATCTTCAGGGCGTATACCCTGACCGGTATCTGACACGGCCATTGTGAGCAAAATGTCGTCACCGTCACGTTTTTCCCAGGAAACGTCAAGCGAAACGGTGCCATTTTCCGTATATTTTATAGCATTCGAAATCAGGTTTGTAAGAATCTGGCGTACTCTCGTTTCATCGCCGAAAAGTGTACACGGGAGCGGCTTCTCGAATACCACATTGAGCTGCAGACCTTTTTTCGAGGCGACCGGCAGACTGATTGTATAGCAGTCACGAAGCACTGATATAAAACTGTATTCTGCTGTATTTACCTCTATTTTACCGGACTCAATTTTGGAAAGATCCAAAATATCGTTGATAATTGCCAGCAGACTGCGTCCTGCTTTTTCTATGTCGCGTGCGCACTTGATTGTCGAATATTCATGGCTTTCGTTAAGGATGATTGAATTCATGCCAAGTACGCCGTTCAGCGGTGTACGGATTTCATGCGAAACGTTGGCAAGAAAAACACTCTTGGCTTCACTGACTGCTTCAATGGCGGCGGCCTGTCTGGCACGCTCAATAACTTCGTAACGCAGGTAGTTCACGCAGTTTTCACGGCAATTGAAACCATTGTGAATAGCATCAACCATCTCGGTACATGAATCGTAGCCGCAGCAGGAACAATTGATTTTCCGATCAGTATCGGTGAACTTACCCATCGATTTAAATATTTGGTCGCGCTCTTCATCGGACGGCTCACTGTAATTGCAGGTCCCGGAAAGGTCGGTGTAGGTGCGAAGATAATCGTTCAAATCCAGGTTCTCAAACTGTTTGTTAAGGAACTCAAGCCGTTCGGCAGGGGAAAGAGCAGCAGACCATGCCCCACTGTTTTTTTCGGTTTTGGTTCTCTCTTTTATGTCCATTTCATTAAAAAGAACAATGTCATTTTCGCTCTTGGCAGATTCACAGCCGGTGCCGTAAATACAACCGTTCGAGCAGTTCAAAGCATCCACCAGAACGAATGGTGCAAGACCCCCGGTGAAAATTTCACGATTCTGTTCAAGATAGCGGTACATACGTTTTTCCCCGTCCATCTGACGAATAAAGGCACTTTCGCCCAAAAACCACCGGATATTCTCCTTAAGTCCGCCGGGCATGGGATAAGCGCTTCCAAGTCCGAATTCAGGCTCATCCGTGCAGGGTTCGGCTTCCATCGGATGTTTATCGATATATTCAATCAGGTGTTTGAATGTAACATTATAGCTTACAAGATTCTTATTGACGGGATTGGAAATCTCCATTTTTTTTGCGATACATGGAGAAATAAAAGCAAGGCTGTCTGTTATCCCCATGTATTTCTTTGCATAAATCGCGGAGCACATGAGCGGGCTCTGGACCGGAATGATGTTCCCTATAAGTTCCGGAATATGCCTCTCGATATATCCTACTACAGCAGGACACGGCTGCGAAATACCGCCCTTGAAATCATATTTTTTTATATAATTCAAATATCCCCAGGTTGTAATGTCAGCGCCGAAGGCTACATTAATAAACCTATTTGCGCCGCATTTTTTAATATAGCCCAGAAGTGTTTCGTATGTATCGGGATAATTCGCCTTGAAAGCCGGAGCAACAAGCACCGATATTGCCTTCCCGGCAGCCAGATCATCAAAAAACGCCTCCGTATCGTCCCGATATTCACGCGCGTGGTGTTCACATACATCAAGACATGCCCCGCATACGACGCAACGGTCCGGGTCAACCTTTATTCTGTGTAATCCGTTCTCTTCAACAGACATGCATGCTCCGTTTGACGAGCATACACTTATACAACGGTTACATCCGATACAATTATTATTTGTAAAAACAAGCGATTTGCTGTTGTTCATATATTTTACCTCATACAAATGAATATCATCTATATTGTAAAACATTAAATGTGAAATGTAAACGGCAAATTTGCAAATTGTGTATTTGTTTTTGAAAAAAGAATAAAAAAAAGGTGTCAAAGAGAAACGCCTCTCTGACACCTCAAAAATGATTTTTTTCTTTCTTCACTTTACATAATCGGTTGTATAATACAAGTTTGTCTGAAGAAGAAAACTATCGTCCGAATTGTTTTTACTTAAAATAACTTACGCCGGATTCAAATATCTTCTGGTTCTGCTCACCGTAAATATTCGTGGCAACGCCTGCGCCGATACGCTCGGTGTGTGCCATCTTTCCGAGTACTCTGCCGTCCGGGCTTGTGATACCCTCTATTGCCCAGTAAGAGCCGTTCGGGTTGAAGTCTTCATCCATGGTGGGATGACCTGCAAGATCAACGTACTGCGTAGCAATCTGGCCGTTTTTCTTAAGCTTTTCAAGCCATTCGTCGGTAGCAACAAAACGGCCTTCACCGTGTGATGCGGGGATTGCGCACACTCCGCCGAGCTCACAGTTCATAAGCCAGGGGGATTTATCGCTTACTATCTTTGTGTAAACGGACTTTGAGATATGGCGTCCGATGGCGTTCATTGCAAGTGTGGGCGAATCTTCCTGCTGAGGACATATTTCACCGTAAGGCACAAGACCAAGCTTAATTACAGCCTGGAAGCCGTTGCAGATACCGAGAATAAGGCCGTCGCGCTGCTTTATAAGGTCATTTACCGCATCCGAAAGGCGAATGTTTCTGAAAGCATTGGCAATAAACTTACCGGAGCCGTCGGGCTCATCGCCTGCGGAAAAGCCGCCCGGGAACATAATAATCTGGGAATTTCTGATTTCCCGTTCAAAACGTTCAACCGTCTCGCGAATCATATTTTCGTTAAGATTTCCGAAAACCCCGATAACAGGTTCAGCGCCGGCGCGTTCAAACGCCCGGGCAACATCATATTCGCAGTTTGTGCCCGGGAATACAGGAATAAACACCCTGGGTTTTGCAACCTTGTTTTTGGCGGTATATACGGCCTTGGAGGCATAGTTTACGATTGGTGCAGCATCTGTTGTGGCCTTCTTGCTTCGGGCCGGGAATACCTTTTCAAGTGTTCCGCTCCAGGCGGCAAAGG
>JAZQNE010000086.1:0-12794 GCA_045627185.1 Lachnospiraceae bacterium
CTGAATAGAGTATACATATCCACGACCATATGTAAGTTTAGAATTGTTAATGCTATAAATATCTTTTTCCATATATTTATTATACCATAAGCATGGCAAAAAAGCAACCATATGTTCGATTGAATGAGTGAAAAAATCGGCCGCCTAACTCACGACTAAAGTCACGAGAATGCGGCGGCCTATTATTCAATATTCAATACATCAGTCATTTTATTGTCCTTCTTTCTTTTACCACCATTGGCCGGATGCTCCATGCAAGGCTCGAACCTGCAACTTACCGGTTAAAAGCCGGTTACTCTTCCAATTGAGTTAATGAAGCATAATAATGCAAATCATCCCAAGAGCTTAGGCGCGTTCTGAATGCCTGCCCATAACTCATGCAACAGATTTATCTGCCGCACGAGACAATTTGCCATTCGTAAAAAAACCGCCTATCCCGTATGAGATAAGCGGTTTATGAAATCACTGTCCAGTTGTAAAACTTTTACGGTCCTACATCCCTTCAACGATATTCCCAAACTCAGCCATCTTATACGGTCGCACCAATTCAAGACCCTGTTTTTCACTAAACAGTGCCTGATCTTTAAGCTCATATTTCCGATAGAGATTTGTAAATACCGTAAACATTGTTATTCCTTTCCGGACATATTCATGCCGCTTATCTTAATCTAACAACATTATAACACCTAGGTGAAAGTTTGTCATTATACCGTTGGTATAAATAATAAAATAAAAATTGGGATGGTCGGAACAATTATAGTCAAAATCAGAGTTTTACCTTCACACCTCTACCACCAGTACGCATTCTTTCCCAGCCGGTGCTTCGAGTTCAATTTTTCCTTCCTTGAACCAGGCAGCACCACCCATTGCGACGCCTTGGGCGCCGGGATCAAGGCAACAGGAATTGACAAAGAGTACGTTATCTCCTGCTTTTGCGGCTTGCTCGGCGTACTCGGTTTTGACGGTGGTGTTCCAGTCAGCGGGGACGTAATCGGTATAAACCGGCCAGAGAACCAGGTCGGCGCCAAGATTCCTGACGGCGGCGCAGTTTTCATCCTCCCAGAAGTCACCGCAAAGACCTATGGAGAAGCGCTTGTCTTCAAGGGTGAAGAGCGGGAATTCCGCGCCTTCAAGGTAGTGCCCATCCGCGGAGCGGGTCTTCCAGCCTACGGTTACGCGGCGGAAGTTATTTACGATGTCGCCTTTTTTGTCGATTGTGAGCTGGCTGCTGTAGAGCGTATCGCCGTCTTTTTCGATGTAGCCGAAGGATACGGCAACGCCGTTTTTGCGCGCAGCCTTGCTGATTTTGCGGATTACGCGGTCACCCTGCGATACGGCAATTTTCTTGTCAGTATCGTAGTTCCAGCTGAGGCATTCAAAGCCCTGCAGGAAGCTTTCACCAAAGACAAGAACGTCTGCCTGTCCTTTGGCCTGCTCTATTACAGAAATTATTTTGTTTCTGTTGTATTCGGTGTTGCCGGTGATGAAGCCGGCGGCTGCAAGTGCTATTTTCATAAATTCCTCCTTGGAAATCTTTTTTGTTTGTTCTCGGTAAATATTATTCTGCCTTATTCCCCTTGTTTTTCTCATTTTTCGCCGCTGCCACCATGGCGTCGCTCTGCGATGCCGCAAGGCTTGCAGCTGCCATGGCAGGGTCCTTGAGAACAGCTATCTGCTGAAGGCGGGCAATGGTTGTCCGGTCATTTCCGTTTACGGAAAACGTTGTGAATGCTATGTTTTCAAGCTTGATTCCGTAGCGTTCCATCCAGGCTGCGCTGCAAGCTTCACGAATATCGGCCTGAAGCTTCGGAATGAGTCCCGGTACTTCATATGTTCTGAGACCCTCTGAGGCGTTTTGAGCGAAGTTTGTCTGCAGAACGGACGTGAATTCGGAATTCATTACGGAAATGATTTCTGAGGCCCTGTAGGAGCTCAGAACGTTGCCTGTGATGATTTTATAAAACTTTTCGGGCTGCGCAATTCTGAAGGTATATGTACCGGCGCACTCAAGCGTACAGTCCATATCGGAATTCAGATTGGAATCGACAAAGCGGAACGGCATACGGACAACTTGGAAACTGCCGCCCGTAATGAGCTTTGTATTGATGTAATAAAGGCGTTCAACGTGCGGTATGTCACCACCAAAGGTAATCCGGCGGCCAACTTCCTTAGCGGCGCTCTTTAAGCCACCTTTTTCGAAGAGGCTGTTGTCACGCCCATGGTATTCATGTTCGCCGGGGTCTGAACAGGAATATACAACCTCACCCTGATCAACCACTATGGCCGCCTGGCCGTCGGCCACGGTAAAAACCGAGCCGTTTGTGATAACATTGGGGTCGCCCGTGTTGTTATTGTTGTTTGTCATGCGTTTTCCCCTGACAAGAAGGGTGTCCGCAGGAAGCGAATCACAGGTAAAAAAATCCTTCCATGCATCCTTTGCGACGCCCGAAATTGCACCAATTAGCGCCTTAAATATTCCCATATTGCTTTCCTTTCTATTTCTCAGTGTATGCACGCAGCTCCGGCCTGTCCGCATGGCCCATGCAAAGTCCTCAGCACGCGCCCTCATCCGTTATCTTAGAACCTGAACACTACCGCCTCATAAGGTCTGAGCGTCCACTCACCGTTATTAACGATGTGCCCGTCAAAATTCGACAGAATCTCATTCTTCGCGAGTTTCCGCAGTTCCGGGCTCAATTTGTATTTTGCGTTTTTGTTTGAAAAATTACCAAGAACAAGCAGGCCCTCGCCGTTATCAAGGGCTCGGGTGAAGCAGACAATCTGCTTGTGGTCTGCATCGTGGAGTTCAGGCTTACCGTAGATGGCGGCCCGGTCTGTCTTCTTCAGATTCAGGACCTCCCGGTAATACCTGAAGACCGACTTGTCACTTGCCATATCCTTCTTTGCGTTGATTTCAGTGTAATTTACGTTCATGCACTGCCAGGGCTCTGCACCCGCGTTAAAGCCTGCGTTTACGGAGTCATCCCACTGCATGGGCACGCGCGCATGGTCTCTTGCGCCGTATCTGACGCAGTTCATGGCGAACTTCTTTGGAACGCCGTAGTGGTGAAGAAGGTTGTAAATGAAGTGGCTGACGGGGTCCTTGCAATCGTCAATCGTGTTAAAGGTTGCATTTGTCATGCCAAGTTCCTCTCCCATATAGATGAACGGTGTGCCAAAGCCCAGGAACGTGATTGTAGGCAGGAAGGTTGCAGCCTCGTAACGGTATTTTGATGTATCGATGCCAAATCTTGAGACACTTCGCGCATTGTCATGGTTTTCAAGAACAAGTGTATTCCAGCCTGACTCAAAGTTTTCAATCTGCGGTCCAAACAGGCCCTGCTTGAATTTCTTCAGACTGAACGGCTTTTTGAAGTATTTGGCATTGCCAATATTATCGCTCTCAAGATGCGCAAAGTTAAAAATTGTATCAAGCTCATGACTGTCGCGCGCAACGTACTTTTTCGCGTCTTCATCGTGCGGGTTGTAGGATTCGCCTACAGTGTAGCAGTCATACCTTGAGAAAGCGCGCTCATTGAGTTCTTTCAGGAATTCATGCATGCGCGGGCCGTCAACGTAGTACTCCGCACCGGTACCGGTAAGGCTCTTTTTGCCGTCCCTGAGCGGATACGCCTTTGAGAACATGTTGAAAACATCAAGTCTGAAGCCGTCTACGCCCATCTCCAGCCAGTAATTGAAGATGTCCGCCGCCTCCTGCCTTACTTTCTCATTTTCCCAGTTAAGGTCAGGCTGCTCAACGCAAAACAGGTGCAGATAGTATTCATCCGTGCCTTCAATCTGCTGCCATGCGGAGCCCGTGAAGGTTGAATCCCAGTTTGTAGGCGGATAAACCTTTCCGCCCTTCTTTTTTCCATCACGGATGATATAGTAATCCCTGTACGGACTGTTTTTGTCTTTCATGGCAGCCTTGAACCATTCGTGCTCAATTGACGAATGATTGATGGCCATATCCATAATAACCTTGATTTCCCTGGTATGGCACTCGCCCAGCAGCCGTTTGAAATCAGCAAGTGTGCCGAATTTGGGATCTATATCACGGTAATCCGCAATATCGTAGCCGTAATCGTAGTCAGGTGATTTATAAAGCGGGGAAAACCAGATGGCGGTAATTCCAAGTTCTTTCAGGTAGTCAAGTTTTGAGATAATTCCTGCGATGTCGCCCCACCCGTCATTGTTAGCGTCCATGAAGCTGAACGGATAAATCTGATAAACCACTGCGTTTTTGTACCATTCTGTACGTTCCATACCAATTCTCCTGTATTTTTCATAAACTTGTTTGCAAGGGCATCAACAGCCCGATGCATTCATTTTATCATAACCTGCCTCAAAATCCCACAAGTTCGTTTATTTAATTTCAAAAACCACCGTTTCTGACCGGAGTGATCAAAAACGGTGGCCTATTATCCCTTAAAAATACTTATTTCTTAAGCTTTTTCTTTCTGTAAACCATATATCCCGCTCCGCCGGCAAGGCCAATCGCAACAACAATTGAAATAACGATAATTACCGTCTTTCCTGCATTACCTTTGTCTTTAACGTCAGGAACAGGTGTTGGCGTAGGTGCGCTTGTTGCTGTAGGCACCGGTGTTTCGGTTGGCACGGGTGTTGCTGTAGGCTCAACTGTTGCCGTTGGCTCAGGCGTTGCCGTAGGTGCAAGTGTTGCTGTAGGCGCAGGCGTTGCCGTAGGTTCAGGTGTTGCCGTTGGTTCAGGCGTTGCTGTAGGTTTCGGTGTGGCTGTAGGTTTCGGTGTAGGCGTTGCAGATTTTGCGAATGTCAGTTTTGCACCGTTTGCAGCTTTAAGTGTAGCCCCGTTAGTATAGGTGACCGTCAGATTTTCAGGTATTTCCGTATCTTCCGTAACCTTCGCATTTTTTTCTACGGTTAACGTCGCGCTCGCACCGCTTTCTGACAGCTCCGGAAGGATTTCTCCAAGAATTCTTTCAGCAGAGCCGTAATAGTTTGTGCCTGCCTCATTGGTCTTAATAACCGCCTTTGACTGTTCTCCGTTTACGGTTATCAGCGACGCTTCTGACGATGAAATCTCAACCAGGCTGTCGGTTCCTTCAACCTTTACGTCTACGTGCGATCCGTTCTGTAATTCATTAAATACAACATGTCCCGATTCAAGCGTTTGAATTTCGCACTTTTGTGTTCCTGAAGAACTGCTGAGTACAACATTATCCAGATACAGTGAATTCGGGGATGCCACTTCTATTGAATTTGTGTTAACGATAATTCCCGAAAGTTCAAGTGTTCCTTCAACCCTCATTCCGCCCGTAGTCAGGCTGCCTCCGCCCAATGTCGCGCCACTGTTTTCCGCACGTCCCGAAAAGTCCGAATTTGTCGGTGTGGCTCCTGATATGAAGACGTTCGAATTCTCACCAACCGTAAGATTATTAAGGTTAAGTGTACCGCCTGCGGGTAAAACAATCTCAAACTCGGTATATGTCTTTGGTCTTAGACTAAGTTCACCATTTTGAAGGTCTATTCCCGGGTTTTCATCAACTGTCGACCCATCAGAGGAATTATTTGAAAGACCGTATTGAAGTTCTGTTTTGCTTTCGTCTCCTGTTCCTTTGTTTACAAGGTACAATGTAGTAGGGATTCCATACTGACCGTCCGGATTTACAACCGCCTTAATTACTGCAAAAGCCTCCAGAATTTCGAAGTCATATGAGTCCGATCCCTTATTGTAGCATGAATCTTCCGGGACAACGGCCTCAACACGATATTTGCCTGCCTTGCAGGGGAATCCGTCTTCGTCAAGGGCACCATCGCTCAAAACGCTGTAGGTAAATGTCGGAACACCGGCTGTTGCACTCGCATCAATTGAACAAACATAATTGTTATTGTCGTCATAGCCCACAGAAACACTGTTTATTTTAACGTTGTTGGGCGCCTTTATTATTGTAAAATCAAAATAATCTGCGGTGTAATAAAGGTGTTTTGTTTCGTCAAAGTGTAGCCAGCGTACAGCATATTTTCCCGGTTTTGTGGGCGCTTTTGTGCCAAGCAAGCGGTAAACTCCGCCCTCATTTTGGTAATAAAAGCTCCTCGCATACACTTTTTTCGCGGTTTCTTCTTCTTCCGGTAGTTTTATCACATTTCCATATGTATAACAATCTTGTTTATTGTGGTAAAAACCCGGCATCTCTATGTCTTCCGGAGGCAAATCTAATCTTATTTCTCCTGTAACTGACTGTGATGCAGTCTCTTCTTCCGAAAAGACCGGCACATCATCGCTCGGCATATCATCGCTCGGTGCCCCTTCTCTGTATGTGGCATAAACAAATATTCCGTCTTCAAAGTCTGCCGGATTTATTTCATGCTCGCCCATTATCTCATCCCAGGTAAAACCGAACGGCAAGTTTGTTTCAAATCGGATTTTATCCTTGCAGGACTCTGTAACATCCCAATTCCGACTATCTGTCATTTTCCCTTTGATAAAGACTTTGTCTCTTGTAGCAGCAACGAAGCCTTTCAGTTCAATTGCTACGGGTATATATGACGATGGATTAATTACTTTGGTTTCACTAAAAACGCTCACCTCATATTCCGTTTCACAGTCTAACTTATCGGTATAAATATCAAGGCCCGATCCGTCTTCGGTCAGTTTTATTTCGCGAACAGTCAACGCTTTAGCGTTTGTTTTATCCCTAATTGTAACTTCCTGCACTGTCGGGATATTGCAATCCAAAAGAATATCTTCATAACTTACATGAATAACATTTTCTTTAACTATTGAAATGTCACTGATTGCAGGATCAACAATAATTACTACTTCCGTTTCAGCGGTCGGCCGGTCTTTAGTATCCGCAGACTGACTGGCCCGTGCGACAACGCGTACTTCTCCCGGCCGCAGCGGGGTAATTTCCCCGTATTCATCTATGGAAGTAACAGAAGGATCCGATACATACCACGAAATATAATCATCGGAAACGCTTTGATTTACATTTCTCTGGGTACATCTAAGCCAAATCCTTCCGCTTCCCGCAACCAGTCGGTTGTCTTTCGGGACATTCTCTATTTTAAGAGTTTTTGCGTTAGCATGAACCTTCACCTGGGCAGTTAGAGTATACGTGTTTTTTTTATCATATATTGTACAAATAACTTCAGTTTTTCCTTTCATAACAGGAGTGACAAGGCCATCTTTTGTTACCGAAATAATTCTTTCGTCCAAAGCGGACCACTTAACCCTATATTTTGACTTAAAATCAGACGGTTTATTGATTATTCTGAATTGATACGACGTAGGCGCACCGGCCGGATTGTCTTCATTCAGATATATGGTCTTTGAGCGCGCATTGAGGCGCATTCCTCCGTTTTCTTTGGTGGTTTCAGCATTAACGGTTTGTATGGGAGCAAACGGAATCAGCATAACCAGTACAAGTGCGCCGGAAATTATTCTCATCATTCGCGAAGTTTTTTTCATAGATGGGCCCTCTTTCGAAAAATATCATTCCTATGAATTATAACACCTTTAAGTTCAGTAATCAATAGGGTTCAACACGTTATGTATCCGAAATGTATCTTTTATAAGATCAGGTGCCCCGGTCCACTCCGTTATATTCAAAAAAGAGTATTTCACGTAGTCAAAACACATAAAATACTCTTTTGGCAAATATTCAGAAATATTAACTTCAGCCTGCAATATATTCCACGATAGGCTCTATATATTTCGCATCGGAGCTGTCATAGGATTTTGAGAGCATTTCAGCCATTTCCTTGTCTTTTTCGCTTGCATTCAGGTTTTGGGCTGCTGTTTTTCTCATCATTTTCATAATAAGTTTGTAGGGGAAACGCATTTTTTCGAAGCACATTCCACCCTGACAATAGAAAACTTTGACATGTTTTTTCTGTTCATCAGTGAGGGCATTTTGAAGCACTGCTTCTGTTTCCGGGTATTCGCACGGGAATCCGCCCACTGCAAACATGGCAAGCTTTTTCCCCTGCCACTCGGCAATTTTGGGCGCGAACCAGTCACTGCCAAAAACCTTTCCGGCAATTACCCAGCCGCCGAAAATAATGGCGTCTGCATCTGCAAAGCGGGATGAAGGTGCTTTTTTTACTTTTTTGAGATCAACAACTTCTGCATTCAGCCTGCTGCCCAGAAGTTCTGCGTATTTCTTTGTAAAGCCCGTCTGTGATGTGTAGATTACAAGTGTTTTCATATTGTTCCTCCATTGACTCATTACCGTAAATGAATTATTATTTTACTGACATTACTGTAATGTTGTTATCGTATTATTATTTCTGTATTGATATTACTGTAATGTTGTTACCGTATTGTTATCACTGTATTGATATTACTATATTTGCATCAGATACGCAATTGCGTCTTTCCGAAGGGAGTTTCCATGAATTACTATATTGAGAAATGGGTTGAAGAAACAAACTATATCACCATCTGGCATTCAGGCATTTTCGGCCTTACAGTGGGCGATGCCCTGGGCGTTCCCGTACAGTTCATGTCCGAGAGCGAAATAAAAAAGAGCCACGAAGGCCCCGTAACAGGCATGCGCGGTGGCGGTGCATATAACAAGCCGGCCGGCACGTGGTCAGACGACAGCTCAATGGCACTCGCAACCATGGCAAGTCTGGCGGTTGAACAAACAATCGACCTTGACGACATCATGACCAAATTTTATTACTGGCTCGATTATGGCAGCTATACCCCGGACGATGAAGCCTTCGACCAGGGCAATACCTGCTCACAGGCGATTAATGCATATCAGCAGGATAACGACCCTCAGACCTGCGGAGCAACCGGCGAATACGCCAACGGAAACGGTGCTCTGATGCGCATCCTCCCCGTTTGCCTGTTCCTGCTGGATTCCACAAAGCGGGCCCGCATTTCCGACAAAGATGCCATAGCTCAGGTTCATTCGGTTGCAGCCCTTACGCACAACACCCTTCGCAGCAACATGTGCTGCGGATTCTATTATTTCATGGTCAAGGCCATACTGGACAGCGTGACACTGCCAAGGTTTTACGCGCAGACAGACAACAAATCCTTGCAGGAGCTTCTTCAGGAAGGTATCAGCAACGCAGCTGAATTCTATTCGGGAAGCAAAGCCAACCTTGCGGAAATGAAGCGTCTGAGCCGTATCCTGCAGCTGGATGCGTTCAAGGCAACTCCCCGTAGTGAAATAAAATCCTCCGGTTATGTAATTGACACAATTGAGGCTGCTGTCTGGTGCCTTATAAACACCGACAGTTACAGGGATTGCATGCTGAAAGCCGTTAATCTCGGCGATGATACCGATACCGTTGCCGCTGTTGCAGGCGGCCTTGCAGGCCTGTTCTACGGCTACGAAAACATCCCCGGAGAATGGCTTGCCGCACTAAGATGCAAGGATGTTATCACCGAGGCCTGTCTGAAAGCAGGTGATGCCAAATTCCGCTTTGGAACCGACCCTGAACCTTATTGCAACATTCTAACAAAGATTCTTCATGAGAAATATGATTTTGCCACCCGGGAGCTGATTGACAGCAAATTGCGTCTTGAAATCAAAGTTCCGGATTCCAAATCCGGAGAAGACAATAAAGAGTTCGTTTTCACGTATATTTACAGTAAAGACTCCTCATACACCCAGGTTAAGGCTGCTATTGACACCACTTACGAAATAATTTCCCAGGCATTTTCCACTCTTAACGACGATATTCTTAATTCAGCGGAAGTAATTGATGTTTACTGCGTTCCGTTCAACCCTGTTCAGGACGATCACGGCTATAATCTTGAACGTTATGAAGTCAGCAAGCTGTTTTCCGGTGATTTCAAGATTTACATTCAGGAAGGCGACCGTGTATCCGGCGGCGGATACTCCGGATTTCTTCCCCGCAATCTGATTCCGGGACGCACCTTCAGCGAAGTTCTTGACCTTATGCCGCTTGCCGGCCAGGATAAAGCAGACCTTCTTAAGGACGGCCAGTTAAAAGGATTCCTTGGTGTAAAAGAGCCCGGTGAAAGCGAACCGCCCAAGCTTACCATTGTTTCACTTCCACAATTCAAGCTTTTGGGGCAAAGCATCTACTGCCGCGGTTCAATGGACCTTCCCGTCAAGAAAAACATACTTGAAAATGACACAGGAAGAGTTGATGACCTTTGGGCCGATTTTCACAAAAAAATAGGTGATTACGAACGTTACGGCAAGCGCAATGCCGACGGTTCCTTCACCTACTGGGGTGTCATGAGCGATGATAACCCCGAATACCACAATCCCACACCATGGTGGCACTTTGGCAGAAGCGGTTACTACTTTGCGGGCCTCGAGGTTGCTCCTCCCCGGTCCACCGGCTCCAAAGACGATGTTGGCACCAAACTTCCTGACCGCTCCAGACCGGACGGATGGGCCCA
The DNA here is from genome assembly GCA_045627185.1 of Lachnospiraceae bacterium. Lineage (GTDB taxonomy): Bacteria > Bacillota > Clostridia > Lachnospirales > Lachnospiraceae > SZUA-448. The sequence goes on from JAZQNE010000086.1 coordinate 10,379, forward strand.
GTGCAACATTCCTGCGGCCGATTACGTAGTTGTTGATGTTACACCGGAAACCTACGATGAAATTTACGAATCCTACTTTCACAATTACATTCCCGCCTCAGGCTACATGGTCTGCGGCGCAGTAATGGACTGCATCAATTCCAAAACGGGCGAAAGCCAACTGTACTTTGCAGTCAGGAAAATGAAATGACAAAAAGCGAGAACCCGGGTAATTGAGGGCAGAACCAACCCGGAACTTCTGCTGTTTTGCGTGTGAACATCACCTGTCCCAGTACCATTTCCCTTTTGGGCAAGCAAATCTCCCCACGTTCTTACTGTCCCAAAGAACCCGGCTGCTTTCTCTGTCCAAGTTCACAAAAGCCAGGTTTTTCGGCCCGAATCAGCAATTAAAAAAACCGGCAAAAGTATATTTCACTGCGAAGTCTTGAGTCATGTGAAATATACTTTTGCCGGTTTTAATAAAATTCCAATCAAGCCGAAAAACCGTGATTTACAGGAACTGCGACAGAGAAAGCAGTCACTGTACTCGGTTGACAGTAAGAACGCGGATTATTTATCCTCAAAAGGGAAATGGTACTGCGTCAGGCCCAGTTCATCACGCAAAGCAACAAGTTCCTTCTGGATTGTTTCTCCGACCGGGACGCCCTTATCCTTGCGGTATTCCCAGGCAAGATGCTCTTTTTCGCCTGCGGTGTAAATGCGTTCTGCGCCGGGAACCTTTTCTGAAGCACGAAGGCCGCGGCAGATGTCGCCGGCTGTCTTCTTGAAGGTATCAAGGCCCATGAAGAACTCAGGGTTGATAACAAAGAAGAAGTGACCAAGGTGGTACATTTCAGGGTTGCCGTTTGCGTCAACACCGTTAAGGGCCTTCATGAACGGGCCGCCTGCAAGTGCTGCCGAAAGGATTTCAACGATTGTGGTAAAGCCATAGCCCTTGTAGCCGGCTGTTTCTTCACCAAGACCGCCAAGAGGAAGAAGAGCTGCCTTGCCTGCGCGCATATCCTTGAGAATCTTGCCGGATTCGGTCATGGTTTCGCCATCCTTGCTTACTACGCAGCCTGCGGGAGTGGGCTTGCCGCTTCTCTCATAGAATTCAATCTTGCCGTTCTGAACAATACTTGTTGCACAGTCAAAGTTGAACGGGAAGTCTTCATCTGTAGGCATTGTAAATGTAAGCGGGTTGGTACCCATCATGGGCTCAACGCCGAATGTAGGTGCTACAGAAGGTCTTGCATTAGTACCTGAAATACCGATCATGCCGGCCTTCTCAGCCATTGTGGTCCAATAGCCCGCAATGCCGTAATGTGTGGAATTCATGATGGTGCCGCCGGCCATACCGTAGGTCTTAGCCTTCTCAATAAGCATTTCCATCATCTTGTAGGAAGCAACCATACCCATGCCGTCATGTGCATCCATGACAACGGTGGTAGGTGTTTCTTTAACTATTTCAATATTGGTTACAGGAAGCAGCGTACCTTTCTTGATTCTGTCAAGATAAATAGGCTTAAAACGATTACAGCCGTGGCTTTCAATTCCGCGTCTGTCGCTCTCAAGCAGTACGTCTGCACAGATAGCAGCGTCTTCGCGCGGCACGCCGTACTTCTCAAAAACATCGATCATAAAGTCATTCATCAGTTTCCAGTCCACAAAAGGTCTGGTTTCTTCAGTCATTCCCATAGTTCACCCTCCATAAATATGTTTTGGTAATAACTTTACGGGCGATTAGACTTTCGTTTCGCCCGTTAACATGTAAATTATACCTCAAAAACAGATTTCTTTCAATCTCTATACATATCATTCACAAAAAACTCATCTACAGCAATATAGTTTCTCTCCGCTTCTCTTATAGGAGTCTGATGTCTAGAAGCACTGCTTTTTTACCTTTCAGCCCATGAAATCCGGAACAAAAATGATAGCAGTTTTATTTACTTAAACTGAAATTCTATATTTCTTCCCCGAAAGTTTATATGTCGCCTAATGAATTCGAAAACCTATATCTTTTTGTATCCGATGAATGCGTACAGAAGAAGGCGAGTTAACACGAGAAATCTCCCATTTTAATTTGTGCTAATTCCTGACAGAGGACCATAATGTTTCTCGAACACAAAACGGCCTTTTGCCATTTAACGTACTTATTGAAGCGAAAAAAACGTATCCGGGTTATTAAAGTTTTCATCAATTGCTTTATCAAAACATCTGACTGCCTTGTTTTTTTACAAAACAATTGATTTAGATGAGTCAAGTAACACGCTCCATTTAATTTGGGATATTCAAACTGTTAATTCTAAAATAGACCGACGAGTGACTGAAACAGTAATTATCATTAAGAGTGAACCTCACATGACTAAAGTCACGTGCTTCCTGCTTCACGGGGCTTCGCCCCCTGCGACCGTTGCATAGTTTCTCTATGTCTTAC
>JAZQNE010000087.1:0-36385 GCA_045627185.1 Lachnospiraceae bacterium
CTACTGATTCGGTCCTTCACCTCTCGGCTACTATGACCTCTGCTGACTTCTGTGCGTTCAGCACTGCTTTTGGCAGTGGTTACTTCTTTCAAAGCATACCGCACAGACCTCCCTAGGTACCACACGTTTCTTCCTCTCCATCCATCTGCCTCATTTATCATGCATGATTCCGTGTAGTTATTGGACTTCGACTTGTATTGCAGCCTTATCCTCATGCATGGCCTCATATGAGATTTCTGTCCGTCAGACCAGAGATTTGCCCATGAGTTAGTATGTTCCTCACATCCAGCTTTCTTCAGATTCGAGGTCACCCCCGACACCCTTGCCTTCGACTATATCCTTCCCACTACCGGGCGGATTCGGGACTTTAACCCGTTAGAAACGTGCGCCGCTAGGCGCACAATAAAAATGCTGCAAAATAACGGTTAATTACTTTGCAGCATTTTTTCGTATCGATATTAAACAATTGCGCAGGTATTTGCTCATTTATACCCGCAGTATCATTTGTGACCTTTTTCTTTATATTTTTCTTCGATCTGTGAATAAGCTATCATGGTACCAAGCATTACCGGGACAATCAGCATGCAGAGGAAGGCCACCGGACTGTTCTGTTTACAAAACAAGAGAGGCACGCCGCAAGCTTCATAAAGAACCGCAAAAATCAAAAACAGATTTGAGACCGCTTTATTATATCCTTTAATGTCAGCCATTTGGGGCGGCTCAGCATTTGCCCAGAAACCTGCAGGCTTTTCTAAGCGTCTTGCCCGAATTGCGATAACCACAAAAAATACACTTATAACGCTCCAGATAATAAATGCCACCAGCATAATCATCATCCTTTCCGGAAAATATTTATGATATCACTATACCACTACTTATTTCACTTGTCATTATTCTTATAAAGAAGTATCATAGAAATAACAAAAAGCGTATTGAATCGAATAAAACCAATCAAACAAACTCACGGAGGCCTTATGCGTTACATCTTAAGTCTTTGCAAATCGCATATATACGAACTTCACGCAATTCTTGCGGGAACAATCACTTTCTTTTCGATGTTTATCATCAAGAAGCCCCTCAAATACGAAATTGATGATTCTGCCCTGTCTGATACCGAAGAAAGCAAAAAATCCAAATACAGGCTTGAACTCAAAGCCAAGCGCGTGAACGCTCTTATCGTATTTGAAACGATGATGGTTGGCATGATAATGTATTTCATCGTTGACTTTTTCTCACCGCTCGTAAATTATTCCGTCAAAACAGCTATTCTCACAGGTGTTGTTGCACTGGTGGAATATGCGGTTTATGAGCAGTTTGCAACAAAAAGGAGGGGACTTAGCAAATGACAAACTCCGGCTTAACAATTATGCTTGAAGGCCTGTCCATAAATTCACCTTCAGTGGACGGAAGTTTCCTGCTTGCAATTGCAGGAAGCATATTAACATTCCTTGCAATGTTCGTAATCAAGATCCCGTTCAAAGCACTAACCCGCCGTATAGCGCAACATTCGAACCGTTCGGAATATGATAAGCTTGTCCTCAACAAACGCCTTAATCTGATAATAATCTTTCTGACATTTATAGTGGGCGCAGGGATATTTATTATCGAATTCAAATTTTCCGATTTAGAGCATTTCAGTTTCAGCCATGCTATTGAAACCGGCGCCTTTGCGATTGCATATTATGCACTTTTTGAACGTTTCTTTAAGGTGAGCAGACACTGACATTCACTTATCGGCTACCATAAACATTTCAGGAACCTCACGCATAACCATGATACTTTCCTGATTCAGCTTTATCCTCAAATCTTCCGCAAGCTTTATAATCTGTTCAAAATCGAAACCCGAAATTGAAAGCACAAGACTTTTTTCGGTGATAAAAGTTCCGTTTGACATCATATAGCCGCCAACCTTTTCGTCCATAGAAAAGGCAATTTTATAGTCTTCACATATGCTGCGCACAATTTCCACAAAATCTTCCGTAGGGCACAGCTGCTTGAATTTTTCTTTATCATTCATCCCAATGTATATTCTGTAAGTCTCAACCCTGCCAAATTCCTTAACCATCTCAATTACTCCATCCAAAGCAAGCTAAAATAGTACACTGATTACATATTATACTTATTGGATGGTTCTGTCAAACATACATACTTTGACTTATTTTTTCTCTGAAAAATATGCTTCTCTCGGGGTTCCGGCAGGCACCCAGAAGAAGCGAATACCCCCACAAAGCTTTTTCGGTCAGAAAAACAAAAACCCGAGACTGTTGTAAACAGTCCCGGGAAGATGTCATTTCAGTGAACCGGTAGCTACCAGCTTGCCGGAAGTGCGGTCGAACAGCATGATGCCGTCGCCCTTGAAGGAAAGAGCAGCTGATGTGCCGATGCTGTAAACATCGCCGCCAAACTTCACGCTGGTGAGCAGGAAGTTATCTACGCGAATTTTAAGGGTGGTCTCCATACCGGTGGGCATTACGCCGTAGATTTCGCCATCGATGCGGGCGGTATCTGAAATAGCAGCGCCTGTAACGATATCGATGAACTCCGGACGGATACCAAGTACGAAATCATTATCGGTGATTTCGGTATCTTCTACGCCGTAGTCTTCTTCAATCTTAATGATGTTGTACTTGAAGACTTCGTCTTTGTTGCCTTTTTCTACGTACTTCTTATCAAGAAGTTTCTGTGCATGGGCATCCTTTGCAGCCTGTGCATCTGCATTTCTCTTTGCAATCCAATCGGAAAGCGAGAACGGAGTTGCGGGTTTGAAGGAAACATCATATTTTCCGAATACATTAAGATTGATGCTGCCATCAGCGCCCTGCGTACCGGTTGCTTCAACAAAGTTAATGGAAGGATTGCCGACAAAGTCAGCAACAAAGAGGTTTGCGGGTGTATTGTAAACGGTAAGAGGAGCTTCATACTGCTGAAGAACGCCGTTGTTGATAAGGCAGATCTTTGTAGCAAGAGTCATAGCTTCCATCTGGTCATGTGTAACGTAAACAAAGGTACTGCCGGTCTCAACATGCAGACGCTGAAGTTCGTATCTCATCTCAAGACGAAGCTTTGCATCAAGGTTTGAAAGCGGCTCATCCATGAAAAGAACCGTAGGCTCCGGAGCAAGTGTACGTGCAATTGCAACACGCTGCTGCTGGCCACCTGAAAGTTCAGCAGGATATCTGTCCATGAACATGCCGATTTTAACGATGCGGGAAACTCTGCGGACTGCAAGGTCAATTTCTTCTTTGCTCAATTTTCTCTGTGAAGTAACAGGTATCCACCGTTTCTCAAATCTGGGTGTTCCATCGGGATTTTCTCCAACTTTTACATCCTTATATGTAGTACGTCTGTATTCTTCGTCAAGTGTAAATCCCCTTGATTTTTCGTCTTCAACAAGAGCATTAAGTTTGATTTTCAGGCCGTTTGCAATGTCTAAAGCAGCCGTTGCGGGGCTGTCTTTTTCCTGAAGCTTGTAAGAATATACGCTCTTTGCGGTTGCCATAGAAACGGTATAGTTGTCAATGATAAGCATCTTTGCTCTTGTTTCATCAATCTTACCGTTCTTGTCGCGACATTCGTTAATGAGATTTGCAACATTATCTGCATCTTCAAGAACCCGGATAATATCAGCAAGACGCTTAGCTTCAAAGTTGCAGCTCGGAAGCGAATCCTTAACGTTCTTAAGACCGAAAGCGATGTTATCATATACGGTCATGTTGGGCCACAATGCGTAGTTCTGGAAAAGGAAACCGACTTTACGCTTGTTGGCGGGAACATTGATTCCAAGGTCAGAGTCAAAAACAACTCTGTCACCGATTGTAATACGGCCGCTTGTAGGTGTTTCAAGGCCGGCGATCATACGGAGGGTTGTTGTTTTACCGCAGCCGGACGGGCCCAGAAGAGTGATAAAGGAGTTGTCCTCAATGTCAAGATCAAGATTCTCGACAGCATAGAACTTGCCCCATCTTTTTGTAACATTAGTCAATTTAATCTCAGGCATTTTTTTATCCTTTCTCAGCCGCCGATACCTTCATCAAGGCTGGCTCCGGTAAGTTTGTTAACTACAGTGTTAAAGAACAGAATTGCAATGATAAGAATCAGGTTGATTGCACTTGAGAATGCATACAGACCCATCTCATCAAAGTAATCAAGCGTTGTTGCAACAATGAAGCCCTGAACACACAGAAGCATGAACAGTGACAATTCACGAAGACATGTCATAAACGGAAGCAGATATCCGCTGATGATTGAGGACTTCTGAATAGGAATGATAATGTTGAACATTCGCTTGAACCATGGAATATCCTGAATAACAGCTGCCTCTTCTATCTCACCCGACAACTGAAGCATAGAGTTCAGAGCATTTCGGCTCGCAAACGGTATGTATTTTACGGTACCTACAATAATAAGAATTGCATATGTATTATACAGGTTAAGTGTTTCATTTGAAAACAGAATAAAGAATGCTACACCAACTGCAAGTGAAGGCATCAGGTAAGGCAGGAATGCTACTGAGTTAACATAGTTTGCCCACTTGCTGCGACGGTTCTTGGAAACGGCATAACCGATCAGCATACCGATTGTTCCTGCCGTAAGTGCACAGCAGATTGAAACAAGCAGTGTACCGCCAAAGGCTTTCCAGATGGTTCCGTTAAACAGAATACCTTTCTGTCCGTACATTCCGTTTTCTGTTATATTTTCGTTTGTAATCCACCACTTGAGCGTAAGGTTCTTTGTGTTACCGGTGTACAGGAAGCTGTAATCTCCGGGGTTGGGAAGGAACGTCTCAAATGCGAAGGAAATGATGGGGAAGATACTGGTGAAGAACGTAAGAACTGCAAAAACAGCTGCAATAACGTGCTTGCCAATCTTTCCAAGGTTGATTTTTGAAATCTGTCCGGATTTACCGGTTACGGTTGTATAACTCTTTCGGCTCTTAAGAGATGCCTGGTTAACCAGAAGAATAGCCACGCCGAACAGCATCATGATGATAGCCAGGATACTTGCTTCACCGGTGTACTTATCGTTCATGGAGATATATTTGGTTGAAAGAGTTTCAAGATTCAAATAATGAGGAACAGGGTAACTTCCCATTGCGCTGCCGAAAACAAGAAGAATTGTTGAAAGGATGGCAGGACGAACCATAGGAAGGGTTACACGGGTCATGATTTTCCACTTCGGAGTGTCAAGAATTGTTGCAGCTTCTTCAAGGTTTGCATCCATGTTCTTGAAAATACCGCCGATGAGGATATACGCAAACGGTGCGTAGTGAAGGCCCAGAACAAGTGCTGAAGGGAACATTCCCTGGCACCACCAGCTAGGCATATTAATTTTGAAGATTGATGCAATAAGTCCGTTTGATGTACCGGTTACTGCATTACTGTTAAACAGGTTCTGCCATACAACAGCGAGCGTCCACTGTGGCATAATGTATGGGAAAATAAAGATAGAGCTCAGATACTTCTTAATGCTCAGATTAGTTCTTGTAACCAGAAAGGCAAAGGTTCCGCCGTAAATGATTGAAATAATGCAGGCATAGGTTGCCAGCAGAAATGTGTTTTTCAGCGGAATCCATAAGTTCTTTACAGCAAGGCTGCTTGTAAAAAGGTCTATATAGTTTACAAGAGAATAGCCGCTTGTTTTACCGGTCAGATGCGCATCAATTGTGCCCGGATGAATCTGAATGGTATCCTTTACAATTGCAGCAACAGGTGCAAAAGTCGTAAAGGTCAGTACAATACCGAACAAAAGAAGGATTACATTCTGAGGCTTCGAAAAAAATGTTTTTATTTTATTCCAAAAAACATTACGTTTCTTCATTGTGGAAACCTCCTAAAAAAATGGGCTGCACGTCAGGTGCAGCCCATCGACCAAACGATTATTGTGCAGTATATTTTGTAAGCATTTCAATCCATGAACCAACGGTGAATGCTACAGATGCGCAGTATTCGGGATCCTCAAGAACGAGCTTGCCTGTTGTTGTCCACCAGTCATAACCACGGTCGTTCTTGCAATCGAACTTGTTAACGTCGCCTTCATAGCCGCCCTTTGAGTGACCGTACTTCTCTTCTGTACCGGTTGCAACTGTAGGGTTGGATGAGTAACCACCCATATCTTTGCCCCAAGCTGAGAAGCCGTCTACTGTACAGGTCATGTAAGCGATGAATGCAGATGCTGTCCAAGGAAGAGGGCTGTTATCTGTTACGAACAGATAATGGCAGTAGCCGTAACCGCCGATACCCTGATAACCATCCTGGTATGCGGAAACAACGATGTTGTTCTTGGAAACTGTATCAGATTCTTCAACTGAACGAAGCTTTGAGTAAACAAGAAGGCCGTTCTGGTCAGTAGCTGACTGAGCAACAAGGGTGTTGCAGATAGGGCCGTCATCTGTCTGAGCGTTGTAGCTCTCAACCCAGAGTTTGATCCAAGCAAGTGCGTACTTGCCGTTTGCGCCAAGGCCAAGGTCCTTAGCATCTTTTTCCATAGCGTCTACAGTTGTCTTGAAGTAAGCCTGCTTTGTAGCATCAAGCTTATCAAAAGCGTCCTTAAGCCATGCTGAGTATTCATCTTTTGTAAGCATGTAAAGGAAGTTCTTACCAACGATTTCGGAATCGATGTCCATGAAGAGTGAATGATTTCCTTCATAAACGAAATCCCAGCAGTTTGTGTACTTAGCTGAACCTGTGGTGTTAGCCATGAAAACTTTGTTCAGAGTCTGAAGGGGAAGGTAACCCTTAACGTCGTCAGCCTTTGTCTTGTTAGCATCTGCCCAATCCTTAGGGATGAAGGTCTTAAGAATGCCGGTCTGAACCATCTTGGATTCAATCTGATTACCGTCCTGGATAAGGGTCATTGCGAATGTACCGGTCTCCTTGAGTGAGTCAGCGGTAAGCTGATCGAAAATCTTGTTGTTCTTGGGCTGCTGCCACTCATATTCCAAAGTGTAGCTGGAATCGATTGTCTTCAGATACTCAATGAAAAGAGGGAGAGCTGACTTACCACGGCTACTGTTACCAACGCCGTAGAAGGTCTTGCCGTTTGACTCAGCAATAGCTTTCTTTGCGAGTTCTTCAAGTGTCATGCCTTCTGCTTCTTTGATAATCTTATCAACAGCAGATTCTTCTTTTTTGTTGTTCTTACCGCAAGCTGTGAAGCAGCCAACTACCATAGCAAGAACAAGTACAAGTGCTAAAAGTCTTTTTTTCATAAAAAATCCTCCTCGAATATTTCCAATGGCTTTCCACCACTGACGATACAATAATATCCGAGGAGAGAAAAAAAATAAACTAGACCAAACTGATAAAGGTTTAAGATTTCTGCGATTTTTGTTTAAATTCTACAACGATCTTGGTATTCCGAGGGTGAAATACCGACAATTTTCTTAAATGTGGAGCTGAAATACGTGATATCTTTGTATCCGACACGGTCGGCAACCTCATAGACCTTATTGCTGCAATCCTTTAAAAGACGTGCGGCTTCGCGCATTCTGAAGCGGATTATATAGTTTGCAACCGTATAATCAGTTTCCTTCTTGAAAATGTGACTGAGATGGCCTTCGCTTACACCGATATAATCCGCAATTTCCGTAATATTCAGCTCATTATTGCTGAAATGCTCACTGATATAATCAATTGCACGCATAACATATTTGCTCTTATCACCTTTTTTAAGAAGAGGCTCTTCCGCCGGAGCATTTTCCGCTGCCTTCATCTTTTCAATGCAGTGAAGAATTGCTTTTTCGAGTTCACCGTCCTCAAAAGGCTTGAGCAGATAGTCGGACGCATAAAGTTTAATTGCGGTCTGGGCGTAAGAAAAGTCACCAAATGCAGTAAGGAAAATAACAGGCACTCTGTTATCCTCTTTACGTAACTCCTCAACCATCTCCAGGCCGCCCATTTTAGGCATTCTGATGTCAGTCACAATGATATCCGGATTATACTTATGAACGGCCTCAAGGCCTTCAATGCCGTTTGCGGCTTCGGCTACAATCATGCACCCCAAAGCATTCCAGTCAACCTCCAGCTTTATTCCGCGGCGAACTATTTCTTCATCATCTGCAATCAGTACTTTGTACATTGCCTGAATCTCCATTTCTTTTATCATTGTCTGTTTACATGTTCCGTCAGAAGTTTTTCCGGTTTCACTTTATTCTGTCTTCAAATGGCTCTGTCCCGGAAGTTTCACATAGAGAACAGTCTGCTCACCCGTTTCGGCAGAAACACCGTATTCCCCGCCGTAGCGCAGTCTGATAATCGTATCAACGTTTATTACTCCGTGATGATTATTGAGTTGCTCATGGTTGTGCGAATTAATTGCCTCAAGCATTTCGGAAGAAATCGGCCGGCCGTTGTTTGTGATGGTAATAATCAGCGAACCATCTTCTTCATATGCGTCAAGTTCAATTCTGCCGGTCTCTCCGTCAGGAAATCCGTGTACAATTGCATTTTCCACAAGCGGCTGAAGTATAAGCTTCGGTACTTCATTCTGGTAATACTTTTCCTTGATGTTATCAACAAACTCAAACCGCCCGGAGAAGCGGATCTGCTGGATATTCATGTAACTGCGCACAAACTCGAGTTCCTCGCGCAACGTAATAAATCTCGAACCGGAAATACTCATTCTCAGTATCTTTGCAAGGCCGGAGGACATGGTAGCAACCTCAGGAACATCGTTAGCCTTTGCAACCCATTTCATGGTATCAAGCGTATTGTAAAGGAAATGAGGGTTAAGCTGGGCCTGCATGGTTGCTGCATGGGCTTCGTCAAGTTCATGCTGCGTTTTCAGACGCTCATCGATGTTATTCTTAAGTTCCTTTGTCATTCGGTTGAAGCTTAATGCAACATTACCGAATTCATCGGTTCTTGTTGTATGCAGTTCAACATCAAGATTGCCCTCCTCAACGCTCTTCATCGCACCGTTAAGCTTTTCTACGGGTTTGTTCAGATAAAGGCTTAAAAGGTATGATGCAACAAGGCACAGCACAAAGCTCACAATTCCTACAGCCAGCGCAATTCCGTACATGGTTTTTGCAATTCCGCCGGTGAAAATCTCACGCTGGCGAAGGCAGACATACAGCGGGAAGGTGCCTATTTTACTTACATAAAAATGCTCTTCGGCATTCGGATAAGAAACAGTTCCGGTTTCAATCAGATTTTTTCTGATTTTCCGGGCTATTTCATTTCTTGCGGAGGCATCCGATTCATATATAACATTCCAGTAATCATCAAAAAGGCAGATACTGTCTATGCCGATGCCCGCATCCGAAAGTATATTCTCGGTTTCATCATCGTCAATCGAAGCAACAAGATAACCAATCAGCGCACCCGTTTCATCCTTCATGGTACGCGCGTAACGCATAAGAATTTCCGGTGTTCCGGAAGAATAATCAACATCACGGCTTATGGCCTGTTCGTCATTGCTTTCGCTTACACGTTTCAGGATTCCGTAGTAAAGGGACTGCTTTTCGTTAAACAGACGGTCGGAAGTGGTATACTGGCAGGTTCCGTCTGCTGAATACAGCGCAAATTCGGCATATTCGCGGACTTCCATTGTTGCGTCATAGAGTGCGCGGTACAGGAACTTCTTTTCCTCAGGGTCCGAAGCATAGAGATATTCGCGTACATCTTTTGTTTTTTCTACATTTTCCGTTATTTTTTCAAGGCCTGCGAAAAAGCTTTCAAGAACCTTTGTTACTTCCTGAATCTGCTTATTGGCAGTTTTCTCATAATCGTTTTCAATACGTGATTTGAAGAAGCCTATCATGAAAACGGTACAGAACATAAGGGGAACAAGAGATACAAGAACAAGGCCCGTAAGCAGTTCGTTTCTGAAGGTGCGCTTAATTTTCATTGTCCACCTCCACCGCAGAATTCCATTCTCTTAGGATTCTGCTCTGGCTTCCGCTGGCCCAGTCTATATCAAATTTAATTTCCCTGATTTCAACAAAACGGCTGTCATTAATAACAATATCCTTGCGGACCGGGCGACGGCTGCACTGTTCAACAAGCATACGCTGAACATCGTAGCCCATAATAAAGTCAAGAAAGCGCTTCGCATTTTCCGGATGTCTTGCTCCCTTAACAAGTGCACTTCCGTCCGGAACGGCACTTGTGCCCTCCACAGGATAAACAATGGAAATCTCAGGGTTTACCGCCTGACGCTTCAGAGCAACCTCTTCAAGGGTAACTCCGATAAGTCTTGTGCCGCTTGCCACGGTGTCCGGAACAGCTCCCGAACCGCTAAGCACCTTACCGTCAAGATTTTCGCAAAAGCCCTTAATAATCTCTTCCTCATTATCAATTCCGCTGATTTGGAGCATTGTAGCAAGAGACGTGTAACTTGTTCCCGATGTTCCCGGATCTGCAAAGGCTATCTGCCCCTTCCATTTTTCATCAAGAAGGTCCTTCCAGCTTGTCGGAACGGAATCGGCATAAACAAGCTTGTTATTATAAATAAAAACAATCGGAAGTGAAGAAAAAGGCGTCCAGTAGTTGCCCTCCGACTTGAAAGCCGAACTGATCTGTGCGTAGTCTTTGCCTTTGTACGGCTCAAAGCAGTCCGTGTACGCATTCAGGGTATCAACACCGCCGCCGAACATAACGTCTGCGGAATTATTGCCCTGCTCGCTTCTGATGCGTTCAAGGAGTCTGTTGGAGCCGTCCGTGACCACCTGAACCCAGATGCCTGTCCGCTGCTCAAATTCGCGTATAATCGGGCCGTAAACTTCTTCCTTGTGCGATGTATACACAACAAGCATATGCTCATCATCCGGAGCAAATGGCTCCTTTGTAACCTCATTTTTTGTGCAGCCTGCAAGAAGAATCATTAAAAGGCATAATAACGGCACCGGGCAGAAAAATCTGCTCAGTGCCGCATGATTTCTGATTTTTTTGTAATTTTGTTTTTCAACCATAATAGCAACCTTACAGCCGGCCAACCCGCTGTCGCGAATAATCCGGTTTATTTTTCAAGCTGACTTTCACGACGCTTTACGATTTTATCAGTAGCTGCCATCTGGTCAATCAGTTCGAAAATAAACTGCTCCATTTCACTGCCTTTTGAATAATCGGTCTTGGCCATAAAGTCAACACGGTCATATTTAAGCATTTCCTCAGCAGCCTGCTTATCCTTCTGGTAAACGGCAATGGAATGGCCGCCGTTGGCTTTTGCAAGCTTCATGCATGGAACATCGGTAAGTCCGTCACCAATATAAACCATGTTTCTGAACGGCACACGACGTTCCTCTTCCGATGCATGCTTGTTAAGGTCTTTATCGTTGGTTACATCAAGTACGCCCTTATTTATACGGTACATAAACTGGGTTTTGCTTGTATAATTAACAGCCATTGCCGGCCAGAACGGGATACCGTCCTTATCATAGCAGAAACCGGCTGCAAATATAGCCTTGAACTCATCCGCAATAGATGTTCCTTCAATTATTTCCTTAAGACCTGAGGAAATAATATAATGCTCGCATTGCATTCCCTTTGATTCGGCATATTCGTTGATGCGCTTAAACCATGTGGAAACGCCCGGGAAAAGCTTGACGCCTTTGCCGAGTTCCGTGATGGAATCACGTGTAAGCAGGAACTTTCCGCGGGATTTTTCAAGCATCACAAGCATATATGCAAGAATTCTGTCCATGTTGTACTTTACGGCAACTTCATTGCATTCGCCCCAGAATTCATCAGCGCTCATGCCAAGTCCCGGAATAAAACCGTATTCCTGCATATCCTTGGGTGAAAGTGTGCAGTCAAAGTCATACATTATGGCGATAATGGGTTTTTCAGACATCAGATACCTACTCCTTTCATTTGCCGGCCCGGGACCGGCTAAAACCACAATATAATTTACTGTTCCTCGTCCATATGAAGATGCTTAAGGATTTCCTTTGTTGCTCCTTCATAGTCCTTGTTCACGATTTCAACCACATAATCACAAATATCCGCATTATGTTTCTCATCTTCAATTGAAATGATACGGTTGATTTTGTCCTCAATTGTTGTGTTCTTGTTAAGAATCTTCGCAAGAAGTTCCTTTTTGTCACGTTTCAGGTAGATGGTATAAACGTTGTCATAGCAGCATTTAAGCGCCATTGCACCGCAGATATCCATAGATGCAAGAACATTTTTGCCGTTCTTCAGGATTTTATCTATGTCCTGCTTTTTGCTGCCGTAACCATGGCCTGCGTACATGGTAGATTCAAACATTTCGCCATCATCCTTCATTTTGAAAAACTGAGCCTTTGTAACGTAATTGTACCAGTCGTTCTCACGAATTTCGGTAGGGTCTTTTGTGGTGTAGCATTTCAGTTTTTCAAAGCGGTCGGTTGTTGCAAGTATTTCCTTTGCAAGGCTTGATTTGCCGCTGCCTGTCGGGCCTACAAGAATTACGATTGAAGGTTCCTCCAGTTTGTCTTCAACAAGCGAATAGCTTTTCGAAATGACTTCAACAAGCTTTAAGAATTCATCATATGTGTTAACAGCAAGCATTCCTGTTGCTGTCTGGTTCCAGGGCCTTCTCATAAGAATCGGATAAGCGGCGTTTGATTTCACAACGTTGTGCATACCGTCGTCAAAAAGGATATCAACGTTGATTTTGTCCTTTCTGGAACCCATATAGATATTGGTTTCCGGAATCTCAGGGAATTCCTCAATAAGACGTCTTGCTCTGATTCCCATAAATTCCGGAGGAATTGATGTTGAAATGAAAACCTCTGTCATTTTGGAGAGCTTTCTTACAAACTCTTTTGCCCCCTCAATAACAGGCTGTGTCCTGTAAAACTCAGGATCGTTAAAAAACTCAAAAATTACATCCGCACGTGTACCCAGCTTTCCCCACCGATCCACCTCATAAATTGTAAGCGGCGGATCGAACTTATACTTCTCATTTGCAAGCTCGATTGCGTACGGAATACATTCGAGCAGCAAATCGTCAACGTCCAGAGCCGTTGACATTCTGAATCTTTTTGACATAAATACCTCTGTTTTCTATTTAGTAACTTGGTATTATATCACATTTTCTTACAGAATGCAATTACAGTAAGGAATTGGGCGGCGTATCTCGGTCAGGAAGAAACAGTATCTTCATCAGAAGCTTAAAGCATCAGTATTGGTGAAAACAATCGGAAGTCCAAGCACTGAGACATGCCGCAAATCTGCATAGATTGCGTCAATTCCGTAATAATCCAAATACAATTCTATTGATTTATAAGACAATTCAAGGTCCGCCCAAAAAAAGTCTTCTGCAAACCGCACTTTAATCTTCCCATCATCACAAAGCACAATTCCGGTTGCTAGTTTTAAGCATGCAATAATATCCTTCATAAGGTCTTTGTCACTGCTGTAATAAAGGGATTTATTCGTATTCTTTACGGCCCCGGAAAAAATTTCATTTGCAACAATTTCAATCCAGTCTGTGCCGGGCTTGAAAAATGTCTCAGGTTTATCAGATACAAGGCAAATCGGAAGCGATTCAAAAGTGTGCTTATAAAAAATAGTGTAAACTGCCTTTTTTGCGATTAGACTCAAGCTATCCTTAGTATAAACCATCAAGACAATATATTTGTCAAGTTCAAACTGCTCAAAATATGCAACTCCATCAATATTACTCTCATATATATTCTTATACAATTGAGAAGTTTTATCCTGTAACATCTTCTCTATTTCATAATTTGAAAACAATGTTTTATCAATTTCAAACGAAACCACACCATCTTTTGTTTTCAAAGAATAAACATTCTCTCTTGGCACAGCTTCTCTTCCTTCATAATAAGTCTCATAATCCGAAAGGCTGTCCTCAGCAGGCGAATCATCTAACACTTTACTGTCCGTGTGAATAATATGATATGTTGCTTTATCAAAGAAATCTTCCGTCGGAAGGATTCTAACCGCAATCTGAACTTCTTCCCAGTCAAACAACAGTGTAAGTACCCCATCATAAATAAGGAAGTTCTGATTCTCCGAAATACCGGATATAAGCTGTAGCCAGTCCCATTCTGCCATTGTTGCCCTAAACCTGGTTCTCTCTTCAGTATATAAATCCCCTGCATTCAGATAAGCTACTTCAAAGCCTTCAAATTCGGCGTCATGAATTCGCTCCAAAGCTTTTTCTTTCAGATACTGCAAATAATCAACATCATTGTAGAATAAGTCCGCAATTTTAATTATCTCACCTGTCTCCAGATTAAATGAAACAGGATAGTAATACGCATAATATTTCCCACCGTCTTCATTTTCCTTCGTCATATAAAAATGATAGTAAACTTTAAAATAGCCTGAAAGAATTCCTTCCCTAACAAACTTAGGCTCAAATGATACATCTATTTCCTTTTTGAATGCCTTGGCTTCATACAATTTAAACCCTGAAAGGTTGGGATAAATCTTTCCCGAACGGATATCAGCTTCTGTTTTCAGTAAATTATATTTTACTTTTTCGGCAACAGCATTATTCGCCTTTGGTCTTTTTTCTTCAGAAAAAATATACCAATAATACGATTCATCTACGTTTTGCTTATATAATGTTGCAGACTTTAATTCTCCCCTTAATTCTGCCCTGATTGTTCCATGATCATCATCAACATATTTGACAATGTCGGACATGTCCGGAATAGGTATAGGTGTACACGTTACAAACTTCGCATAAATAGTCTCATTGACATCACCCTGCTTGGTTTCATCAATTTTATACGAAAAAATGGGATTGCTGTTTATTATTTCTGTACAATCCGAGTTTTTATACCAGCCTTCAAATCTGAACCCTGACTCAGGTGAGGAAAAAACAGAAATACCGTTTTTCTGATAAACATCCAATAGGACTGATACGGATGCTTCGTCTGCAAATTTCTGGTCATATGCCAGTTTTACCTGTCCATATCCAAAAGAAACCTTAGCGGTCAGGTTGATGGTTGCATTCACAAAAGGAGTTGGAGAAGGAGTGCATGTCGGAGATACCGTTGGCGTTGCAGCTGCCGTAGGCTCTGCAGTGAGTTCCGACGGTTTGGTGCAGCCGACAAGTATAGCGGCAATAATTAATAAGACAAAATATAGTTTTTTCATAATAATCCCCTATGACAAGTTGATTTTTATCGATTTTTGTACTGTTTATATCTTATTTTACCATGTCTGCGGTGTCACACATTTATTCAAAAATCAATTTCGAAAGATCGGAAATCGGAACTTTAACTCTTGAATAATCCAAATACATGCCATAAGCCCAACCTGTATTCTCATATGTAAACGGTTCCTGAGGCCAGGACTCCTTAGCAACAGGTACCCACAAGCATAATTCCGATGAAAACTTGTCAATTTCAAACCGTGTAGCATCCATATTGAGTGACTCTATAAAATTATCTATCTGCTCTTCAGTAAATAGATTTGAAGATAACAATGTCTTCTTATACTCTGCTTTAAGGAATGCATTAATGTTTACGCCTTCTTTGAAAAAATCGCCAACTTTGTCCCAGTGAAAGCATTTGTTCAACGGCTTCTTCGTTTCTTTATCGAACAAAGTATATGTTTCATCCAATTCTACATACCCATTTGAGGTTCTTGTTGAAATTACAATGTATTTTCCGATGGTTTTCTGTGCCAGATGAACTATTTTTTCGCAGTAACTATCAAACTTTAAGACAGCTATATTTTTATACAGCTGCGAGTTGGAATCACGGAAAAAGCTTCTTAATTCATCATCTGTAAAAGCAGGATGATCTTTGGAACTGTCCACAAATACTTTAGAGAATTCCCCGATTTGGATTTTATCGCTAATAACACGGACTGTAGTGTCCTTTGCCAAATAGCCCGTCAAATTGGCAGGATCTGTATAGTCCTCAGTTTGAGCCAAATATTCCGCTGAAGTATCCTTCACAATAATATTACGAAAATCGGTAGTACTGTCGGAAAGATGTTTCCCGTCAAGATGAGTAATATGCAGTGTTCCGTTTTTGAAGAATGTATCCTGCATAATAGGAAGTTCATAATCAATTACCAGATTTACGCCACTAGCTCCAACCTGTTGTGAACCTTCAAAAATGAGCACAATTGCATTATCACCGTTAATAAAGAAACGCTGTTCATTATTTATTTTATCCACAAATTCCTGCAATCTTGCATCGTCAAATGTTTTCAGATTGCCCGTCTTATCCAGCATTCCATTAGGCAGCTTTCCGTTGGCAATCTGATACTTTGCTGCTTGTCTTAAAACATCAGCAAAAACAACATCGTTATAGAACAGATCAGCAAGTTTAACTATTTCACCGCTTTCAAGATTAAATGTTAACGGATAAATATAATGATAATTATAATACTCGCTATGTGTCGGGTCTGAAATTAACTGACAGCCAAACTGGTAGTTCACCGAAAAAAATACAGATAAAATGCCTTCATCAAAAAACGTAGTATAAAACACAACTGTTTTTTCGACTGATTCAGCTTTTCTTGCAATTACCCTTATACCACTCATGTCCGGGTAAAAATCTTTATCCTGAAGCATTTGATATGCTTTCAGCAATTCATGATTGATTTTATTAATTACTAAGTTTTCGTACACTTTATCAAATGGTATTTCAAACGAAACGTCAAATGCAGGCTTTTTGAAAACATTATTATCTGACAGAGAGTTTCTAAGTTCTGCTTTGACCATACCATGATCATCATCCACATACTGTCTGATATCAGCATACGTAACCGGTGAAGGAACCAAAGTAGGCGTAGGTGTATCTGTAGGAACAGACGTGGGCTCACTTGTAATATTTGTCCTTGCGTTGCATCCAACCAGTAATGCTGTCAAAATAATTACAAATAATAAACTCTTTTTCATTGAATTCTCCTCATTAATTTGATGCAAAAAACTTTATTGTCCGCTCCTTTAAGTTTATATTATTATCTCCTTTTTCACTTTGCAAGAAAAACCGATTTTTGTAACACTTTCTTAATAATTTGGATCAAAAAACCGGAGACGGTTTTCCTGACTTGCCTTTAAGAAGTAAATCAGGAAGAAGCGTCCCCGGTGCAAATTAATTATTCAGTTATAGTTTTAATCACAATTTCGAGAGCTTTCGATATTTCCTCAAGCTCCATCGCAGGCGTTTTCTTTGGTTTGTTCACTGTTTGTGACGGAATGTAAGGAACATGGATAAACCCTGCATATTTCACGTTATTCCCAATTTCATTCTTACTGACAAAGTCCATCAGCGAATAAAACACGGCATTACATACATAAGCACCTGCGGAAAGTGATTTTGCCGCTTTAATCTTTGCTTTTGAAAGACTCTTAATCAGCTCCGTAATCGGAAGTGTTGAGAAATAAGCGTTTTCTCCGCCCGGGATAAGTTCTCTGTCCGTCCTCAGGTCACCGTCATTATCGGGAATTCCGGCATCAGCAAGGTTTATGGCAACCTTCTCCAGCCGGATGCCTTTTGCGCCACCGGCCTGGCCTACGCAGATTACTGCTTCGGGTTTATGTTTCTTAATTGCTTTAATAAGCATTTCCGGTGCCCGTTTGAAAGATGTCGGGAGCTCAAGTTTAACAATTTTTGAACCGTTAACAGTGTCCGAAAGCAATTTCACGGCTTCGAAAGACGGATTAATCGGTTCACCGCCAAAAGGCTCAAAACCGGTCAGTAAAATCTTCATTTTAGTTCCTCTTCTACTTCAGTGAACCTCACCGAGCTTGAAATCTATCACTTTTGTTGCAAGTTTTTCCTTAAACCTCACATCATGCTCAACAAGAAGCATGGTAGGCTTGAAATGATCAATCAGATTTTCAATCTGCATACGCGAGAAAACATCCACATAATTCAGTGGCTCATCCCAGATATAGAGATGTGCGGGCGTGCAAAGACTTGTTGCCAGAAGAACTTTCTTTTTCTGGCCCTCCGAATAGTCTTCTATGTTTTTTTCGAATTGGACTCTTTCAAGGTCAAGCTGGCGCAGAACAGAAAGAAAAGTACTGTAATCCAGGTTGTTTGCCTTTGCATGCTCCGAAAGATTCCCGCGAAGATGCGACGTATCCTGGTTCACATATGATATTATCAAATTTGGCGCAATCTCAAGCGTTCCTAAGACAATCAGTTTTTCCCTGTCTTCTCCAAGGATAGCTTTGATAAGACTTGACTTCCCGCAACCGTTTTCACCGTCTATGAAGGCAATGTCACCCCGGTTGATTTCAAACTTCAGTCCGGAAAACAGGGGCTTTTCCGAATCGGCATAGCGAAGAGAAAAATCGATTGCGTTAATAATGCGTTTCTTGTAATGCTCAAGCGGCATAATTTTAAGGTCAACCGGCTTTTCAATATCCTTAAGAAGGCCCTCTTTTTCCTCTATTTCATTACCGATACGCTTTTCAAATGCACTCACGCGGGCCTGCATTTTCTTGGTTTTTGCACCAAGATATGACCTTGTTGCTATGGATCTGTCATGCTCCTTTACGGGATCAAACCCTATTTTTGAGCCTTCACTCTTATCAGCCCAGCGTGCTACACGGTCAGCGGCAACCTTAAGCTTGTCAATTTCCTTAAGGTGTTTTTCATTTTCGGACTCGGCAAAGTTGTCCATCCTGCGCTTATTTTCCCACCATGAAGAGAAATTTCCGCTCTGAACTTCAATTGAAGACCGGTTCAGTACAAGAACATGGTCAACACAGGCATCAAGCAGGTCTCTGTCATGTGAAACAAGAATAAAACCCTTCTTTGAAGACAGATAATTCTTAATTATTTCACGGGCATTTTTATCAAGATGGTTTGTGGGCTCATCGATAAGAAGAAAATCGTTCTCTCCGGAGAAAAGAACGGCCAGCATTACTTTTGTACGTTCACCGTAGCTTAGAGTTTCAAACGGGCGGTACAAAAGCTCCGCATCAAGCGAAAGCGGATCGAGTTCACACATAACACGCCAGTTTTCCACATCCGGCTTCCACTTCTCCATAAGTTCGCTTGCGGGAAGTTTGGCATCCTCCGCTGAAACGACATACGGAAAATAATCAAAAAAAGCATTTGTACTGATACTTCCGCGGTATTCATATTTTCCGAGAAGTATATTCAGAAAAGTTGTTTTACCTTTGCCGTTCCGGCCGATAAAACCAAGCTTCCAGTCAGTATCAATCTGAAAGGAAACATTTTCAAATATGTTGTCAGAGCTGCCTTCGTAATTGAAGGTCAAATTGCTGACATTTATCCGGGACATACATATCACCTCCGTATGTTCCTTTGTGGACTTTTGTCCTTTCTCCAAAACAAATAATAATTATGATTTATGACCAATTGCCTCAACATCATAAGGAGTGGCCTGATAAACGTAATAGTTCAGCCAGTTGCTGTAAAGCGTGTTGGCATGAGCGCGCCAGCTCAGAATAGGGCGCTTTGAGGGATCATCGTTCGGATAATAATTCTTGGGAATACTGATTTCAAGGCCCTTGTCAACGTCACGCTTATATTCCTTGTCAAGCGTCATACGGTCATATTCCGGATGTCCCATTACAAAGACCTGACGTCCGCCCTCAGCTATAACTATGAAAACGCCTGCTTCTTCCGATTCCGAAAGAACCATAAGCTCGGGATGTTCATCAATATCGCTGCGTTTAACGGTTGTATAACGTGAATGCGGTGCAAGGAAACCATCGTCAAAACCGCGGATAAGCGGCTCCTTTCGGTTATAAACCTGATGGTCGTATATTCCGAAAATCTTCTTCTGAAGCGGAACCTTATGAACGCCGTAATGATAATACAGTCCGGCCTGCGCAGCCCAGCAGATATGATAAGTGGAAGTAACATTGGTTTTCGTCCACTCCATAATGTCTTTGAGTTCGTCCCAGTAGTTAACTTCCTCAAACTCAAGATTTTCAACAGGCGCACCGGTGATTATCATACCGTCGAATTTTCTGTCGCGCACGGCATCAAATGTAAGATAAAACTGCTCCAAATGTTCCCATGCAGTGTTTTTTCCCACGTGAGATGCAGTCCTTAAGAAGGTCACATTTACCTGAAGCGGAGTATTCGCAAGGCTTCTGAGCAGATGGAGTTCAGTGTCTTCCTTAAGCGGCATGAGGTTTAATATTGCAATTTCCAGCGGACGGATGTCCTGATGCATCGCACGGTTTTCATCCATTACGAATATATTTTCTTCTTCAAGAATCCGTTTTACAGGCAAATCATTCTGTACTCTGATAGGCATATTTTTATCCTCATTCTTTCCGGGTTTTATAATATTGCAGCCGGTTTTACTCAACCAGCTGAAGGAATTCATCCTCCGTAATGATGGCCACGCCAAGCTGTTTCGCTGTTTTGTTCTTGGTGGAGTTCGATGTCGAATCGTTATTAATTAAGTAATCGGTTTTGGCAGAAACAGAACCGGACACTTTGCCGCCAAGGCTTTCAATGTAATTTTTAAGTTCCGCACGGTTTTCATAATGATTAACCGAGCCGGTGATCACAAAGGTTTTTCCTGAAATTGCGGACTCTTTTACAACTTCTGCGGTAATTCTGCAAATACCGGCAAGTTCGCGCAAAGTATCAGCATTTTCAGGATTTCCGAAGAATTCAACAAAATCGTTTGCTGTAACATCTCCGATGCCGTCAATTTCAAGCATCTGCTCGCGTGAAGCGGCAATTAGCGCTTCCGTGTCATTTCCAAATGCCCTGCATATCAGGCGTGCCGTTGAAAGACCTACACCGGCAATTCCAAGGCTGTAAAGGATACGTGAAAGTGTGGTATCCTTCGCCTTTTCAGCTGCGTTTACAAGGTTTTCATAGGATTTTTCACCAAAACCGTCCATTCCCACAATTGCCTCACGATGGTTGCTAAGCGAAAACAGGTCAGCAAAGCTGTGAACACACCCTGCGGCAATAAGACGTTCAATTGTGCTTTCCGACATGCCCTCGATGTTCATTGCATCACGACTTACAAACAGCGCAAACGCCTTGATTTTCTTGGCCTGGCAGTCAGGATTGGTACATATCAGAACACGGCTTCCCGCATCCTGTCGAATTTCTGTTTTTCCACCGCAGACCGGACAGACAGCAGGGATGTCCAATGTCCCGCTCTTTGTGAAGTTCTCAGCAATCTGCGGAATAATCATATTGGCCTTATAGACACTGATTTCATCTCCAATGCCAAGCTTCAGTTCCTCTACAATGCTGACATTATGAACGCTGGCACGTGATACGGTTGTTCCCTCAAGTTCAACCGGTTCGAAAATGGCGACAGGATTAATAAGCCCCGTTCTGGAAGCGCTCCATTCAACCTCCAGAAGCTTTGTATTGCAGGTTTCATCAGCCCATTTGAATGCAATCGAATCACGCGGGAATTTCGCGGTGCGTCCGAGCGAACGGCCGTAAGCGATATCCTCAAAACAGACAACAAGTCCGTCGGAAGGAAAATCATTCGTTTTGATTTTATCCGCAAAACGTTTAACCGCGTCAGGAACGGTATTTCCTGTAACAATCTCATATTCAACCGTTTCAAAGCCAAGATTTCTCAAATATTCGAACTGTTCACTGCGCGTTTTGATTTCGGCCCCGCCTTCAAGAACTTCCTCTCCAAACATCTCACGCTTGGAAATAAGAGCAAAAATGAAGCAGTTTACACTTCTTTCGGCAGTAATTCTGCTGTTAAGCTGGCGAACGGCGCCACTGCAGAGATTTCTGGGATTTTTGTACTGCTCTTCGGGCGGAAGTGCAGCATTTATGCGTTCAAAATCACTATAACGTATTACGGCCTCTCCACGGAGCACAAGCTCCCCGTCAAAAGCAATGGTCTTTGGCAGGTTTTTGAACACAAGGGCATTTGGCGTTACAACTTCACCAATTTCACCGTTTCCGCGTGTTACAGCCCTGAACAGTTTTCCGTGACGATACGTCAGTACCACGGTCAGACCATCCATTTTCCATGAAATCACACCCTCCCGCTCACCAAGAAAATCAGCCAGCGCCGAAGGACTCTTGGTTTTGTCAAGTGAAAGCATGGGTGACTCATGTCTGAACTTGGGCAGGCTGCTCTGAACCTCATACCCGGCATGCGCCGTAGGACTGCCCGGCAGAACGGTTCCGCTCTCCGCTTCAAGTTTTTTCAGTTCATCATATAATCTGTCATATTCATAATTACTTATGAGTTCCCTGTCTTCCTGTTCGTAAACCCTGTTTGCTTCGTCCAGGAACTTTGTCAGTTCTCTTTGTCTGTCGGTTATTATCTGTGCCATGTTTTTCACCATATTTTTCTTTTTTACCGGATTTCTTTACGTATGTTTTTTTCACGATGGCTACCGGCTTTTTCTCAACATCTCCGGCCCCGCCGTAATCGTTCGAAGAATTCTCAAGAAGTTCCCTGAGTCCCTCAAGCTCTTTGTCCGTTACATTCCTGTAATCGCCCGTCTTCAGGCGGCCAAGACTGATATTCATGATACGTACTCTTACAAGAGATGTAACCGAATATCCGAAATATTCGCACATGCGGCGGATCTGGCGGTTAAGGCCCTGCGTCAGGATGATTCTGAATTCATTTTTCCCTGTCTGTTCAACAAAACAGGGATTCGTGACAGTATCAAGGATGGGAACACCCGCTGCCATGCCTTTTATAAACTCAGATGTTATCAGTTTATTTACGGTCACAATATATTCTTTTTCATGGTTGTTCCCGGCACGGAGTATCTTATTTACGATATCTCCGTCATTTGTCAGAAGAAGCAGCCCCTCCGAGTCCTTGTCAAGCCTTCCGATGGGGAATATTCTCTTTCCGTAATGCAGGAAATCAATTATATTGTCAGGCTCGTCAGTATCTGTTGTGCAAACAATTCCACGCGGTTTGTTGACCGCAATCAGCACAAGTCTTCTGTCTTTTTTGATTTCTTTGCCGTCAACGGTTACTACATTTTCCGATGTTACTCGCATGCCCATTTCCGCAGGCTGCCCGTCAACCTTAACACGTCCTGAGGTGATGAATATATCGGCCTCACGGCGCGAGCAGATTCCCGCATCCGCAAGCAGTTTATTTATTCTGACGGAGTCACGCTCCTCTTCTTCAAATATGTCTTTATTTCGCTTTGCCATATAATCTCCGTAACAGTTCAATTTCTTTTTCGATTAATTGTATCATTCCGTTGTCTGAAAATCAATGATAATCCGTTATACGAAAAACAATGAAAAACCCTTTACAAACAGCATTAAAATGATATAATTCATAAGACAGGCGTCTGTAGCGAAGTGGATATCGCAGTGGCTTCCGAAGCCGAAGGCCGCAGGTTCGAATCCTGTCAGACGCGTAAAACCTCTTCTGATATGCATCAGAGGAGGTTTTTTGTTTTACATGGCAAACCCCGCAAAGGTTTTTTTGCTTGCCTTTTTAACGTTTTTCTGCTAAAATAACGGATTGTGGTGTGAAAGGAGGCTTTATGAAAATGTCAGTAAAAAGCCCATCCAAAAATAAATTATCAGCTAAGCAGAGACTTCGCCTTTCCTTCATTTTTGCGGGAATAATGTGCGCAGGTCTTCTTGTCTTTTCAATATTCACGCCTGAGTTTAAAAGGGGTGCTCAGGGGTCAAAAAATACGGAAGTAACACCTACGTTATCTCCTTCCCCCACTCCCTCACCAAAACCCACCTCAACACCCACTCCTACTCCGACAAATACGCCTACACCCACACCGGTGATTCCGCTTGTCAAGAATGAGGAGGCTGAAATTGAGAATCTTGTCAAAAAATATTTTGACGCAAAACTTTCAGATGACAAATCCAAGTTTGAAGGCTTGGTTACAAACTTTGATATACTTGATTTTGACTACATTCAGAAGCAGTACCAGTACGTAATCAGCCTTGATAACTTCCAGAATTATGTTGTTAAGGGCGTTGAAGGTTCAGAACTTGAATATGTTCTGTTTGTATGTCATGACCTTCACATTGTCACAATTGACAACACTCCTGTTCCGGAACTTACACGTCTCATCGTTGTTAAGTCAGAGCCCGACGAAAACGGTGAAACTCATTTACTGATTGATACCAACCCTACCTCTGAAGCTCAGTCCGCTTATATTACCGATATCATGAGCCATGATGATGTAACACAGTTGTATCTTGATGTTCAGCAGCGTCTGTTCGAAGCTTCCGAAAAAGATGAAAAATTAAAGGATATCCTGAATAAGCTTTATCCTTCACAAACGCCCTGATAATAAATCCGACAGAAATTTGTTTTTTTATGCTTGTTATCCTAAGCGCAAATCAGTTTCAGTGCATCATCTTCAGGATAATAACGATAAATATTATTTGATAAAATATCCTCAGGCGGAACCTGGGTCATATTCACGTTGCCCACCATCTGCAAAAGTTCATCAGGCTCACGGTCAGCGGGCACAACTATCAGTTCATGGATACTGCTTGGAAGAATGTAAAAACCGTCCGGCAGACGGTCTGCAAGTTCCCTGCGGATACCCGGATAAAGCAGGCAGGATGCCCCGTTAAAGCAGGTGCGGTTGCTTATGATATACATTGGATACCCGTTTAATTCGGCAAGTTCATCAGGAAATTCAGTGTCATTGATTTGGGATAATTTTTTAATCATTTCCCCCATAGGATTTATTTCAAGCGGGAAATGGCGCGGTGTGTTCGCTTTTGCAAGCCTGTAGAGCTCCTTTTCGGTAAGGCCCAGCCTTTCCATATATTCCAGATTAATCAGAATACTTCCTGCGTTTTCCGGGCTTACTTTTACGTAAATATGGTATGTAACTGCCAGATCCTGAAACTTTCTGTAGGGAACATTCTGCAGAAGTTCTTCATTCATTTCACGGTTAATCAGCCTGAAAACAATTAATTTCTTGAGTTTTTCCATGTCCTGCTCAAGAATTTCAGGATTTTCGGGCACATTGTCAAAACCGTTCTCAATGCATTCATGCATCTCACTCAGAAGATTCTCAAAGCTTTCTCCGCATAAAAAACGTTTATGATAAGCATTCATGTAAATGGTCGGTGCCACACATTCTTCTTCCCTGCGCACGGTTACCCCCTCAAGTCGTGTTGAGTTGTTTTTAAGAATGCTTGAACCGGAAATGCAGAAATCGTCCCCATAATATTCCCTGAAGTTTTCCTTTACGGCCTCCGTAAAGTCAGCAAGTGTCAGGTAATTTTCATTTTCTTTTGATATTATTCTCATAATCACCTTTCATAACGCCGGTGATCCCCCGGAGAAAATATACCATATAATTACAGTAATTTCAATCCTTATTTTGAAATTATTTACTGTTCGTATAGGGAACGTCAACGCAAATGAATCACCTCGGATTTCCACCTGTAATCCGAAAAAAAAAGCACTATGCTCCGGGCAAAACCCAAAACATAATGCTTTTATCTGCTTATCAGGCAAAAACAATTACAGTTCTATTCTGAACACTACATAATTTCTATTGTCAATTTCTTTATTCTCAACGGTTATTTCGCCCTTGTGCTGCATAACAATGCGCTTTGCATTGTAAAGACCGAATCCGCGTGAATTTTTCTTCTCTGATTTTGTTGACCAGCCCTTATCGAAGAAATGCTGAAGCTGGTTCATTGGAACAGGCGGATGCTCATTGCTGACTTCAAAAATAAATTTGTCATCATCGGTTGTTTTTGTATCAGCACCTATAGAAGAAATGAACAGTTTGATTTTTTTGTTGTTTTCATCGCATGCATCAACAGCATTGTCAATAAGAGTTCCGCACACTTCAATCAGTTCATTTTCCGGTGTGTTTGAGACAATCATACCCGTTCCGATTTCAGCTTCAAACTCAACCGGTTTGGAAGCGGAAACCATCTTGGTGTAAAGGAAACCCGCAAGGATTTTGTCACTGATTTTCAGAAGCGGAATGCAACTGTTACGCTTGTCATCAACAACACCAAAAATGTAATCGGACTGCGCACGTACAAGCTCATCGTAATTATCAACCGTGAGGTGCATGTTAAGGATTGCATTCAGATGGTTATCAAATTCATGCTGGCGGGCACGGATTTCGCGAATCAGCTCTTCAAGAGGCTTTGTGTACATCTTGTAAAGCATGATTTCCTCACGTCTTCTGCGGTCCGTGATTTTTGCATAAAATACAAAAACCACAAAAACAAGAGTAACAATTATCAGCGCAACAAGGAAAACCATTGACAGCTTTTCGGATGTGAAATTCAATAATATAGTTTTCATTTTCAAATTATACCCTTAATTGCCTGCTTGTAAGTAACACCGACTTCTACGGGTTCAGAGAAATATTTCATGCTGAGCATGCGGTTTACCGGATCAAAGCTTTCAACATAGTTCAGGTTGACAATAGCATTTCTGTGGCATTGAACGAACTGAGGGCTGTCCTGGAGGAGTTCAAGACTTTCCTTGATGGTAAGGTACTTGACATCCATGCTTTCCTTACGCATGTTGATGCATACGCCGCGGGAAATAGCCTGAATCAGAACGATATCAGACTGTTTCAGTCTGTAATTTACGCCATCCTTTTTGACAGTGATGTATTTATCTTCTTCATCGTCATTGCTGCTGGTGAGAAGCTTACGGACAATCTTCTCAACTTCGCTCTTTCTGAAAGGTTTTGTAATAAAAGAATAGCAGCCGGTCTGTCTGTAGGAATTAAGTTCGTGATTGGAATACGATGTAATGAAAACGATTGGTGCAAATGCATATTCAGGTCTTTCACGCAGGGTTTTCGCAAAATCAAGGCCTGCAGTGTCATCATCGTCACGAATGTTAAGGTTAATATCAAGAAGGAAAAGGTCAATATCACCGGCTTCTGCTGCCGCTTCTGCTTCAGCCCTTGAATCGGCCGGAACTACTTCTATTTCCGGAGAAATCTGCTTAAGGAGTTCGCCAAGAGCTCTGCGGCTTTCTTTGTTATCTTCAAGAATTAGAATCTTCATAAAATCACCTTTAATTTTTTTATAGAAAAGAACAGGTAACCCATGTGGCAATACACCCGCAGGTTACTCATAAAACGGCCATAAGCCGCCCCAAACGGGCGGCCCCGGCCGAACAGATTTAATTATTAACAGCTTCTTTTACACCTGCTGCGAGGCTTGCGAGATTCTGAATTTCGGAAGGGATAATAATCTTTGTAGCCTTTCCGTCAGCAGCCTTTTCAAAGGCTTCATAGCTCTTAAGAGTAAGAACTTCTGCCGAGGGACCTGCTTCATTGAGAAGCCTGATACCCTGTGCATTAGCCTGCTGAATCTGAAGAATAGCGGTTGCTTCACCTTCTGCACGGCGGATTGTAGCTTCCTTTTCTGCCTCTGCACGAAGAATTGCTGCTTCCTTTTCTGCTTCTGCTTCAAGAATTGCTGATTCCTTCTTACCTTCTGCAACAAGGATTGCTGATTTTTTCTCACCTTCTGCACGAAGGATTGCTTCACGGCGCTCACGCTCTGCCTTCATCTGTTTCTCCATTGCTTCACGGATTGCTGCAGGAGGCATAATGTTCTTTAATTCAACACGTGTAACTTTGATTCCCCAAGGGTCTGTAGCAATATCAAGTGCTGAACGCATCTTTGTGTTGATGGTCTCACGTGATGTAAGTGTCTGGTCAAGTTCAAGTTCACCAATGATGTTACGAAGTGTTGTTGATGAAAGATTTTCAATAGCTGAAATAGGGTTGTTTACACCGTAAACGTAAAGCTTCGGGTCAGTAATCTGGAAGAAAACAACCGTATCAATCTGCATTGTTACATTATCTTTTGTAATAACGGGCTGAGGCGGGAAGTCAGCAAGCTGTTCCTTAAGTGAAACACGCTTTGCAACCTTGTCAATGATGGGCATTTTAAGATGAAGGCCAACATTCCATGTGGTCTGGTAGCAACCGATACGCTCAACAACGTATGCTTCTGCCTGAGGTACAACCCTGATACTGCTGATAATAATAATAAGCAGAATTACACCAAGTGCAATAAGTGCAACCATTCCGGGTTCAGAAATCAATAAAGCTGAATACTTCATAAGTAATCTCCTCTCATTTCCGGCAGTGCCGGTGTTAATTAAAATTCTTCATACTTTGTTACGATAAGTTTTACACCCTGAATATTAAGCACTTTTACAAGTGTTCCGGGCTCATAAACGTCTGCATCGTATTCTGCGCGTGCGGTCCATTCCTGACCGTTGCAGGATGCAGCGCCGGTTGCATTGTAATTGTCGATTTTTTCAGTTACTTTTGCAACCTTTCCGATGATTCCGTCATAATTTGTTCTGAACTTCCGGGCGTTAAAATATTTTTTGATAATCGGACGTGTCAAAACAAGAAGCACGATTGATACAACGAAAAATACAACCAGCTGCAGCCAGAGAGGGGCGTTAAATGTAGCAAGAATAAATGCAACAAGCGCTCCACCCGCGAACCAGATGGTTGTAAGTCCAAGTGTCACTGCTTCTACAATAAGCAGAACCACAAATGCAATTATCCAATAAAAAGGTTCCATCGCCGATTCTTCCTTTCCGGGCGGGATTATTTCCCGCGGCCTAATGTTAGATACAGAATAACCCAACGCATCAAACCTTTCAAGTGGGTTTGCGTGAAATTCGAAAAAGATGTCGCGAATTGAATTGAGACAGACAATCAGAGTCCACGTTTATAAAAAACCTCTTCACGAGTTTGGGCGATAAAGAGGGATATTAAGCTTTGAAAATCAATTTTCTCCCATTAAAAGCTTAACAACAGGGATTTTCTTCATTAGAAACCGGAATCAGCACTGTTACATGAAAATAAAAAAAGCTGGAAATCAGATTCGAACTGACGACCCCTTCATTACGAGTGAAGTGCTCTACCGACTGAGCTATTCCAGCATTTTAAGTAAAATATAAAATTAAATCGAGGCGACGGGATTCGAACCCACGACCTCTGCGTCCCGAACGCAGCGCTCTACCAAACTGAGCCACGCCTCGAAATGCGGATGCTCTCGCAACCGCGCTTTGTTATTATGCAACAATGAAATATAAATGTCAAGAACAATTTAGATTGATTTTAGTGTGATTTTAGCGTTCCGTATCAAAGCGAAAAACAGCTCACGGTTTTCCGGCAAAATTAATCCTCCACCGAAACCTTATCAACATCGGAGTATTGGAAACGCTCGCCTTCACAGCCGTTTACTGTGACTTTATTAAGAATCAGTTCCTCGACATTTTTTGCAAAAATACCAAGTCTTGTCATTTCGCCAAGGCCGTCCATCATGGCAGGCCGCCCGGGGACAGGGTTCTGCGCAAAAGTAATATCGACATTTTGGAATGTAACCGAACCGATTTTCTTTTCCGGAAGGCCGTAAATATAAGCGCCGGCTGCATGACAGTTTGTACATTTCAAATTATTGAAGGTAAGCCTGCCGATATAGGGCAGACGGTCATCCGGCTCATGATAATCCCGCGACTGCACATATTCACTGTGTCCGTCAGGGTCGCAGAAGTAGAACTCGTTAATAACGACAGGCGTCATTACGTTGTCCATGCTGATGTTTTCAAAGCTGATATTGTCGATAACAGCATCTTTACCTCTGCCGCGGCGTGTTTTAATGCGGAGTCCGCGGTCGGTATTTCTGAACTCACAGGCACGCACGTAAATGTTCTTAATCCCGCCCGCCATCTCACTTCCGACAGTTACCGATCCGTGTCCGTCCCGCATAAGACAATGACGGATTGAGAAGTTTTCGGAAGGGGTTTTGTAGGTCGAACCCATATAGATTTTACCTGATTTAATGGCGATGCAGTCATCTCCAACCGTAAAGAAAACGCCCGCAATTTCCACATCCGAGCAGGACTCGGGATCAAGGCCGTCAGTGTTTGGTGAGTCTTTCGGATTAAAAACCATAAAATCATAAAACTTCAGCCCGGTTGAGAAGTTGGGATGAATATTCCATGACGGACTGTTTTCAACGGTTACTCCCTGAAGAGTGACATTTTTGCACCTGCTGAGGAAAATAAGACGCGGGCGCCATGCACGGTCATATTTCTTGGGCTCTTTCCACCAGTTTTCCGCATTTGCTCCGCCGTCAAGGATTCCCTGTCCGCAGATTACAACATTTTCAACATTTATTCCCGTAATCATGCCCGAAAAACAGTTGAGCGGGTTTCCTTCCCAGCTTCCCAGAAGCATTTCCGACTGTCCGTCCGTTGATTCCGTGCGGCCCGGAAGAACCGCAAGCGCATTACGCTCGGGAATCTGCCTGATTATGGCATTCTTTGCAAGTTCAAGCGTCAGATTGCTCTTAAGGAACAGCGTTGAAACACGGTAAGTTCCCTCAGGAACAAAGACACGGCTGTTTCCGGGGCAGGCCATAATCGCACACTGGATGGCGGTTGTATCATCGTGCAGGCCGTCACCAAATGCCCCAAAATCGCGAACATTGAGTGTGACGTATTCTTTATCGGTTTTAACGGAAAAATCCGTGTATTGACCGTTTAAGACGATTTTAACATTATATGCTGTTGAAGGCTTTAAGCCGTATATAGAATCAATAACTTTTTCAGAAGAACCGTAGTACTCATCGTTTACATAGATTTCGTAGGTTTCATCGGTATGATAAAGGCCTGCTTTGTCAAGCTCAAAAACAATCATCCTTGAAGTTTTCATAAGGGGCTTTACGGAATATTTTGCAGCAGTTTCGCCAAAAGCACGACGTATTTCCTTCGAAAGACGCTTTACAGGCTCAAAGGAATCAAGCATCGGTGCAAATTTTTCCGCAGAAATCAGCTTCAGATCAAGCATGAGCCTGACAGCCTCCCGCGCATCAAAATCAACGATATAGCAGGAAATATCTTTTTCGTTTCCTTCTCCTGTACTTTTTGCGGATTCATAATCGGTACGGCCGTTCATGCGGTCAACGGTCTCATATTCGGCGCAGGCATGAGGCTCTGCATCCGGACAGGGTTTGGCCGATTTCTCAATATGACGGGCAAGTGCACGCTTAAAAGCCTCACGCGCATTATTGTAATGCTCGTAAAGCATAGGGTCCATACCGCTGATTTTCCCGGCAAGCCAGAGCAGGTAAGCACCGTCCTCAGGCTGATTGGCTTCATCGTATTCAAGAAGAAGGCGGATATCATCGCCGTAATGAGATCTGTCGTTAAGATTGATGTCTGTATACACGGGAAGTCTCCTGTAATGATGATTTTTGAAAAACCCACCGAATCAGTGACCCGGTGGGTTTACTGTTTACATAAGGTCGCTCATTGCGCAGCCGTCCATATCGTCGAAGGCCTGGTTCTCACCAACCATACCCCAGATAAAGGTATAAGCCTGTGTGCCGGAACCTGCGTGAATTGACCAGCTGGGAGAAATAACAGCCTGCTCATTGCGCATGATGATATGACGTGTCTCATTCGGCTCGCCCATGTAATGGAAAACAAGCGCATTTTCAGGCATATCAAAGTACAGATAAACCTCCATACGACGGTCATGTGTGTGGCAGGGCATGGTGTTCCAGACACTGCCGGGCTCAAGCTTTGTCATACCCATAACAAGCTGGCAGCTCTCAACCTGACCGGGAAGGATGTATTTGTTGATTGTACGGTGATTCGACTCTTCAAGAGAACCAAGCTCAACCTTATTGCAATCCTTTACAATAACAACGCCTTCTTCGGGCTCACCGTTAAGCTTGATGAGAACCGTAGGATATGTCTTATGTGCGGGAGCGCTGTTGATGTAGAACTTAGCGGGCTTTGCTGCATCTGCGCTTTCAAAGGAAATGTCCTTCGAACCCATGCCGATGTACATAGCGTCCTTATAATTTACGGTGTATTTTTTGCCATCGATGTTGATATAACCTGTTCCGCCGATGTTGATAACGCCCATTTCACGGCGCTGCAGGAAATATTCCGCACGGAGTTCGTCACCTGCTGTAAGCTTTAATGCGCCCTTTACGGGAACAGCTGAACCGGTGATGATACGGTCAATGTGGCTGTAAACAAGTTTGATTTCATCGGCCTTAAAAAGGTCGTCAATCAGGAATTCCTCGCGTAAACGCTCGGTTGTGTAATGTTTTACGTCCTTGGGTGATGCTGCTGTTCTAAGTTCCATGGTAAGCCTCCAATAATAATATTTACTTTATATGATTTTTTTCTTTTGTATTTTGCTTTGTATGCTTTTTGCCAATCCGGTTCCGGGTTTGTCCGGCCGCAAGCTGAAGCAATGCCTGCAACTGCGTTTTAGCGCTGTACACGGCCTGATGCGTCTCCGCCGGCAAGTGTGTCAACCTCTTTGCGTGATGCAAAGTTGAAATCTCCGGGGATTGTGTGCTTTAATGCTGATGCAGCAACACCAAACTCAAGTGCCGCCTTGAAATCCTTGCCGTCAAGAAGTCCGCAGATTACGCCGCCTGCGAAGGAATCTCCGCCGCCGACACGGTCAACGATGGGATGAAGGTTGTATTTCTTGGAGTGATAGAATTCCTTTGTCTTACTGTTGTAAATGCATGCCGACCAGCCGTTGTCCGATGCGGAATGTGACTCGCGGAGTGAAGATACGCAGTACTCAAAACCGTAATCAGCAACCATCTGCTCAAAGATTGATTTGTAGCCTGCAAGCTCAAGTTCACCGCTTGTAACGTCTGTCTTTCCGGGCTTGTAACCAAGAACAAGCTCAGCATCTTCTTCATTACCGATGCAGACATCAACATATTTCATAAGGTTTTTCATAACCTTCTGTGCTTTTTCCGATGACCAGAGTTTCTTTCTGAAGTTCAGGTCGACAGAAACCTTTACGCCATGCTTCTTTGCAGCGATGAGGGCTTTTTCCGTCAGCTCTGCGGCTGAATCCGAAAGAGCGGGTGTGATTCCGGTGAAGTGGAACCAGTCAGCGCCTTCGAAGATTTTATCAAAATCGAAATCTGCTTCCGTTGCTGTTGAAATGGATGAATGTGCACGGTCATAAACAACCTTTGAAGGTCTTACGGATGAACCGCTTTCAAGGTAGTAGATACCGAGTCTTTCACCGCATCTTGCGATGTTCTTTGTTCCAACATTGTATTTTCTTAAAGCGGCAACAGCGCACTCTCCGATTTCATTTGCGGGAACTGCTGTTACGAATTCGGCATCATGACCGTAATTTGCAAGTGAAACAGCTACATTTGCCTCACCGCCGCCATAATTAATGTCAAATTCATCTGCCTGAATGAACTTTTCATAGTTCGGAGTAGAGAGACGAAGCATAATTTCGCCCATTGTAATAACTTTTGCCATATTTTCCACCTTTCAGTGCCGGAGCAGCATCTTCGTCTGCCCTCAGCCAAGTTTTTCACATCGATATAACTATAAACCGAAAGCATAAATATTTCAACAATAAAATGTAAACGCTTTCAAAATGATTATTCACCTGCCGGATGATTATCAGCAGTCCAAATGCCCTGTTTATCTGTGTTTTGCGGGCGATTTGCGTTTTCCGGATGATTCGCGTTTACCGGACTGCCTGCGGTTTTCGGACTGTCTGCGGTTTTCGGACGATGCACCTTCATCGGGCCGTACAAGGCATTCCGGACGGTACCCGATCAGGTCTTCTCTTCCCGCAAGTTTTAAGGCTTCAATTACAAAAGCTTTGTTTTTGGGATTTCCGAACTGAATAAGTGCCCTCTGAAGCGCCTTCTTATGCGGGTCATGTTCAACGTAAACCGACTCGCCCGTTCGCGGGTCGATTCCGGTGTAATACATACAGGTTGAAAGCGTTGAAGGCGTGGGATAAAAGTCCTGCACCTGCTCGAGGCTGAGCTTGTGCTTGTTCAGATATTCCGCAAGTTTCACGGCTTCTGTCATGGTGGAACCCGGATGCGATGACATCAGGTAAGGCACAACATACTGATCTTTTTTTATGCTTTTGTTAATGGCATCAAATTTCTGTACAAAACGCTCATATACTTCATTTCCGGGCTTGCCCATATATTTCAGGACTTCATCGCAGACATGTTCCGGAGCAACACGGAGCTGACCGCTTACGTGATTTTTGCACAGTTCCTTTAAGAAACCGCTTGTTTTGTCCTCAAGAAGATAATCAAACCTGATTCCCGAGCGAATAAAAACCTTCTTCACGTGCGGGATTTCGCGAAGCTTCTTTAAGAGCATCATGTAATCGCTGTGGTCTGCCTTTAAGTTCTTGCAGGGTGTTGGGAAAAGGCACTGGCGGTTGGCGCAGGCACCCTTTGTCAGCTGCTTGTCGCAGGCCGGACGGCGGAAGTTGGCGGTCGGGCCGCCGACATCGTTGATATAACCCTTGAAATCCTTGTCATGCGTCATTTTCTCAGCTTCCGCAACAAGTGACTCATGGCTTCTTGCCTGGACAATCCTGCCCTGATGGAAGGTGAGCGCACAGAAGCTGCAGGCGCCGAAACATCCGCGGCATGATGTGAGACTGAATTTCATTTCGGAAAATCCGGGAATTCCGCCCTGTTTGTCATACATCGGATGCCATGTTCCAACATACGGCAACGCATAGACGTCATCAAGTTCAGCGGTGGAAAGCGGCATGGCGGGCGGATTCTGGATTACATATTCCTTTGCGCCGTACTGTTCGGCAAGCGTTTTGCCGGTGAACGGGTCCGTGTTCTGATACTGTACGAAAAAGCTTTCGGCATATTTCTTTTTGTCTGAGGTTATTTCCTCAAAGCTTGGCAGAACCAGCGGCTCGTAAGCCGTGTCAAGGCCTTTTGCCTTATAAACCGTGCCCTTTATGTAGGTGATATCCTTCACATCCATTCCGCTGTCGAGCGCATCGGCAATTTCAACGATTGAACGCTCCCCCATTCCGTATGAAATCAGGTCGGCCTGGGATTCTATCAGGATTGAGCGGCGAACCTTGTCACTCCAGTAATCGTAATGAGCCATGCGGCGCAACGATGCTTCAATTCCGCCAATTATAATGGGGACATCGGGATAAAGCTTGCGCAGCAGGTTTCCGTAAACGATGGTCGCGCGGTCCGGGCGCAGGCCCATCTTTCCTCCGGGCGAGTACATATCAGCATTCCGATGCTTTTTTGCCACGGTGTAATGGTTCACCATGCTGTCCATGTTTCCTGCCGACACAAGGAACCCAAGGCGCGGCTTTCCAAGGATTTGGACGGACTCATCTTTTTTCCAGTCGGGCTGGGCAATTATGCCGACCCTGTAGCCGTTTGCCTCAAGCACGCGACTGATTATAGCAGGCCCGTACGATGAATGGTCCACGTATGCATCGCCTATAACATAGACAAAATCGCATTGGTCCCATCCGCGGGCTTTCATATCTTTTTGATTTACGGGTAAAAATGAGGGCATTTCAGACTCCTTTACACACAACCATATTTGATATTGTACCACAGTTCGATTTATGATACCATATTTGCAACAGACAAATATTTATTATTGCGGCTGATTTTTGATATCACGCTTGCGACGGATATTTTTGTTGCAGTGATTTTTTGTATCACGTTTGCGACAGATATTTATTACTCAGTTTCAGATTTAATTTATGATGCACAACGTCAAATTCTTTTACTGCAAAGGGAAAATTTATGGCATACATTGATTTACACGTTCATTCAACATTTTCAGACGGCACAAACACTCCGGAAGAGCTTGTGGAAATGGCTGTTGAAAAGCAACTTTCCGCATTCGCGCTTACTGACCATGATACAACAGGCGGCGTTTTTGAGGCCGTTGAAGCCGCCAAAAAATATGAGGGCCGGCTTCGCATAATTCCGGGCGTTGAAATTTCCGCGACGCTTGGGAAGCGCGACATCCACATCCTCGGGCTCAACATCGATCCTCAAAATACAGCCCTTGTTTCCGCTCTCGACGGTGCGCGCTACAACAGAAACCAGCGTAATATTGCCATGTTAAACCGTTTCCGGGATGCAGGCTTTGACATCACTCTTGAGGACTTGCTTTCACGTGACGAAAGCACCGCTGCTTCAATCACACGTGCCCACTTTGCAAAGGCCCTTACTGCAAAGGGTTACACCAAAGATAATGCCGATGCCTTCAAGAAATACCTTGATTTTGACAAGCCCTTCTACATTCCGCGCGAGTTTATGGAGCGAAAAACAGCCGTTGAGCTGATTCTGCAAGCCGGCGGAATTCCCATTCTTGCACATCCGCTGCTTTACGGGCTTTCACGCAAGGAAACCGAAGATTTGATTGATGAACTCAAAGGCTACG
This sequence comes from Lachnospiraceae bacterium, assembly GCA_045627185.1. Taxonomy (GTDB): domain Bacteria; phylum Bacillota; class Clostridia; order Lachnospirales; family Lachnospiraceae; genus SZUA-448. Next base: position 36,102 of record JAZQNE010000087.1, read on the forward strand.
GCCTCCGGGGCATTGAAGCTGTTTATTCTGCCTATTCAGGTGAGGAAGAGCAATACCTTAAAAGCGTTGCCCACCGTAAGGGCCTGAAAATCTCCGGCGGAACAGATTACCACGGTGCCAACAAACCGTATCTGCAGCTTGGCACAGGCCGTGGAAACATGCATATTCCCGAGAAAATACTTGAAGACCTGCTAAATGGCTGAAAACCTAATATATTACCCGGATGGGGCTGTAAAAAAACTCCCCTAAAAAAAATCGCTCAGACCTAACGGTCTGGGCGATTT
>JAZQNE010000088.1:0-25782 GCA_045627185.1 Lachnospiraceae bacterium
TTGATTGCCGGAGGAGGAACCAGGAAGCGGTTGGGGAGCTTCAGGTCGCCATCGTACTGAAGCATGCCGGCGTAGCAGCAGTTGAGCTTCGGTCCGCGGTTGAAGTGAGGCATATCCTCGCAGTCGAAAGCCATGGAGATTTCAATTGCACGGTCGCCACGGAAATTGAAGAGAACAACGCTGTCTTCTTTTACGATAGGACCAACGGGCTTGCCGTCTTTTGCAATAACGAATGCAGGAAGATCCTGGTCAATGGCACCTGTCTCATTACGGAAGGTTTCAACAGCCTCAGCAGCTGTTGCGAACTGACGGCCTTCACCAAGAACGTGTGTCTTCCAGCCAAGTTCAACCATTCCCCAGTTAGCCTGGTAACGGTCCATGGTAACCTTCATACGTCCGCCACCTGATGCGATGCAGCCGTCAAAGTCAGCATCGTTCAGCTCTGCAAGGCATTTCTCAAGCTGCTCAACATAGATAAGAGCGCTTGTTGCGGGAACATCACGTCCGTCAAGGAGTGTATGAACGCGAACCTTCTTAACGCCCTCAGTCTTGGCCTGATTAAGCATTTTGATAAGATGTGAAATGTTTGAATGAACATTGCCGTCTGAAAGAAGGCCAAGGAAATGAAGAGTTGAGTTGTTCTTTTTAACGTTCTCAATAATTTCCTTCCAAGCCTGTGAATTGTACATTTTTCCACTTTCGATAGACTCGTTAACGAGCTTTGCGCCCTGTGAGTAAATCTGGCCGCAGCCAAGAGCGTTGTGACCAACCTCTGAATTGCCCATGTCGTCATCGGTAGGAAGACCTACTGCACTGCCGTGTGCCTTAAGACGTGTATTGGGGCAGGTCTTGAGCATTTCATCAAGAACGGGGGTGTTTGCAGCCGTAACAGCATCGCCGATACCGGTTTTGCTGAAGCCAACGCCATCCATAACAACGAGTACTACTTGTTTTCTGTTTGTCATAATAATTTCCTTTCTATGCAGACCATCGGCGGCCCTTAACGGACCGCCGTGGATTTCTTTACATTGTTTTGTATGTCATTTTACAACGATGTTAACAAGGCGGCCCTTAACGTAAATCTCTTTAACGATTGTCTTTCCGTCAAGGATTGCAGCCACATTCTCAAGAGCGTGAGCCGCTGCCTTTGCTTCTTCATCTGTTGCGTTTGCATCGATATTGATGGTACCTTTGATCTTGCCGTTAATCTGAACAGCAATTTCAATGGTAGACTCTTTTGTCTTTGCCTCATCGAACTTAGGCCAGCTTTCGTAAGCGATTGTTTCGGTGTGGCCAAGCTTCTCCCAAAGTTCCTCTCCAATGTGAGGGCAGATGCAGGAAAGCATTTTGATGAAGCCTTCAGCGTAAACCTTAGGGCATTTGCCAACCTTGTAAACTTCATTAATGAAGATCATCATCTGGGAAATAGCTGTGTTAAAGCCTAATGTTTCGAAGTCCGAGGTTACCTTCTTAACTGTCTGGTGATAGCATTTCTCAAGTTCGCCACCTTCACCGGCAGTGAGATTTTCAGGCTCTGTAAAGAAGGTCCATACTCTGTTGAGGAAACGTCTTGCACCCTGAACATTGTTGTTGTTCCAGGGCTTTGAAACCTCAAGCGGGCCCATGAACATTTCATACAATCTGAGTGTATCGGCGCCGTATTCGTTAACAACATCGCTGGGATTTACAACGAATTCAGGGAAACGCTTGCCCATCTTGATGCCGTTTGAACCAAGAATCATACCCTGGTGAACAAGCTTCTTGAAAGGCTCCTTAACAGGAGAAATGCCCTTGTCATATAAGAAGCGGTTCCAGATACGGGAATACATAAGGTGGCCTACGGCATGCTCGGGGCCGCCGATGTAAAGGTCAACGGGAAGCCAGTGCTCAAGAAGTTTCCTGTCAGCAAGTTCGTTTTCGTTATTAGGGTCAATATAGCGCATGTAGTACCAGGATGAACCTGCGGAACCGGGCATGGTAGATGTTTCACGAACACCCTTTACGCCGTTTTTGTCATACTGCTTCCACTCTGTTGCATTCTCAAGCGGAGCCTTGCCGTTGTGACCCTTGTAATCCTCAAGTTCGGGAAGAACAAGCGGAAGTTCTTCATCAGGAAGGAAATAGATTGAACCGTCCTCTTTGTAAACGCAGGGAACGGGCTCGCCCCAGTAGCGCTGGCGTGCGAAAATCCACTCACGGAACTTGTAGTTAACGGTGCGCTTTGCAACGCCCATTTTTTCAAGCTTAACAGTGATGGCTTCCTTTGCATCCTCAACTACCATGCCGGTGAACTCTGCGGAATTCATAAGCTTGCAGCCCTTGCCAAGGTAATCGTATTTCTCGAATGCCTTTTCGGAAACGTCTGCACCGTCAATAACCTGAATCATGTCGATGTTATGTGCAACAGCATATTCAAAGTCACGCTGGTCATGTGAAGGAACAGCCATAACAGCGCCTGTGCCGTAATTTGCAAGAACGAAATCGCCTATGAACATGCGGACTTCCTTGCCGTTTACGGGGTTGATACAGTGGAGACCCTTGAGTTCACAGCCGGATTTTGTCTTATTAAGTTCGGTACGGTCCATATCGCTCTTCTTAACGGTTTCGTCTATATAAGCCTGAACTTCTTCGCGGTTTTCAACGCGGTCCATAAGGCTCTTTGTGATTTCACCGTCCGGAGCAAGAACCATAAAGGTGATACCGTAGATGGTTTCGATACATGTGGTGAAGATTGAGAACTCACCGCCGCCTACAATTTGGAATTTGACTTCAACACCGGTTGATTTACCAATCCAGTTGCGCTGCATTTCTTTTGTGGACTCGGGCCAGTCAACATCGTTAAGACCTTCAAGAAGCTGCTCTGCAAATGCAGGCTGGTCAATAACCCACTGCTTCATGTTCTTGCGGATTACGGGATATCCGCCACGTTCTGACTTTCCGTCAATGACTTCATCGTTGGAAAGAACGGTGCCGAGTTCTTCGCACCAGTTAACGGGCATATCGATGTGCTTTGCGTAGCCTGCTTCATATAACTGTTTGAAAATCCACTGGGTCCATTTATAGAACTTGGGATCTGATGTTGCGATTACCTTTGACCAGTCATAGTCAAAACCGAGTTCTTCAAGCTGCTTTGAGAAGGTGCCGATGTTTTTCTGGGTAAAACCGTTGGGGTTGTTGCCTGTCTGAACGGCATATTGCTCTGCGGGAAGACCAAATGAGTCATATCCCATGGGATGAAGGACGTTGTAGCCCTGCATTCTCTTCATACGGGACATAATGTCGGTTGCGGTGTAGCCTTCGGGATGACCTGCGTGAAGACCTACGCCCGAAGGGTAAGGGAACATGTCAAGTGCGTAGAATTTGGGCTTTGAAAAATCCCAGACATCTGTTTTGAAGGTTTCATGCTCCTTCCAGTATTTCTGCCATTTCTTTTCAATGGACTTGGGGTTGTACATTTCTGACATAATAATATAACTTCCTTTCGGATAATTTCTTAGCAAAGGGCCTTGATTGTGATTTCAGACCATTTATCGAGATCAAGAAACTCGGTTCCTACAAGAACCATGGGTTTCGAGAGTTTCATTCTGTTAATCATGACAACTTCGCCTACAAGACCGTTCGACAGCAGAACGGGAGCACCGATGTAAGCATTGGCGATGTGCTCAAGGAAAGGCAGCAGGTAAGATGTTTCAAACTTGGTATAGCCGTCTCTTTCAAAATTTGCGACAACATCGAACGGGCTGATGCTTTCACGGTAGGAGCGCAGAGCCGTCATAGCATCGTAAACATCTGCTATGGCAAGGAGCTTCGCAAACTGTGGAATAGCGCCTGCTGTTAACTTGTTCGGATAGCCGGAGCCGTCATTTCTTTCATGATGCAGGGCAACACCGTCCAGAACACGGGGATCACTGATGAACGGGCGAAGAATTTCAACACCGTAATTCGGGTGGCGCTTGATTTCAGCAAATTCTTCATCAGTAAGCTTCCCGGGCTTGTTCAGGATTTCGACCGGGATATTGACCTTGCCGATATCGTGAATAATGCCGGAAAGTGTGAGCTGGTTCAGTGTCACCTCATCCAGGCCGAGCCAGATACCCAGTGTACGGACAATCAGGGCTACATTCAGACAGTGAACGTAGATGGAATCATCGTAATCACGCATACAGTGCAGAAGGTCGAAAATGTGTGTTGCACTGTAGCTTGTTTCAGCAAGACCGTAAACCATGTTTACAAGGTTCTGGGGGTCATATTTTTTGGTGGCAGGATCGAGCAGCGTTTGGAATTCAAGGCGCAGCATGGCAGTAACACTGCGATATTCCTTTTCGAATTTCTTGAATTCAAGAGAGTTTCGAATGGTATTCCAGTGGCTGACGGAATTTTTATCAACGGATTCCGATACTTTTTCAGGAATCATAACCGGAACAGTTCCTATTGTATAAAGCTTCAATCTTGTGATAAGCTTAATTGAGAGCACGGTCTGTTTCGGAATAATGACAGTCTGATCGGAAAGACGGATATCATCGATTACAATCATTCCGGGAAGTAATTGATCTACTGACAAATAGAATATTTTCATATGGCCTCCGAATAAAAAATTCAGGAGGAGCCGTTTCTGCCCACACCTTACCTAATTATAGCGCAGATTTTTTTATTTAACAAGGTAAAAAATTAATAATAAAGGCCGAAATATTGAGTATGAAACGTAAGATTGACAAAAAGAAACGCAGGCGTATCCTCGGAGGAATTCTCGGAGGCTTGTTTGCGTTGCTTCTTGTTGCGGGACTTATTGGTTATGCAATATTTAAGCCTTATATTGATGAGTTCCTGCAGTATCGTGAGAATGCGCATAAAATCGCACTTTCTTCGAAGGAGGAAGACTTTAAGACAACGGAAACAAGCCTGGTTTATGCAGCGGACGGCTCGCTGATTTCATCGCTCAGCGGAACGAAGGACGTGTATTATCTTGATTTTGAGGATATTCCGCAGGCTGCGATTGACTGTGTGCTGGTAACAGAGGACAGAAATTATTACAAGCACCCGGGCTTTGACCTTAAGGCAATACTTGTTGCGGCTTATTCCTACATCAAGAACGGGGATATTTACCGCGGCGGAAGCACCATAACGCAGCAGCTTGCGCGAAATATCTACCTTTCAATGGAGGTATCGGTTGAGCGAAAAGCTACGGAAATATTCCTTGCGACAGAACTGAATAAGCTGTATTCGAAGGATAAGATACTTGAATTTTACATGAATAACATATACTATGCTAACGGATATTACGGAATTCAGGCCGCTGCCGTAGGGTATTTCGGGAAAAGTGCGTCTAACCTTTCACTTTCCGAAATTGCCTTCCTGTGTGCAATTCCGAACAATCCTTCAAAGTATGATCCGCTGGTTAATCCGGAAAATACACTTGAACGCCGTGACAGGGTGCTTGAGCAGCTCTATGAGTATGGAGACCTGACGTACGGCGCTTACAAAGAGGCGCTTGCGGAGAAAATAGTTCTGAATCACACAAAGCAGCCCAGGCAGGATTATGCCGAGACCTACAGCTATCACTGTGCCGTGCTTGCACTTATGAAAAAGAGCGGTTTTGCTTTCCGTGACGAATTTGCCGACGATGCGGACAGGGAGCTCTATGAGCAGCAGTATGACGAACGTTATTATTCAATCCAGAGGTCGCTTTATACAGGCGGATACAGGATTTACACATCGATTGATCCCGTTCTTCAGGAAAAACTTCAGGCGGCGCTTGACGCTGAACTTTCCGGTTTTGATGAACTTCAGGACAATGGAAACTATGCGCTCCAGGGGTCATCTGTCTGCATAGATAACGAAACCGGCCGCGTGGTTGCCATAATCGGAGGAAGAAGCCGTGAGACGGCGGGATACACGCTTAACCGTGCATACCAGTCATTCCGTCAGGCGGGAAGCTCCATAAAACCGCTGATTGTCTACACACCGCTGTTTGAACGGGGACTTTCGCCTTCCGACCGTGTGCTTGACGAGTATTTTGAAGGCGGACCGAAAAATTCCGGAGGGCATTATTACGGCGATATTTCCGTTCGCGAAGCCGTTGGTGTCTCAGCAAATACGGTTGCCTGGAAGCTGTTTGTCGAACTTACGCCAAAGGTCGGGCTTTCATATCTTTTGAAGATGCGTTTTTCAAGGATTGTTGAGACTGATTATTATCCGGCATCGGCACTTGGCGGTTTTACGTACGGAGTAAGTGCCCTTGAAATGGCTTCGGGTTATGCAACGCTTGAAAATGGCGGCGTTTACCGGAATCCCGACTGTATAGTGACAATAATGGATTCGGAAGGAAATACGCTTGTTTCGGGCCTTCCGGAGAGCTTCAGGGTTTATGAGAAAAATGCGGCACGAACCATGACCAGTGTCCTGAAGGATGTTCTTGTGACGGGAACCGGCAAAAGGCTACAGCTTGAAAATGCGATTGCCGCCGGAAAAACCGGAACGGCTACAGGCCAGCGTGACGGCTGGTTTGCGGGCTATACAAAATACTACACAACGGCAGTCTGGGTTGGTTATGATTATCCCAGAACCATGGAGGACCTGACGGGAAGCAGTTACCCCGGGCGTATCTGGCATGCGTTTATGGAGGATATTCATGAGGGGCTTCCGCTGATAGATTTCGAGGATTATGTCGATCCCGCCGGCCTTGCCAATGATGAAAAGGATACGGGCAGGAAGAACCCGCTCTACCCTGAATACAATGCTTTCGGAGAGCCCATTGACCCTGAAACGGGACTGCCGTACCCTACACCTACACCGCTTCCGGGTGAGGAACCGGAAAATCCTGAGGAGCCAACGCCGACAGAGATTCCGACACCTACAAATCCTTCGGATTACCCGGCACCCACAAATCCGGCAGGAAATGAGCATGCATATTACTGATAATTCATGTAATACTTTGAATAATTAACAGACATTTTTATCGGGCCGGTCCCGGTTCTGAAAAGAGGAAAAACAATTGATATTCGATACACACGCACATTATGACGATGAGAAATTTAATTCTGACCGCGAGCAGGTTCTTGCGGGTCTGTCGGAAGCAGGAGTAGGAAATGTTGTGAACATTGGCGCCAATATGGCAACAAGCCGCTCAACTGTTGAGCTTGCGGGCAGATATGATTTTATGAAGGCAGCGGTTGGCGTTCATCCTGAGGATATTGCAGAGCTTGTACCTTATGCGGACGGAACACGCGGAAATGCCGGTGAAGCCGTGAAGAATTTTGAAGAATTGCGGGAACTTGCTCAAAGTGAAAAGGTTGTAATGATAGGCGAAATCGGCCTTGATTATTACTGGGACAAGGACCATCACAAAGAACAGATTGAAGGCTTCAGAAAACAGATCCGGCTTGCACTTGAGCTTGGGCTTCCGATTTGTGTCCACAGCAGAGATGCTGCAGAGGACACCTATAAGGTTTTAAGAGAAGAATATGACCGTGCAAAGTCAGACGGGAAGCAGCTTTGCGCAATTATTCACTGCTTTGCCTACAGTAAAGAGATGGCTGAAAAGTTTCTTGAAATGGGATTCCTGTTGGGAATTGGCGGAGTAGTGACCTTTAAGAACTCGAAAAAGCTTAAAGAGGTTGTGAAGGAAGTTCCGACAAAGAGGCTTGTGCTTGAGACGGACTGCCCGTATCTTGCCCCGGAGCCGCATCGCGGAGAACGCAATTCATCTGCCTTTCTGCCACTTGTGGTGGCTGAGATTGCAAGGCTTAAGGACATTCCGGAGGATGAGATAATAAGCATTACAAGAGAAAATGCAGAGAAGTTTCTGTTCGGAAATGAGACCGGAAAGTAATTGTATGCGGCTGATTCCGGACAAACAGGAGTTTTAGAACATGAAGAAAAATAGAAAAATCAATTCGGGATTTTGCAGCGAGATTACGGAACCGCTGATTTACTTAAAAAATAAAACCGGTTACGATGCGGACTGCTTCAGCGTTTCCGAGGTCATGGCCAAAAATTACGGAACGCTTCGAATGCGTGAATTCGAAAAAGATACACAATGCTGCACGCTTGTTGCATCGTACAATGTTTTACAGAGCTACATAAGTGCTGAAAAGGCTTCCGGAAACAGTGAACAGAATGCTTCAAACGTGACCCGAAGTGCGGATGAACCCGGTGCGCTTACACCACTTGCGGTCCGCAGCGAAGCAAGGAAACTTCTGTATAGGCCATCGTGGGGATTAAGTATTATTATGAATGCCCCGCTTTTGATAGGCGTTATGAGAAAGCAGCTTGGCAGAAAGCGCGGATGGGCAAAAATGAGGCTCTTCCCGTCAAAGAAAAGCCTCATGAAAATGCTTGATAAGGGGCATCCGTTTGTTTATTCGCTGGCGTCCGGTTTTTATTTCAATCATTCTGTGACCGTCATAGGCTACAGAACTTATACAAATAAAGAGACAGGGAAAAGCTTCACTTTTCTTGTTCTTAACGATGGCTGGGCCATTGGAACACGGTATCTTGCGTGGAAGGGTACAGGAGCGTTTTACATTTCCTGCGCAACGTATGTTTCACGCTGGTGAAGCTGACAGAAGAATCCGGGAAGGTTTTGATTTCCGCTTCTTCAGCTCTGTTTCACAATTCTTCTTTATTTTGTGAGTGCATCCGACAGCGCTGCAAACTCAGGCAGGCCAAGGGTTTCACCGCGCACGGTGGGTGAAATTCCGCAGGAGTCGAGGGCTGCGGTGAGCTCATCCTTGGTAAAACTTAATTCGGTGCTGTTTGAAAGGCCGTTAAGAAGCGTTTTTCTGCGCTGATTGAAGGAAGCACGGATAAGCTTGAACATGAGTGCCGGGTCTTTAACGTTAACAGGCGGCTGTGAGTGCCTTTTCAGGCGGATAACTGCCGATGATACGTTTGGACGCGGCATGAAGCAGTTCTGCGGGACATTGGCTGCAAGATAGGGCTCGGTGTAATACTGCACGGCCAGCGTGATTGCGCCGTAATCTGCGGTTCCGGGCTTTGCTTCCATGCGTTCGGCAACTTCCTTCTGAATCATTATGGTCATGCTCTCTATTGGAGCACCTGACTCAAGAACTTGCATAACAATAGGTGTGGTGATATAATAGGGCAGGTTTGCGACAAGCTTTGCGGGTCTGCCCGGGCTGTGACTGTTGATAAGTGCCGTAAGATCAAGCTTTAAGACATCTTCATTAATCACGGTAACGTTGTCATAAGGCGCAAGCGTGTCATTCTCAAGAATCGGAATAAGGTTTCTGTCAATTTCAACAGCTATAACCTCACGTGCTGCTTCGCACAGATACTGTGTGAGCGTGCCGATGCCGGGCCCGATTTCAATAACAAGGTCATCTTTGGTGATTTCGGCAGCGGATACGATTTTTTCGAGAACATGAGTATCAATCAGGAAATTCTGACCGAATTTTTTCTGAAAGCTAATATTATATTTTTGCAGAATTTCTATGGTGTTTTTGGGATTTCCTAAAGTCGCCATGTCGCCTCCGTAAACTGTAATCTGTGGTGATTATACAGCCAAAACGGAGAATCTGCAAGTGTGAGTCATTGGGGACGGTTCTTTCTGACTCATTCAATCGGAGGAAAAGATGAAAAAGAACGGAATTTACTTTTCAAAACAAAGCAAAACAACTGAAAAACAAGGCAGTGAAGGCAATTCAGTGCGCAGAAAAGGTATTATGACCGCTCTGGTATTTGTTATACTGACGTTGCTTGCCGGATTTGTGTACATATATGTCCGTGTAAACGGCCGTGAATACCTTACGGTTTGGCTTCTTGCTCTTGCAATACTTGCGGTCTGCATTGAAGTTTTCTGGTCGAATCCCGACAAAAAATCGTTTGTGCTCTGGAGAAAATTATTCAATAAAGAACAGGTATGAAATCGAAATAACGGAAATGACGGAAACACCTTCCGATGTTGAATAAGACGATCAAAGAAATGGAGAAACCAATGAACAGAAAAAAATACTGGAGCGAAGAAATAGTGCGTTTTGCAACTGCTCCGACTTATTATATATATTTGATTTCGATACTTTTGACAGTTGTGCTCAGCTTTTTACCTGACTTTAATCAGGCGTGTGCTGCAGAAAACGCAGTTCCTGCAACAGTTGCGGCAGAATCCGCAAGATTCTTTGCAAGTGAACTTGGAATGGTTTTGATGTTTGCACCGGCCTTTGCTATTGCTACCGCATGTGTCCGTGATAAAGAAAAAATGAAGAGAAACGGAAGCGCTCTCAGGGATGAACTTAAGAATGCCGATGCAGTCTTAATCCGTGCAGGTTCAATGCTCATTCTTATTTTCCTTCCTCTTCTCATTGCAACTACATATGCAGATATCCGCATAGCAAAACAATTTGGAAAGGACGCTTCTTTTGGGGCATCAACCTGTCTGACCGTAACCTGGCTTTTACCGACAGTCATTTTTGTAACAGGGTTTGTTCTTGCATTAACCGAATGGACAAAAAACTGCCTTCCGGGAATTATAGCCCAGCTTGTTGTATGGGTGTTTACACAGGGCTCGACTGCTGATTACGGGGATTATACTTCCTGCGTAGCAATCCGCCATGCGGGCTTTGAAGGCACAACTGCAGTAAGCAGCCATGCCGTTGCTCTCATCATAAACCGTCTTGCTGTAACCGTACTTGGTTTTGCATTTATATTTGCAGCCATTAAGGGTTACGAATTTCATCAGAAAAAAACACAAAGAAAACAATCAAAGTAACCCGGTTATTATTTTACCTCATCGGGAACTAACCAGTACTGTTGCTCGGCTGTCACTGTGAAGCCGAGCTTTTTGTATAGTGAAAATGCAACAGCGTTCATGTCGGAAACCTGCAGAACAACAGGCTTGCCGGCGGGAGCTTTGGAAAGAAGCTGCTCCATCAGAAGACGCCCGTAGCCTTTTCCGCGGTATTCGGGAAGAAGGCCGATTCCAAATACCGATACACCTTCACCCTCCAGAACAAATGCGCCTGTGCCTATGATTTTCTTTCCGAGAACAAGCTTGTAAATGTTCGTGTTTTCAAGCGGAAACAGTGCGTCAAGCCAGTCAAGTGAACTGAAATAATCAGAATCGAAAAACAGCGCGTCCATTTTTGCTATATCGGGAAGGTCTTCACGCTTGGCAAGCTGAAGGACCGGCTTTGCGGCAGATTTTTTAGAAGAACGGTCCCAGGAAGCGGAGTCGCTTTTTTTGCCCTTACTTTCGGAAGACTTTGCAGCGGAGCGGTTCAGACTCATTTTATATTCGGTTGAGGAATGCTTTGCACCAAGTTTGCTTAAAACGCCTGTAGTTGCGGGAATTCCCGGAACGCAGACAAACAGGACTTTTGTGCAGCCAAGGGCCTGTATGGTTTTGCGTGCCTCGGTAAAAAGTTTTCCGAACACACCCTTCTCACGGGAATCGGGATGGACAAGGGCACTAATCTCAGCCGAACCGTCGCCCGGAATAAATATTGTAAGACATCCTATGAGCTTCCCGCCCGTCAAAGCATAGAAAAATGCAGGAAATTCATGCGTGCAGTTAAGAGAAGGCTCACAGAAAACATCGCATAGGGTATTATCTGCTGCTTTACATACAGATTCCAATTCTTTTAACTGAGTTACGCGAAGCGGTGAAAGCCGCTTAAAAGCTTTAATAATCATTTTTGCTTGTATAATCTGTTTACCCGTTTGAGGTAGTTGGATTTGCTCCTTTATTTTTTAGAAAACCCCGTCAAATTAATTGCCGGAGTTTTTATAATTATATTATTCCGTAGCAATTGCCTTAAGTCTTGCAAAGCAGGACTTTACCGACGGCAGACAAAGTACAACAACTGTCAGTATACCTTCCAGAAGAATATATGAGTAATTATAGCAGATGGGATAAACAATTGCCAGCGTCTTCGGGAAATTGTCAGGCATGTATTCCATCCAGAAAATGTACCCTCCGATCGAATGTATTGCGGCGCGTACAATGATTGCTACAAGGTATCCTGTTATCATTCCGTGTTTCTTTTTTGAAAAGAAGCCTGAAAGGCCAAGCGCGCCGAACGCTACGAAATAATCAAGGCACAGCTGCAGAATTGAAACGATGTAGCCTGTTCCGCCCTGCAGAAACTGAAGAATTCCGTAAGCAAAACCGGAAACAAGACCGATTTTCGGGCCATACCAGTAGCCTATGAGCGTGACAAAAAACATGGAAAAAAGGGTAACGGATCCGCCCCAGGGCATATGTATAATCTTAACGAAGGACAGTGCATATGCGAGTGCAAGCGATACGGCAGAAAAAACAAGCTGCTTTAAGGTGAAAATGGATTTTTGAGCGGGTCTGTTGTCTGCCTGTTCAGCGGCATCGGCATTCTTCTTTTTGCTGAAAATGAAGAATAAGACAAGAAAAAGAATAAGTGAAACAGCACCACAAAGGATTTTTCCGATGGTAGTGAGCGAAAAAGTTCCGTCACTCTCTGTTACGAAATTAGCAATAAATTTTGACATAAAAAAACCTCCTATACGGAGGGGTAGCAGAAAATGCTTCCTTACGCCGGTATTACCCGGGTCAAGTAATGAGGGACATGAAACCGTGGTTTCAATCTCAGCATATGCGCCCCTAGCCCAAATATGTCTGGATTATAAATCTGTTCGGGAAACTTGTCAAGTAATGTTGTGGGAAAAAGCCTCATGATTTTGGTTTTGGTGCCTTGATGCCGTTTCGCAAAAATGAATATTGCGCAAAAATGCGAAATCAAATATAATATTCCCGAGGAGATAGTATTTATGAAATTAATTGAACGGGAATCGTATATACACAGACTATTAGATGTAAAAAATGTACCGGATATAAAGGTGATAACCGGTATAAGAAGATGTGGTAAATCTAAATTAATGGATGCTTTTTCTACAATTATTGAAAAAGAAGATAACGCTAATATTGTCAGAATAAACCTGAATCAGAAGAAGTTTGAAAAATTATTGAATCCGGATTCTTTATATGATTATATTCAAACCGCATATAAGGCGGAGTGTGTTAATTATCTTTTTATAGATGAAATACAGCTGTGTGATGGATTTGAAAGAGTGATCAATAGCATCCATGAAGAAGAACTCTACGATATTTATATAACAGGATCCAATGCATTTCTTCTTTCTGGTGATTTGGCTACTTTGTTTGGTGGTCGAGTGTGTGAAATAAGCCTATACCCATTTTCGTTCTCGGAATATATAAACTATTATCCATCTAAGGATTTGGACGAGTCTTTTGATAATTTTTTTAAGGTAGGAGGAATGTCCGGATCTTACTTGTATAGAAATGAAAATGATGCCAAAAAATATATAGGAAGCATATTTAAGGCAACGATTGTAAGGGATATTGTTACTAAGTACCGAATAGAAAATGAAGATTTGCTATTGATGATAAGCAATTTTCTAATGGATAATATTGGAAGTGAAACATCGGTAAGAAATGTAGCAAGCAAATTGACTTCAAGCACTTATAAAACGAATGATAAAACTGTTGGTGCATATATAGATTATTTGTGCAAATCTTTTTTATTCTATCCAATAAAAAGATATGATATAAAAAGGAAAAAATATCTTGAGTCAGACAAAAAATATTATTTAGCAGATTTATCATTCAGATTTGCAGAACTTGGTTCGAAGAGTGCTGATTATGGGCACTTATACGAGAATATGGTTGCTCTTGAATTGCTTAGAAGAGGATACGAAGTCTATGTTGGAAAACTATATACCAGGGAAATAGATTTTATAGCAATAAAGGATGGAAGAAAGACATACATTCAGGTGGCAGATGATATAACAAAAGAAGAGACGTTTAAGAGGGAGATTTCACCACTTTTGTCGATTCAGGATGCGTTTCCTAAGATGCTTATTGCCAGAACAAAGCATGAGAATATGCAACATGAAGGAATTGAAATTGTGGATATTGCCAGATGGCTAATTGGTTCGCAAAAATAAAAGACAACAAACGGGAATTCTTGGAAATTCAATTACTGATACAATTTGTGGCAGGGAGAGCATCTTATAAAATGAAAAGGTTCACTGTTTACAAAATAATATGGTATGCAGTTATTTTTGCTCTGGCATTATGCCTTCCGCACGGGCTGCAGCAGGTATGCGCCGCAGAAACACAGGAAATGACGCCTGAGGAAATAGCGGCTGACCAAAAGGCAAAGGTTGACGGAATTAAGCTGCTGATTAAGCATGGAAATCAGCTGCTTCAGTATAATACGGTTGCCGATAATGCCGCCAAAACCGCGCTTTCTGACTATATTCAGTCTGTTTCGTCCGTTAATTTCAAGAAAGAGCCTTACGAAAATGTTGTTTTTGTATACGAAACACTGAAGGACTATATTGCTGCTCTTACTTTTACTGATAATATAGTTGCAAACGTTTTCATTTCAACAGCAAAGGACAACGGAATCAAGCTGGAAAAATATCAGGGCTATCAAAAGGCGGCTGTTACCGTTTTCCGAAAAGACGGAACTGCAATTGCAACGGATGACCTTGCGCAGATAAAGGTTCGCGGAAATAATACGTCAAACCTTTCAAAACGCCCGTACACAATCAAGTTTGACAAACGTGTGGAACTTATTGAAGGTGCCGGAAGAGAGAAAAGATGGGTGCTTCTTGCGGAAGCAAATGATAAGACCCTGCTCAGAAACGCATTGATGCTTGACCTTGCGAAAGACATGGGAATTGAATATACTTCCGAGCACGAATATGCGAGGGTTTACGTTGACGGTGAATACAGAGGTGTTTATCTTCTGACAGAGCCGGTTGAGGCTAAGGAACATCGTGTGGATATAGATACTTCAAAGGGAGATTTCCTTATTGATCTGAATGCTTTCAGAAAAAATGGTGCGGGTTATGTACAACCGGATCCTGACTCTGACCTGCGCTTTGAGATAAAAGAACCTGATGAAGTGACAAATGAAAAACTCAGCACAATTTCCGATACGCTGACAAATATATATTCGGTTGTAAAGGAAAACATAGGTCAGCCGGGCGGCTTTGACAAAGTCAGGGAAGTTGCGGATGTTGAATCTATCGCCAAGATGTATCTCCTTCTGGAATTTACGAAGTCAACGGATATTAATAAGTTTTCCGTGTTTTTCTATTATAAAGACGGTAAGCTGTACTGTGGGCCGGCATGGGATTTTGACCAGGCAGTCGGGAATGTACACAGGGATTCGGACCCGGGTTACTGGAAAAAGATTGACGGAGTGTGGGTCGGCTGGCTTGATATTTACGGCACAGGCCCTGCGTTCAGTTATTTTAAGCAATATGATGAATTTAACGATCTTGTAAAAAAATATTTTGCCGAGTATTCTCCCGCAATTAAGAATATTATTAACGGAACGGCTGAGGATGCGGGAAGCATAGCGTATTACAGGGCAATTTACGGAGATGTTTTTGCAACCAATTTCCGCTCTACGGAAAAAGGCGGCGCCGGATGGGATATCTGGGTAACGTCCTGGAGAGCGTATAAAGAACTTAATACGTATGAGGAAAGCATAGAATATCTGATTTACTGGATACAAAACCGATACGACTGGTTGTACGAATACTGGAAAATACAGACCGCTGATGAGCCCGTAGTTTTTGAAGACCTGATATTTGATGGAACAGAGATTGTGGGCGTGCAGGGCGGAATCGGATTTACGCTTGAGGGTGCCACGGCAACGGAGGCCGGGACATACACTGCAACAGCAACTCTTGAGCCCGGATATATCTGGCCTGACGGTTCCGGAAAATCTATTGAATTAACCTGGAAGATTTCAGCGCCGGCGCCTACAGCAACTCCGGAACCTACGGAAACGCCTACTCCTTTGCCAACAAATACGCCTGTTCCAACAAACACACCGGTACCGGAACAGAAGCCCGAAGACACACCGGATTTGATTGAAAAATACCTTCAGGGTGAGAATCGTGTTGCTGCATTTGTTCTTTTGGGCGCTCTTGCTGCTTTTGTTGCAATCAGGCTTGTGTTGAGAATCAGCAGGCTGAAAAAGATGAATAAGACCGATGAAACGCGAAACGATGAAACATAGTTTCAGGACAAAACGGGTATAACTGAAGACAAAAAAAGCGGCCTGATGTGATAAACATCAGAGCCGCGATTTTTTTATTCACGAATTATTCGTCTGCTTCAACAAGAAGATCTTCATTGTCAAGACCGGCTCTCTTATAGCAGATCTTGCAGATTCTCTTACGGTTTGCAGCGATAGCCTGGTCTGCGGGACCTTCGATTAATTCTGTAGAATTTGTTAATGAAGAGCAGTCCTGATAAAGGTGGTAAACCTTACCGTACTGTGTCCAGTAAACATTATCAGTGATTGCTTCAGCAGCAGCCTGGTTTTCCTGAGAAACGGGATCGTACTCAATACCGCAAAGGCAAGCGATTGCAAGAGCAATAACACCAACGATAACAGCGATTCTCTTTGTCTTCTTGCCTTCAGCGGTGGTGTTCATATCCTTATTTGTGAGAATAAGAATGATGAAAGGAAGGAATGCAAAGATTGAAACAATAAGACCCATGTTGTTCCAGAGCCAGAACTTAACTTTGTTCTTCTTGGAAGCGGGTTTAATGCGGTTTGCTTTCTTCCACATAAGTGAACCGATGATTACGAAGACGAGGTCAAGACCAAGGAAAATCCAGCCTGTCCAAGCGGGAAGCTTTGCAAAAAGAATAACAATACCGGAAAGCTGGATGTATGCAAGTGCTTCACATGCAATTGCCAGAATCCAGAACACGATAGCGCCGGCACGAAGACCGCCTGCATTACCGGTAGGTTTTGCTTCTTTAACTACTTTTTCTCCATCGGCTTTTACAATTTTCTTTTCAGCCATAATTTTTTCTCCTCCTTAGAACGGATAAACTAGATGTATCAGGGTTTTCTGCTAAAGGAAATCATTTTTAACAGAACCAAAAAAATACACTGTAAAAATTATAACTAATCGTACTATTGATTTCAACAAAAATATTGATTTAAATTTTCCAATAGAATAAGATAGTAATCAGAAGGTGTTTTAACACTTTTATTTTGAAAATTTGAAGCCAAAGGAGAAAAGATATGGCAATTAACACAAAGGATCTGTTAAAACAGTTACTTACAACAGAAAATATTTCAACTATTACAAAGAAAAGCGGCGCAAAAAGTTCAAATGTTAAAAACGTTTTGACTGCAGCTCTTCCTCTGCTTACAGAAAAGGCCGGAAAAGGCAAGTCAAAAACAGGCATTCTTGCAACACTTATGACACTTCTTGGTGTAAATTCAACTACAACAAGTGAAGTTTCAGAGGAAACAGGCGTTAGCCAGAATGAAACAAACAGTATTCTGTCTGCTGCAGCTCCTATGGTTGCATCACTTCTTGTTTCAAATAATACAAGTTCAAGTTCAAGTTCAAGCTCAAGCAGCAAGCCTTCATCAGGCGGACTGCTTAGCGGACTTATGAACCTTATTTCAACTGATACATCAGATGAAGTTGAAGAGGAAGAAGAGAAAGAGAAAGAAAAAGAAAAGAAAAAGAAGAAAACTACTTCAACATCGGCAAAGAAAAAGACCGGTACAACAGCCAAGAAGACCGGTACAACAGCAAAGAAGACAACCTCAACAGCCAAGAAAACAACCTCAACAGCCAAGAAGACAACTTCAACAGCTAAGAAGACTTCTTCAACAACAGCTAAAAAGACAACAACAACTGCAAAGAAGACCGGTACAACAACCAAGAAGACCGGCACAACAGCAAAGAAAACAACCACAAAGAAATAATATCATATGTAAAACCACAGGCGGTCGGGGCTTCCCGGCCGCTTTATTATGTGCCAATTCAATTCGTTACAAAAAAACGGATGTTCAATACAAATAAATCGTACAAAATGTAAATTATATTTGACAAAAAAATATGGGTGTGATAATATGCGGACAGTAAGATTTGTAACAAAAATATCTGCGAAAGCAAAAAATCACTTAATAAAAGCTAATAAGGAGGCTTTTCATGTCACTAACAGTAAAAAATCTTTACAAGAAGTACGGTGAGAAAACAGTTGTTGAGGATCTTTCCTTCTCACTTGAACAGCCGGGTGTTTACGCACTGCTTGGTACAAACGGTGCGGGAAAAACAACATCAATTCGTATGATTCTCGGAATGCTTTCCAAGAATGGCGGTGAAGTTCTCTGGAACGGAGAACCGCTTGATGCCATGAAGGTTAATGTAGGATATCTTGCGGAAGAAAGAGGCCTTTATCCTAAATATTCACTGATGGACCAGCTTCTTTATTTTGCAAAACTTAAAGGTGTTTCAAAGGAAACCGCAAAAACACGTATTAAGTACTGGTCAGAGCGTCTTGAACTTGATGAGTATCTGTATCCGCCTAAAATCACGGCCCAGAACGCAAGAACCGTAAAGAAGACAAAGCCGAAAACGGCAGACCAGCTTTCCAAAGGTAACCAGCAAAAGATTCAGCTCATGGCAGCACTTCTTTCAGATCCCGAACTTCTTATCCTTGATGAGCCGTTAAGCGGACTTGACCCTGTAAACACTGACCTCTTCAAGAGCATCATTCGTGAAGAAATCGCAAAGGGTAAATATCTTATCCTTTCATCACATCAGATGGAAGTTGTTGAGGAGTTCTGTAGAGATATCACAATCCTTAACAGAGGTAAAGCCGTTGTACAGGGCGATTTGAATGAAATCAAGAAGAGTTACGGCCGTGTAAACATGTTCGTTAAGTGCGATAATGCTTTTGATGACATAATTGAAAAGCACGGTCTGACCGTAATTAACGATACTCCCGACGGAACCCAGATTAAGGTTTCGGGAGATGATCAGGCACAGAAATTCCTGGCCGACCTTCTTGCAACAAACAAGGGCATTGTTAGATTTGAACTCCGTGAGCCTTCGCTTCATGAAATCTTTATCGAAGTGGCCGGAGCTGCACAGGAAGATGAGAATCAAGAAGGAGAACGCAATGACAAATAACATAAAGAAAAGCGATTATACAGGCTGGCAGGACGTCTTCCGCTTCTCTTTTATTCAAGGCGTTAAGTCCAAGTCCTTTTATGTAATGATTATTATCCTGTCACTGATCATTCTGATCGGCCTACCCGTTTCTGCATATTTCCAGAACCGCAAGGCGGGTACTTTAGGTGACAGCAAAATTCAAAACCTGTACATTTATGATGAAACAGGCATGGGAATTGATTTCAGCAAGAGCCTTTCTGATGAGAGATACAAAACAGTTGCCGTTAAAACCGGAACGGGCAGTTTTGATGAGAAAATCAAGGCACTTGAAGCTGATGAAAAGTCCTGTGACGTTGCCCTTCAGATTACATTTGAAACTAATGCATATTTTAATTTGAAATTTGTTAAAGCTGCAGAAGCGAATTTCTCTTCAGATGATTATTCGGCACTGGTTAATGATTTCAGGTTTTTCTTTGATGAAGCCAAGCTTAAAGCAATTGAGGTTACGGAGGAGCAGGCTGCCTTCCTTGACAAAAAAATTGCAACAACTGTTGAATATACCGGGATTTCCGAAACCGGTGATATTGAAATAGCACCCAAGAAAAAAGAAACAGGAATATCACTTAGCGATTATATGGCATTCCTTGCGCTTATCGTTGTGGTAATGATGATTATTAACCTTTCCGGCGGTACAATTGCAAACAGCATTGTTACTGAGAAGACAACAAGAGTTGTTGAGTATCTTATGATTAATGTTCGCCCGATGGCGTTGATTGTAGGTAAAATTCTTGCAAGTGTGCTTCAGGTTCTTATTCAGCTTGCGAGCTTTGTTATTGCATATGTAATCGGTTCAAAAATATCTAATTCACTTTTTGGAGCCATTCAGCTCGAAGACGATTCATCAAACATGTGGCTTGCACTTCTCAAGGTTCTTGGTCAGATTAATCTTACCAACCTTGTTATAATTATTGCCGTAATTGTTCTGGGCGTGCTGTTCTTCTGCATCATTGCCGGACTTGCGGGCGCATCCGTAAGCAAGCTTGAAGAACTTGCAGAGGGCATGAAGACATACCAGCTCCTTCTTATTGGCGGAAGCTACGTTGGAATGGGTCTTTGCATAGCACAGCTTTCGTCCAGTGTTAATCCGATAATTGTTGATATATTAAGCATCATCCCCATTACATCACCTTTTGTACTGCCTTCAAGCCTTATTGCAGGAAAGATTAGTATCTGGATCGGTCTTGTGGCAATTGCAGTTTTGTTACTGGCTACAATGCTGATGTTCAAGTTTACGTCAATGGTATATGAATCAATGATTTTCTATAACGGTAACGTTCTTAAGGTAAAGGATATTATTCAGATTGCCAAGAACCGTAAGCCCCAGACAAAGGAGGAAAAGTAATCATGAAAAAAAGTATGTTTGCCGGATGGCGTGACGTGTTTGCTTTTACCTTCCGTGAGACCACAAATACCAAATACAAGAGAACAACAATTATTGTTGCTGTTATTATGCTGTTAATCGGAGCTGCAATTCCGGTTGTAATGAGTCTGGTTCAGAAAGATGACAGCACCAGCGTGTCGCCCATTCAGACAGTTCATGTTGTTAATGACAGTTCCCTTTCAACGCTGATGACAGACCAGTTCATAGCAATGAATCCTGAGGGCTACCCCGATGTGAAGTTTACTTTTGAACTTGAGAAGGCTGAAGCTGTTGTTGATAAGCTGAACGAAAAAACTAAAGACCTTGTGCTTGTTATTTCCGATACTGCAGAGGGCATTCTTCTTAAGGGTGTAATCCCAATGGACAGCGAACTTTCAGAAGGCGATGCTTATGATTTCCTTAATGCTTTTGTAAATGTTGCTGAGGTTTCCAAAATGGTTTCGTCCGGTATTTCAATGGATAAGCTGGTGCTTGCAATGAGCGGAAGCGTTATTGAAAATCTTGAAGCCGGTGTTGAGCAGAAATCCGAAGGGGAAGATGTGGTGGGCATGGTTATGCCGATGCTCGTAGCATTTCTTTTATACTTTATAATCCTTATCTACGGTATTCAGATGGGTAATGCCGTAAGTGCCGAAAAAACCTCAAAGCTTATGGAAATGATTCTTACCATGACACGTCCTTACAGCCTTGTTCTCGGAAAGATTCTTGCCATGGTTGCATCGGCGGTTCTTCAGGTATTTGTATGGATTGGCAGTATTGTGGCAGGCTTCTTTTTAGGTGATTATGTTGCTAAGACATATATTTACGATGGATTTAGCAACTCTATCCTTGAAGTGTTTAATTTGATTAAGGAATCCGGTGCCGGCAGTGCATTCTCTGTTCCTTCCATTGTCCTTTTTGCGGTAACAATCATTGTAGGAATCCTTTTCTACAGCCTCCTTGCCGCAACATTTGGATCCATGGCATCGAAGACAGAAGAAGTTGCCCAATATATGAGCTATTTCCAGTTGTTTGCAATTGCAGGCTTCTTTGCAAGTTATTTCCTGCCTCTGAATGGAAATCAGACATTAATTGCGATTTGCAGATATATCCCTGTTACAAGTGCTTTTATGCTTCCGGCGGACTTCCTTGTAGGCAATGTTACAATTCTTAAAGGATCTTTATTACTCCTGCTTCTTCTGGCATTTACTGTCGGCCTGATTTTCCTTGTAGGCAAGGTTTACAAGAATCAGCTTTTCTTCCGTGGAGAAGGAGCCGTTAGGAACTTTTTTAAGAAGGCGAAATAATGAGGTCTTATTATGAAGACAAATAAAGAAAAAAGAACAGTTATTATATCGATAATAGCCGTTGCTTTGACCCTGGTTGTAGGAATCATCGGGTTTGCTCTTGCGGAAGTCGGTATTATACCTGAGGAATTACGCTACAAAGCCGGTGTTGTTGCCGGAGTTCTGTTCGGAGTTGCACTGTTTTTTGTAGTCGTGGCTCTTTCAAGAAAAAGAGGGAACGGTTGTGCAAATGAATTCGACGAACGTCAGAATATAACAAAAGGAATTGCGGCCAGAAAAGGGTTTGGAACAATGGTTGCATTATTGTTTGTGCTGATACTGTCTGAGTTGTTGGAAATTCCGATTCCGATTGAAAAACCCGTGTTGTACATTCTGGTTTTTCTCTTAGGTGCGCTCGTAGTTGTATGCTATAATATTTGGAATGATGCTTATTTTGCATTAAACGAAAATAAAACTTTTATTATTAGCCTTCTGGTAATTATGACTGCAATTAACGGAGTTGTCGGTTTTATGCACCTGATAGGCGGGAGTCTGGTTGTTGACGGAGTGTTAACCTCAGATTCACTTAATCTGATTGTTTCCGTATTTATGCTGGTTATTTTGGCGGTAATTGCGGCTAAACACCTTCGCGAAAGGCAGGGTGATGATGAAGAATGAAGAATCTTCGTTTGAAAGCCGCCCGTGCCGGAAAAGATATGTCGCAGGACGATCTGGCGAAAATATGCGGGGTTTCAAGGCAGACAATAAATGCTATTGAAAAGGGCGATTACAACCCGACAATCAAGCTTTGCATCACTATCTGCAAGGCGCTTGGCAGAACGCTTGATGAGCTTTTCTGGGAAGATGAGAACATTGAAGATGTTTCTGTTGTAGGTTAAATCAAATACTTAAAAGCCTGACCGTGTTCAAATACGGTTGGGCTTTTTTTTCATACAAGATATTGCGACATTTGTGCGTGTAATAAATAAAGACATGCAAAAAAACGCGTGATATAATGATATTATCAAAGCACAGGAGGCTTTCTTATGGGAAATTACAGAAACTTTAGTCTGGTGGTTTATTTTGTTGCCGCTGCAACAGAGAAAATTACGCGCGAGGAACTTCAGAAACAGATTGATTTCTTTGCAAAATACATGCGTCTCGACAAGGTTTATCTTGAGCCTTATCGCGGAGGCTCTTTTGCATCGGAGGAGCAGGTACGTATGTGCAAGGAAGTCTTTGAGGCAAACGGGATTGCCGTAGAAGGCGGAATAACTACATGCGCTCCTACACCTGAGGGTGAACACGAAAAGCAGCGTCTTTTTGATACCCTTTGCTACAATGATGAAAAAATGCTTGAACGCCTGAGAGCCGCTTCGGAACTGAACGGTAAGGTTTTTGACGCATTTATTATCGATGATTTCTATTTCACAAACTGTACCTGTGACAAATGTCGTAAGGAACATGAAGAATACAACAAAGCACACGGAATTACGGACGGCAGCTGGCAGGATTATCGTACCGCAAAGATGTATGAGGTTTCAAAGGAATACATGATTAAGCCCGCAAAGGCCTTAAATCCCAACTGCAAGATTACAATCAAATACCCTAACTGGATGGAATCCTATCAGGAAACAGGTTATGATCCGCTCAGCCAGAAAGACATTTTCGAATACATTTACACCGGTACCGAAACGCGTGATCCGCGCCATCAGGACCAGCACCTTCCCAGATATCTTTCATTTTCACTTATGAAATATATGGATGCCATGGCACCCGGCCGAAACGGTGGTGGCTGGTTTGATCCTTTTGACTGCCAGATTACCGAGTATTATCTTGAGCAGGCTTATCTTACCGCATTTGCAAAGCCCAGAGAACTTATGATGTTCTGCTTCCAGGCACTTTATGATTCGATGAATGCTGCTGCTCTCGGATTCCAGCTGGATAAGCTTGATGCCCTTCTTGACAACCTTGGCGAACCGGTTGGCATTCCCTGCTACATTCCGAATGCATCGCAGGGCGAAGACAATATTTATGACCATCTTGGAATGAACGGTTTCCCTGTGATTCCAGTTCCATTCTTCCCCGAAGACGCAAAAGAGCTTATGCTCACAGCCTCTTCCGCATATGATAAGCAGGTTGTGGATAAACTCGAAAAATTTGTTGCTGCCGGTGGAAAAGCTATTGTTACAAGCGGTTTCCTTAAAGAAACGCTCGGAAAAGGCCTTGGAATTGAGAATATGACATCCTTCCGTGACCGTGGCCGTAAGGTTACCGTCAGTGAGTTTATTCAGGAAAATGCGAACGGAATGACTGCAATTCCCGGCTGGCAGAGCGTTCGCGGCGCAGATGAAATCACCTTCCCTGTTATGGAGTTCAGAAACAATTCAACTTGGGGTGCACTCTGCAAGGGCTTGAAAAATGAAGAAAGCTACACGCTTCTTGCCCGTGACACCTATGGCGACGGCCAGATGATGACTATTGTTGTTCCTGACGCTTTCCCTGATTTCGGGCGTCTTCCGGCTCCCGTTCTTTACAGGCTTCGCAAAGAGTTTGATGCATGCGGAATAGTTCTTGAGGGTGATGCGGGAATCGGCCTGTTTATTTATGATAACGATACCTTTGTTGTATATCCTTATGCTACAAGTAATGCAAACGATGCTGACGTGCTCATCCATATCAACGGGCATGTGAAGGACCTTACCGCACTTAACAACAGATGGATTAAAGAGCCCGTGAAACCGCTTTATGAGCGCAACGGCGAAACAGTATTTGCCATCAGGACAAGAGTTGGCAAGTACGACGGCTGGAAGATTAACCGCTGATTATCCAAGGAAAATTGTCAGTGCGAATATGAATTGTGCAAGATAATAGGACGGAATGATGATGCAGTCCTTTCGGAATGTCTGGCCTGTGCCGAACATGTTTGTCATGAGTGTTGAATCGCTTATCAGAAACAGGATAAATCCTGCCGAATAGGTGATGAATGACCGGAAGGATAAAAATAAACCGAATGATGTTGCCAGAGCGGCAGCGGCTGAAACGATTATCAGATACAGACCGACTGCCGCTTTGAAATTTTTAGAGGAATTCATTACCGGAAGCGCATATTTGTGGGAGCAGAGGACGAGCAGAGGCAGAACAATTACGGAAACGATGACCGGAACGGTAATGCTGTTTTTTGCGGATATGGGAATAATGCCGCAAAAAGTCTGTCCGGACCTGCCTGCAACCAGTATGCAAAGCGAAACAATATATGCGAAATGGCCAAGCAGAAAAGATCCGCCACCACAAAGGAAATACTTGTTGTAGCTTTCCTTGCGGAAATTTCCGATATCAAGAATTATATCTCCCAATGCCCCAAGAATGAGTCCGCAAAGAACAAGACAATCCGTGAGGCTTTTTTTTGACCTAACAAAGAAAATCAGTCCGATAATAACGAAAAACAGCGAGCAGACAGATTTGGCAATAAAACATTTTTTCGGATTTTTCCCTTTGAGCATTAAACAGTAAAAAATAACGCATACCAGAAAAGGCAAAAACATAATAAATGCAAGCATATACAAGCCCCCTGTTATCAACCTGATAACTTATATTTTATGGAAAAAAATGAAAGAGTCAACAATTTAACAATTGCAATTTGGAAAATATTTGGTATAATGGATTGCGTAGCCGATTTGGGGCACTTAATTAAACTTAAGGAGTGGTAATATATGAAGAGTACTGGTATTGTTAGAAGACTTGATGAACTTGGAAGAATCACACTTCCTATCGAGCTCAGAAGAGTTCTTGATATTGAGGACAGAGAATCACTTGAAATTTACGTAGAAGAGGAAAGAATCATTCTTCAGAAGTATGTTCCGGTTGATATTTTCAGCGGTTCAAGAGCAGACCTTATTGAGTATAAGGGCAAGAAAGTTTCCAAGCAGTCCATCGAAGAAATGGCAAAACTCATCGGTCTTGTAAAATAATCAGGATTATTAAACGGTTCGCTCCGCGAGCCGTTTTTTTAGTGAAAGCAGAGTGAGGGTTCATAGAAATGTTCGCGGAGCTTGCTCCGGCGAACATTTCTATGAACCCGAACGAGCAACATAAACGAAATAGCGCTTT
>JAZQNE010000089.1:0-13029 GCA_045627185.1 Lachnospiraceae bacterium
ATTTAGTGCGGCAACTTCCATAGCCTATATAAAGCATGTTAACAGTGCAACCATAAAAAACATGAACTCTACTACACCTATTCCCGCCTTGGAACGCTTGCAAAGATTGAGTACAGCGTAACAACAACAGAGAACGGACAAAGCAGTACTGTTTCAGGTATTTACAGTGTAGTAACCAATTCCCGCGGAGATATTGAAAGAATCATTGGTTCAACGGGCACTGTATGTGCAGAGTATGTATATGACGCATGGGGCACCCTGCGTGAAACCAAGGCACTTACAGCATCAGGAACAATCGGCAGTACAATAGCTGATGTAAACTCGGTAAGATACAGAGGGTACTACTTTGATGAAGAGACGGGACTGTATTACTGCATAGCAAGGTACTATGATGCGGGGACGGTAAGGTTTATTAATTCAGATGGTTATGTTTCAACGGGGCAAGGTGTCCTTGGAAACAATATGTTTGCTTACTGTGGAAATAACCCTGTATGCAGAGTTGATCAAAAAGGTCAATTTTGGAGTGAAATATGGGAGTTTGCTAGAACAGCCGTTATCGAAATTGAAAAAGCCATGGGAGTTTTGTCTCCCGTGTACGCTGGGTGTGGTGGAGCAGCTGTAGCTGACGGACCACTTCCTTTCGGGGATATAGTTGCGGTAGTGGGTGTTGCAGTACTTACTGTAGGTGCTATTGGATATGGTATATATCAAGCAGCACAAGCTCCAGCTGCAGCTACTCACAAAGCAGAGGAAAAAACTGAAGAAATATCTGCGCCTCTGCCTACTCCAACGGTAATTTATAGATATGGAGGAACAAATCCGGGAAATCTAACGCCGAGAGCTAAAGACAAATATACAGGCTTATCATTCTCTACTGTTCCAATGCCTGGTGCAGCAATGACAACAATTGAGGCGCTTAACGCAACAGGCGTGGTTTATGCTGTTCAAGATGGACCTACTCACGTAAGTGTACGGCCGGTAGGCGCACCAGTGGAAGCTTGGATAAATGCAGGTTCCAGTTCGATTTGGACAAAAGCTGTTAAATCGGTTGTTATTAAATGGGATGGAAGGTATTAAGCATGGTGGATATTATAGAAATTATGGATATGCTCGATTGGCGTATGCCCTCTGAAACTCAAATGGAAGGAATATCCTTAGCGAGAAATATAGAAACAATTATCCCCTTTATACAACCGCTAACATCAAAACACAATAAAAATGTATGGGAGAATTGTGCTGTTATTATTTCGGAAAGATGCGACGAAGCAATTAAGCCTCATTTACCAGAAGTGCTAGAATGGTTGCAAGATATGAATTGGCCGGGAGCTTTTTGTATCTTTGAAAGGTTGAAAAATTACTCGGATAAGAATGCTGTTTTTAGGGCAATAAGGATTTGCGTTCAAAAGGCAAAGGATTGCAATGATTCAATTTGGGAAATTAATTTATTAACACTTCAACGGATGCTTTTATAATTGACGAAGGGCTTGGACTAATCCAACAAGTGCCTTTGGTGAGGATATGAAAGCGATGCTTGCGTGACTGTTTCGGCAAGCATCAAATCTAGACGTCACGCTTCAGGTTGCCACTGACTTCGGGTCCTGAAACTCGTCAAAACCAGTCATGGCTACTTGAAAAAAGTGGCTGTTCACTTATTTTTGGCTACCGAGTACATAACTTAGTTCGGTTGAAACAGGGCTGTACTACTGCATCGGAAGGTACTACGATCCCGAGGTGGGAAGGTTTGTAAATGCTGATGTCTATTTAAGCACAGGCCAAGGGGTTATTGGCTTCAACCTTTATTCATATTGCTTAAACAACGCAGTGAATCGAGTTGATATTTCGGGCTCGATGTCAGCAGTTGCAGATGTTTTGAATAATTCACCATGGCTGTTGGGACTGGCTGTATTAGATGGGCCTTTGCCAATTGGAGATATAATAGCTGCTATTGGTTGTATAATTCTTTTGGCAATAACTGTTGATGAAATAGAGGAGAAGATTGTTGCTGCACCCAAAGTAGGGGAGACAGCTGAAGCCACCGGAGGACCGGAAAATACACCTACACCTAAACCAACGCAGACACCAGATCAAAAAGCACTTAAAGAAATTGGAAAGGAAGCTATTAAAAGTAATAAAAATGGAAAACCGATTACATATGATGAAGCGCAGATAATAGATGAATGGGCAGAAGAATATGGTGTTAATCAACATCATCAGGCAGAACCGGGGAGCGGGCAACATTGGCCTGGTGGAAATTATATGAATCATACGCATGTTTATAATATGCATATTCCCTATGTCTATTCTATTATGTATTAAACTCAAAGTTGAGGAGAGTAAAATATGTTTAATGGTGTCATTATACAGCGATTTGAAGATAGATTATACAGAGGAGTGGAAGGCGATAATTGGTATTTAAATGATTCCTATCAAGAGTCACTTGGACTTTATTTTGAAACTAATATTGATAAGTCATGGTTGGATTCGGAATGTATAGATGTAAGTAACGATTGGGGATTTATCAATAAATATGTGGAACTTTCTAAAAAAAACAATATACAATATCGTTTGATTCTTTGTGAGACTGAAAAACAAAGGCCTAAACTTAAAAATATAGAAGGCGAAATGCATTTTATTGGATACGATTATGCTTATGCCGGTGGTTCTTATTATTCTGTGGTGTATAACGATATTTGCTCTGGAAGAGTTGCTGAGTTTAAGAACTTTGAGTTGAATAAATATGGTTTATTCGAAAAACTGGATGATTTGACTAGGTTCATTGATAAAAGAGAAAAA
This sequence comes from Lachnospiraceae bacterium, assembly GCA_045627185.1. Classification (GTDB taxonomy): domain Bacteria; phylum Bacillota; class Clostridia; order Lachnospirales; family Lachnospiraceae; genus SZUA-448. Next base: position 2,794 of record JAZQNE010000089.1, read on the forward strand.
CTGATGCAATCAAATCAAAGGTTAAACTTTGAAGGTGGGCAATTTGTTGTGTTTAAGCTATATGAAATAGATAAAGTTTTTTAGGGTAACAAAGCAAGCAACAAGGTTGATAAAATGGTCTATAAAAAAGAAGCTACGCACAAAATGCGGTAGCTTCTTTTTTTATATGTGCTCTACGTGCTTTTGTGTGGACTTTATATAGGAAAAGCAATATAATTATTTATTATGTAAAGAAAATGGAGTATCCCATGAAAAAACTTGCAGTTTACCTGAAAAAATATATTGTGGAAAGCATCCTCGGTCCGCTGTTCAAACTGTTCGAGGCTTCTCTTGAGCTAATTGTGCCGCTTGTTGTGGCAGCGCTTATTGATAACGGAATCGGGAACGGAGACAGAGGCTATGTGCTTAAAATGTGCCTGATTCTGGCGGGCTTTGCGCTTGCCGGCCTTCTGGCATCGGTCACCGCCCAGTTCTTTGCCGCAAAGGCTGCAACCGGCTTCTCAACCGAATTAAGGAGCAGCCTGTTCGCACATATCCAGAAGCTGTCCTTTTCCACGCTTGACAGTCAGGGCGCGGATACACTGATTACGCGCATGACAGGTGATGTTAACCAGCTTCAGAGCGGCGTGAATCTGTCGCTCCGCCTTCTGCTGCGTTCGCCGTTTATTGTATTCGGAGCCATGATTATGGCGTTTACGGTTGACGTTAAGTCTGCGCTTGTATTTGCGGTTCTTATTCCGGTTCTGTTTGTGGCTGTTTTTGTCATCCTTCTGACCGGTATTCCCATGTTTAAGAAGGTGCAGAATGCCACTGATAAAATAACGGGAAAAACCAGGGAAAACCTGACCGGCGTGCGCGTTGTCAGGGCGTTTGGCCGTGAGGCGGCGGAAACGGAAGAGTTCGAAACAGGAACGGATGTGCTCGAACGTTTGCAGGTAAAGGCTTCAAACTTTACCGCGCTTATGAATCCGCTGACATATGTAATTGTCAATCTCGGACTGGTTGTGCTGATTTATAAGGGCTCCGTCCGTGTGTCGCTTGGTGCTATTTCTCAGGGCCAGGTTGTTGCTCTTGTTAATTATATGTCTCAGATTCTTGTAGAGCTTATTAAGATGGCAAATCTTATCATTACCATTACCAAGTCGGTTGCATCGGGAAAACGCGTTACGGAGCTTCTGGAGCTTCCTGAGGGCATGCCTGTAAATGATGCTCCGGCCGCTGAAACCGAAAAGGCAGATAATTCATCGAACGGTAACTTGGCTGATATACAGGCGTCTGTTGCACCGCTTCCGGTTGTCAGCTTCAAAAACGTTTCGGTCCGGTATCATAAGGGGGCCGACGAATCGCTTAAGAATGTATCGTTCGATGTTTTCCCGGGCGATACGGTTGGCATAATAGGCGGAACGGGTTCCGGAAAGACAACACTGGTGAGCCTTATCCCGCGTTTCTACGATGTTGAAGAGGGTTCTGTTTCCGTGCTCGGGAAGGATGTGCGCGCATGGGACCCGCAGGAACTTAAAAAGCGGGTGGTAACCGTTTTGCAAAAGCCGGTTCTTTTTAAGGGAACAATCAGGGAAAACCTTATCTGGGGCAATGAGAATGCTACCGATGCGGAGCTTCTTGATGCACTCAGAGCGGCACAGGCGCTTGATTTTGTAATGGATAAACCGGGCGGGCTTGATGCGGTTGTTGAACAGGAGGGCCGTAATTTTTCGGGCGGCCAGCGCCAGCGTCTTTCCGTTGCCAGAGCCCTTGCCACAAAGCCTGATGTACTCATCCTTGATGACAGCAGCTCCGCCCTTGATTATGCAACGGATGCCGCCATGCGGAAGGCTGTTTCCGAACGTTTTGCGGATACAACGCTTTTCATTGTTTCACAACGTGCGAAGACACTTACAAATGCTGATATAATCATTGTACTTGAGGACGGCGCTGCCGTCGGAATCGGAAAACACGATGAACTTCTTGAAAACTGCGGGATTTACAGGGAGATTTACAACGCATGAAAAAGGTGAATATCAAAAAGAATACGTTAAAAAAGGTCTTAAGGTACCTCCGTCCGCAGGCTGCGCTTCTTGTAATTACGCTTGTCCTTGCACTGGCTTCCGTAGGTCTTACGCTGTATCTGCCCATTCTCACGGGTGATGCGGTTGACCTGATTAAGAATATTGATGACATTAATTTCTGGACCGACCTTATAAAAATCCTCACGATGATGGGCATTGTAGTGATTGCAACGGCCATTGTCCAGTGGATTATGAACTGTCTTAACAATAAAATTGTTTATCGCGTGATTAAGGATCTCAGACGCGATGCTTTCGCGCGCCTTCAGCATCTGCCGCTTTCTTACCTTGACAAGCAGGCTCACGGCGATATGGTAAGCCGTATGGTGAGTGATGTCGACCAGTTTGCGGACGGCCTGCTTTTAGGGTTCACACAGCTTTTTACAGGCGTGATTACTATTGTGTTTACACTTGTTTTCATGCTCAGGGTGAACATTGTTGTAACCCTTGTGGTTGTGCTGGTTACACCGCTTTCACTGTTTGTTGCGTCCTTTATTGCAAAGCATACTCACGATATGTTCAAGCTCCAGTCGGAAACCCGCGGTGAGCAGACGGCGCTGATTAACGAAACCATAGGCAACATGAAGACGGTTGCTGCCTACAATCATGAGGCCAGGGTGCTTGACAGATTTAATGAAATTAACGGCAAACTGCAGAAATACTCGCTCCGCGCGATTTTCTTTTCATCGCTTGTCAATCCCTGCACACGTTTTGTAAACTCTGTTGTTTATGCGGGTGTTGGCCTTTCGGGCGGTCTGGCGGCAATTAAAGGGGCAATGACGATTGGTCAGCTGACCTGCCTGCTTTCCTACGCAAACCAGTACACAAAGCCTTTTAATGAGATTTCGGGCGTTATTACCGAGCTTCAGAACGCATTTGTCTGCGCAGACCGTATTTTTGAACTGATTGAAGCGGAAACCGAAACGCCCGACGTACAAAATGTCCTTGAAAAAGTTTCGGGCAATGTCGAAATAGATAATGTTTCTTTCTCATATACTCCGGAAAAGAAGCTTATAGAGAATTTCAACCTTTCCGTAAAGCCCGGTGAGAGAGTGGCAATTGTTGGTCCGACAGGCTGCGGAAAGACTACCGTTATTAACCTTCTTATGCGTTTTTACGATGTCAACTCCGGCTCAATTTCCGTTGATGGGCAGGATATCCGCGAAATCACGCGTCATTCGCTCCGCGACAATTACGGAATGGTGCTTCAGGAAACCTGGCTTAAGCATGGTACGGTACGTGAAAATATCTGCTTCGGGTGCCCTGACGTTACTGAGGAGCAGATGATAGAAGCTGCAAAGGCTACGCATGCGCACAGCTTTATCCGACGTCTTCCCGATGGCTACGATACGGTTCTTTCAGAAAACGGCGGCGGTCTTTCCGAAGGACAGAAGCAGCTGCTCTGTATCACGCGTGTAATGCTTGAGCTTCCTCCCATGCTGATTCTTGACGAGGCAACATCGTCTATCGATACGCGCACCGAACACCGTATTCAGGATGCGTTTGCAACCATGATGAAGGGCAGAACAAGCTTTATTGTGGCGCACCGTCTGTCTACCATTCAGAATGCGGATATCATCCTTGTTATGAAGGACGGACATGTTATAGAGCAGGGAAACCATGAGGAACTGCTTGCAAAGAAGGGCTTTTATCATACTCTTTACAACAGCCAGTTTGCAAACTGAAGGGATATCATAAAACAATAAAATGTGTTGACTGAGGTTTTGAAAACGGCTATACTGATACGGAAAATTATCCCGTATTGGCTTTTTTCGGAGAATTGTTTTGAGAATAGCATTCGGGGATTAGAAAGAGGCACAGGAATGCGTATAGAAAATAAGTCATTTGACGAAGAACGTGCTTTATACAACACAAAAGACGCTGAAATTGTAAACTGCAGATTTGAAGGACCGGCAGACGGTGAGTCTGCGCTTAAGGAGTCTCGTGGCTTTTCGGTTAAGGATTCTGCTTTTATCCTCAGATACCCGCTTTGGCACTGCAGTGATTTTTCACTTGATAACTGTGAAATGGCAGATACCTGCAGGGCGGCGGTCTGGTATTCAAAGGATGGTGTTGTTTCGAATTCGAAGCTTAACGGAATTAAGTGCCTGCGCGAATGCAACGGATTTGATTTCAGGAATACAGAGATTGATTCGGCTGAATTCGGATGGCGTTCGAGCGACCTGACCTTTAAGAATTGCAAACTCAAATCGGAATATCCTTTCTTTGAGTGCAAAAATCTTGAAATAGAAAATTTTGAGATGAAGGGCAAATATTCCTTCCAGTATACCGAAAATGTTGTAATCCGTGATTCCTTCCTTGACACCAAGGATGCCTTCTGGCACGCTAAAAACGTAAGGCTTGAGAATTGTACAATCAAGGGTGAATACCTTGCCTGGTATTCGGACGGACTGACTCTTGTTAATTGTAAAATTATCGGGACACAGCCGCTTTGCTACTGCAAGAATCTTGTTCTTGAAAACTGCGAGATGGTTGACTGTGACTTTTCATTTGAATATTCTGATGTGAATGCTGATATTTCCGGCAATGTCCTGTCAGTTAAGAATCCTGCTTCAGGACGCATAGTTGCTGACAGTTACGGTGAGATTATTCTTAAGGATTCCGTAATTGAATGCAAGTGTGAAATACTGACCAGGTGAGCATTTATCAGTCGGGGTGTGATTCTGACAAGGTGAGCAGTTGAAAATTTTTTGAAAGGGTGCCGGCTTGGACGGCTGCTTATATTATGAGAGTTATTGCCGGAACGGCAAGAAGCCTGCAACTTAAAACAGTTCCCGGTATGGACGTGCGTCCTACAACGGATAAAATTAAGGAGACCCTGTTTAACATGATTTCTCCGTATATTCCGGAATGCAGGTTCCTTGACATATTTGCGGGAAGCGGGGCAATTGGTATTGAAGCCATGAGCCGCGGGGCATCGGAAGCAGTTTTTGTTGATCAGAGCAGGGCATCGGCAGCGGTTATTGCCGACAACCTTAATCATACGAAACTTGCTGAAAATACACGCATCTTAAAGACGGATGCGGTTGCTGCCATTAACACACTGGAGTGCGAGAAAAAGGCGTTTGATATTATTTTTCTGGACCCGCCTTACAGGAAAGAACTTGAGCGCGATGTGCTTGAGCGCCTGAAAGATTCCTGTCTTGTTACGGAAAGCACGCAGATAATTGTTGAGGCAGACCTCCATACGGATTTCAGCTACGTCTCAGAGCTTGGCTTCAGAATAGTAAAAAACAAGGAATATAAGACAAATAAGCATGTGTTTATAGAGCGGGCCTGACCGGAAATCAAACGGATTGCAGGCTTGTGATGTGAAATAAAACCTGTTACGCATAAAGAAGTTATGATAAAGATGTTACAAAAAAGACATTACGATAAAGACATTACGAAAGGTGGACATTATGAAAATTGCAGTTTATCCCGGAAGCTTTGATCCTGTTACCTGCGGACATCTTGATGTAATCAGGCGTGCCGCAAAGGTTGTGGACCTTCTGATTATCGGTGTATTAAATAACAGCGCAAAGAATGCCCTTTTTACACCTGAGGAACGTGTTGAACTGATTGAGCGCGTTACGAAGGATATCCCGAATGTTAAGGTTGAGGCTTTTTCGGGTTTGACAATTGATTTTGCAAGACAGAACGGGGCTACCATCCTTGTAAGAGGTCTCCGTGCCGTAACTGACTTTGAGTACGAACTTCAGATTGCTCAGACAAACCACAAGCTGAATCCCGATATCGATACTATTTTCTTTACAACAAGTGTTCAGTATTCGTATCTCAGCTCCAGCATTGCAAAGGAAATTGCAAGCTTTGGCGGCAATGTGCATGACCTTCTGCCGGAGGAAATTATTGACACCGTTTATGAAAAATATGAATCATTAAAGAAATTAAGATAAATTTTGATTGTTATTTTGGCTTGTTTTAGATTATAATAAATATAGTTGTAACATAAAACTATTTGGGGCTCGACAGAAGCCGGAACAAATCGCCGGGAAGAAGATTGTTTTGGCGGATATCGTTGAATGAGGAGACTACTATGGCTACAAAAATTGAACAACTTATTGACGAAATGGCTGATTATCTTGACGAATGTAAAGCGATTCCGCTTTCACAGAGTAAAATAATTGTATCAAAGGATGTAATTTTTGATTACCTGAATCAGCTTAAACTCCGTACACCTGACGAAGTAAAGCGCTATCAGAAAATTATCAGCAACCGTGATCAGATTATTAAAGAAGCTGAGGACAAGGCTGCAGATATTATCAAGGCTGCTGAGGAAAAGGCTGAAGCTCTTGTGAATGAGAGTGACATTGTTCAGCAGGCATTTGCACGTGCAAATGAGATGGTTGCTGAGGCAGGCCAGCAGGCTGACAACATGAGAGAGGCTGCTGACGCTGAAGCACAGCAGATGAAAGCTGAGGCTGAAAATTATTCGAACACCATCAGAAACGGTGCTCTTTCATATGCAAATGAGGTTCTTGCAGAAATTGAGAATTCTCTTGCAAATGCTTATGAGAGTGCTAAGGCAAAGAGCGACCTGCTTACCGAGTCCCTTAAGGCGAATCTTGAGACAATTGTTGCAAACCGCCGTGAACTTAACGGTGAAGTTGCTCCCGCTCAGAAGCTTACTGAGGCTCAGCTTGAAAGCTTTGAGAGAGATGCTCAGCTTACCCATGCCAACATTGATGACCTGAATCTGGATGGGGACTTGTTTCTGAATAATGTGCAGTAAGAATTGTTTGAAACGGATTACTCGAAAAAATAATTGACAAATATAATAAAAAAGCATATATTGTCTGTAAACCGTTGAGGGAGAGTAAGTAGTTCAAACTTCAACCGTCACAGAGAGCCGCAGGTGGTGGAATTGCGGTATGGCAGGTTTTTACGAATGGACTTCTGAGGGCACATGGGAAAGCTTAAGCGAGTATTGTGTGACGTGTGGGCAGCGTTATTGCCGGGGGTATGTCAGTATCCCGCAAAGCGTACGGGTTTCCCGTAAATCAAGGTGGCACCGCGGATTATTATTCGTCCTTGACAGAGCTAAAACTGTCAGGGACGTTTTTGATTTCCTGAACTTAGGAATGCTAAAGGCATTAAACATCCTCTCGGAAAAGCCGGTGCAGGTAACTGCCACAAAAACCTCTGACACACTGACACGCACGAAAGTGCAGAACTTGCATTTTGAAATTAAATGTCTGCAATTGAAATTAACAGCTTTCAAAATGCAAAATTATCACAGGCGCGATTTGCTGCGGACCGGCCTGAAATCATTGAAAACGGAGGAAAAATATTATGCAGATGAATGGTGTTGACTTTGAAACTTATTTCAGAAATTATCCCGATAAGAACGGATACTTCGGAAAGTACGGCGGATGCTATGTTAATGAGGAACTTAAGGCTGCCATGGCTGAGATTACGGATGCTTATTTTACCATCTGCCAGTCACGTAAATTTATTGCCGAGCTCAGAAGAATCCGTAAGGAGTTCCAGGGACGTCCCACTCCTATTTCACATCTTGAGCGTCTTTCAAATTCACTCGGAAAGGTTCAGCTTTACGTAAAGCGTGAGGACCTGAATCATTCGGGTGCGCATAAACTCAACCACTGCATGGGTGAGGCTCTTCTTGCAAAATATATGGGCAAGAAGAAGGTTATTGCAGAGACCGGTGCCGGCCAGCACGGTGTTGCTCTTGCAACTGCAGCCGCATATTTCGGTCTTGAGTGCGATATCTACATGGGCGCTGTTGATATTAAGAAGCAGGCTCCCAACGTTGCACGTATGAAGATTCTTGGTGCAAATGTTATTGAAGTAAAGGAAGGTCTTCAGACTCTTAAGGAGGCTGTAGATGCTGCATTTGCTGCTTACGCAACCGATTATAAGGATTGTATGTACTGCATCGGCTCCGTTCTCGGCCCGCATCCTTTCCCTTTGATGGTTAGGGATTTCCAGTCTGTAGTAGGCATCGAAGCAAGAGAGCAGTTCCTTGAGATGACCGGACATCTTCCGGATGTTGTTACAGCATGCGTTGGCGGCGGTTCAAATGCAGCCGGAATGTTTGCCGGCTTCCTGAATGATCCTGTAGAGATTGTTGGCGTTGAGCCTCTTGGCCGCGGCCCGAAGCTTGGCGACCATGCTGCATCGCTTAAATATGGTACTGAAGGTATTATGCACGGCTTTAATTCCATTATGTTAAAGGATGAGAACGGTGATCCCGCACCCGTTTACTCAGTTGCATCCGGTCTGGATTATCCTTCTTCAGGCCCCGAGCATGCATTTCTTCGCGACATCGGCCGTGTTAAGTATGATGTTGTTGACGATAATGAAACAATTGATGCCTTCTATAAGCTTTCACGTCTTGAGGGCATTATCCCCGCAATCGAGTCAGCACACGCTGTTGCATACGCTATGCGTCTTGCAAAGCAGATGGATACCGGCTCTATTCTTATTAATTTGTCCGGTCGCGGTGACAAGGATATGGACTATGTAATTGAGAAATTCGGTATTCCGGAAAAATAAGCGCACGGGAGTGCTGAGACAGGGGACTTACCTGCCTGAAAGAGGTGTCGGAGCCGGGAAACGGGGGGATTTTCTGCCTGAAAGAGGCGCCGGAGCCGGGTAACGGCGGCACTACAATAGTAACATATGGTCAAGTGAATTTCCGTGCAGAGAAAAAAGAAAAAATGTGATTTTCTCTGCACCGGTATGCATAGGAAATTTCATATTTTTGATTTCATATGTCTGCTTGACCGGAAAACGCCCGGGATTAATATGGCAGACATAGAAAAATCCGTTTTTCTTGTTTTTATATGTATGAGCATGCAGAGGAATTTGAAATAATTTGAATTCCTCTGCTTTTTTTGTTTTGATGCGACCGAAAACCATTGCAAATGCATAGAAAATGCCGTTTTTTCTTGATTTATATGTAAGGACATGCATAGAAAAGTCGAATTTTATTGAAATCATGCATCAAGCGGGGAACAAATGGACGAGAAGTCTGACAGCCCCCAAGTGCCCGGAGAAGCCTGACAGCCCACAAGTGCCCGGAGAGAAGTCTGTAAGTGAACATCGCATATGCAATAACCATTCAAAAATGAATGATTTGAGCACAAAACAATTCGAAATCATTCAAACTTGACATATAACGCAAAGCGTAGTATAATTTGGGTAAAAATCGGGGGCGAATTGCAACCCGAGCCGGTAAATCCGGGCTAAGATGCAAGCAAGAAATAAGCTAAGATGCAGGGAAGAAGCAAGCTAAGAATGCGTAGCCCAAAAGTGAGACGTGTATGTGAGGCGTGTATGTGAGACATGCATATGAGCCGGGAAAGTGAGGAAGCCTATGTTTAATCAGTTTACCACAATTGAAGATGCTCTTTCCGAACTTGGAGAAAGGGTTAAAGAAACCAGAATTGCAAGTGAAATGACACAGGAGGAACTGGCTGAAAAGGCAGGTATTTCCTACAGTTCGCTGTATCGGCTGGAAAGTGGGAAAAGCGTGCAGACGGACAGCCTGCTTAGAGTTCTGAAGGCACTTAATATGCTGCAGAAACTGGATGTGGTTCTTCCAAAGCAGGAAATATCGCCAATGGAAATGCTTGCACCTGTGAAAAAGAAAAAGATTTATCGTAAGTCGGCAAAGCAGAACACAACCTGGACGTGGGGCGAATAATACGAAATTACAGCAATTATAAAAGGAGTTAATTCAATGGCAATTGTAGAAGTACAGATGTGGGGCAGGACAATCGGCGCGGTTACTGATGAAGGCGGCCCTATAAGATTTTCATACAGTCCGGATTTTATAGGTGCGGGAATTGAATTGTCACCGCTTATGATGCCGGTTAACAACCGTATTTATTCGTTCTCTGAACTTGAAGGAAAACGGCCTTATCAAGGCCTTCCGGGCATGCTTTCGGATTCGCTTCCGGACAATTTTGGTAACAAAATGATTAAAGAATACCTTGACCGTTACGGAAACGGCCGCACGGAACTGGCAAGTGTTGAAAAGCTGTGCTATGTGGGCGAGCGCGGCATGGGAGCACTTGAGTACAAGCCTGTGCTTGTAGAGGCCGACCCTTGTAACGATATTAATATTACCGAACTGACGGCGCTCGCGGAAAAAATACTTTCAGCAAGAAGGGAACTGCATATAAAT
>JAZQNE010000090.1:0-12851 GCA_045627185.1 Lachnospiraceae bacterium
GGGACCAAAGGTAATAATCTTAAGGTTGCGAAGACCAATGACAGCACGTGCGATCGGAACGAATTCACCAATCATCTTTGCAATGTCATCTGCTGTTCCAACGGGATACTCGGGAATATATGCCTTTAAGTGGCGCATTCCAAGGTTGTATGAGCAGTTGAGCATACCACAGTATGCATCACCACGGCCGTTGATCATGTCGCCGTCGCCTTCTGCTGCTGCAACGAACATGCAGGGACCGTCGAAATTCTTTGCGATAAGGGTTTCGGGAGTTTCAGGACCGAAGTTTCCAAGGAAAACAACAAGTGCGTTGCATTCTGCTTTGTTTACATCAGCAACAGCAGCAAGCATGTCCTTTTCGTTCTCAACGGTAACAGGGCACTCATAGAGTTCGCCCTTGTAAGCGGCTTTGATGGCTGCACGACGCTTCTTTGAAAGCTCAATCGGGAAACAGTCACGGCTTACAGCAATAATACCAAGTTTTACTACGGGAATATTGTTCATAAATCCACCTAACCTTTCGTTTTTTTGAGGGCTTTCCACCCCTAATAAATCATTTTTAATTATAGGTGCTGGCGGTGATTATGTCAATTAGTCGGGGGGGTAAAAAAGACAGTATTAATTACACTTTTTTATGATTTTTGGGAGCAAAAAAATGCTATGTAAACGCTTACAAAAAGTTGTTGCTTATAATTTGGGCACATGCTATAATCCAATCAGTGTTGAAAATGCGCGCATGCAGTCAGATTGTTTTCTGTTGCAAGCCATTAAGGTTGAACAAACGGGAGGATTATCATGTATCGGAATCAGGCATTGGAAAACTACATCTGCGAACTTCTTGAAAACAGCACAATTGAATCCCCGCTGTGGAACGTTGAAAAATGCAACCAGAAAATCAAAAGCAGCTGGAATTATATTGACGGATGTATGATCAAGGCGCTTATGGATTTCAGCAGAATAAGCGGACGCAAGGAATTCTATGATTATGCTGAAGCATTTATTGACTATCGTGTGAATGAGGATGGTACCATTAACGGCTATTCCGTTGAAAAATACAACCTGGATGATATCAACTCCGGGAAAACGTTGTTCGAACTTTACCGTCTGACCGGAAAAGAAAAATATTCCCTGGCCGTTCAGCATGTTTATTCACAGGTTAAAGACCAGCCCCGCACGCGGGAGGGCAATTTCTGGCACAAGCTGATTTATCCGAATCAGGTATGGCTTGACGGATTTTACATGGTGCAGCCATTCTATATGCAGTATGACACCGCTTTCAACGGGCGTAAGAATTATGACGATATTTTCGCTCAGTTCAAAAATGCCCGGAACCATATGAGAGATTCCGAAACAGGCCTTTATTTCCATGGCTATGACTGCTCGCATGAAATTTTCTGGTGCGACCGTGAAACGGGACTTTCAAGAACATTCTGGCTGCGCTCCATGGGCTGGTTTGCAATGGCTCTTGTGGATACGCTTGAACAGTGCGATGAAGAAGGATTTGAAGAGGAATGCACCATGCTCCGTGAAATGTTCCGTGAACTTATTGACTCCCTTCTGAAATATAAAACGGAGAACAATTTCTGGTATCAGGTTGTCAATCAGCCCGAATTGCCCGGAAATTATGAGGAAACAAGCGGAACTTCCATTATGGCATATGCTTTGCTCAAGGGAACAAGACTTGGACTGCTTCCGGAAAGTTATGCCGAAATCGGAAGAAATGTTTTTGAAAGTATTTGCGAAAGATATATAGACGAAAGCGGAGCTATGAAGCTTGGCGGAATCTGTCTGGTTGCAGGCCTTGGTCCCGCAAACAACACAAGACGTGACGGAACGGCGGAATATTATCTGTCCGAGCCCGTTGTTGAAAATGATGCAAAGGGCGTTGGCCCGTTCCTGCTTGCATACACGGAAATGCTCCAGCTGTGACAACACCGGTTTCAAGGTGAACACAATTTGTTCACAATACGGTCCATTGACGCAAAGCTCAAAACGTGATAGAATACACGCAACTGTGAAGACGGTTTTTTTGCCGTCTTCTTTTTGAGACAAATAATGTGCGAATCGGAGAAAACCTGAAAGCACTGAATACGGAGAGATTTTATGAAGAAAAAAATATTGGCGGCAGCACTTGTTTCTGTTATGGCTTTTGCACTTGTTGCGTGCGGTAACGAAAGACCATCAACTACCGTTGGCCTTCCCACTCCCACCGGACAGGCATCGGATGTCACTCCTGTACCTCAGGCTCCCACAACATCAAAGGGATTAACAAAGCTTGGTCAGTACAGAGGCATTGAGGTTGAAAAACTCACCCTGACCGTAAGCGAAGAGGACATTGACATCAATTATTACATGACGCTTGTTGATGTGGCAGAACTCAGTGAGGACGCCGTTGTAAAGCTTTATGACTATGTAAATATTGATTATGTCGGCAAAATGAACGGAGAACAGTTTGAAGGCGGTACATCGGATCCTTCACTTGGCGGCTCAGACGTTCTTATTGGTTCCGGCAGTTTTATTCCCGGATTTGAAGAAGGAATCATTGGAATGAAAACCGGTGAAACAAAGACCGTTAAGGTTACCTTCCCCGAAAATTACGGAAGCGCGGACCTTGCAGGCAAAGAAGCTGAGTTTGATATTACCGTCAACAGCATAAAGGTCTTCCCTGAGATTACAGATGAAATGGTAGCCGAAAACACGGAGCTTGAAACAGTTGATGCACTTAAGGCTGATATCCGCTCATCACTAGAGGAGCAGGCTGAAGAGACAATCAGCAAGCAGTTCCAGAGCGATGTTTTTGATGCTCTTATTGCGGGATGTGAATTTGATAATACTCTTCAGTCTGAAATAGACAAGTCTGTTGAGGATATGAAAACCAGCTATGAATTGACTGCATCACAGTACGGCCTTGATTTTGAGACATTTATTGCTTATGCATTCGGCATGACAATTGACGTATTTAACAAGGAAATTGTTACTGCTGCCGAATATAATATCAAGCTCGAAAAGGCCCTGATTGCCGTAGCTGAGGCTGAGAATCTTACTGTTTCCGATACCGATTATGACGCATACGTTAACACTATCGTTTCAAACTATGGATTTGCTGATAAAGCAGAAGTTGAGTCGCTTTATTCACCCGAATACATTAAAGAAGGCCTTCTGATTGAAAGAGCACAGGACCTTGTAATGGACTCAGCCGTTGCAAAAGACGCACAGAGCACAACTGAGGAATAATACGAACCGTAAATTGTCAGGCGGTTAAAAAAGACATGTAAAAAATCTCGTAATCGAGGAATGAACCTTGATTACGAGATTTTTTTATTTTCGTATTTTACTGTATCCGGATATTTGTCAGTTCTTTTTGAGCTCTTCAATAAAAGCTTCTTTGCAAAGCGGCATACTCAGGTGGTAGCCCTGCAGGTAGTCACAGCCCAGAAGAGTGAAGGCTTCGGAAACTTCTTTGGACTCGATTCCAATGGCAACAACCTTGAAATTGGCGCTCTTAAAGGTTGCAATGACATTTTTGAGAGCTGAAAGGATTTCATTGTTATGAAATGCTGCCATAACCATTTCCTTGGCAATTTTGACGCCTCTGAAAGGAAGAGCGGACAGAAATGCAACGGATGCAAGGCTAATTGTATAACGGTCAATCAGGAACATTACGCCATAATCCGAAAGCTTTTGCATGTTTGGAACAAGCGTTTCAAGCGAGTGCTTGGCAGCATCGGGGGTGATGTCAAAGGCAATCATCGAAGGTGGAATTTTATACTGCCTCAGGATGTAAATGATGTTGTCGGCAAGGTCGGGCTGCAAACACTGGACCGGTGAAAGATTAATCTCAACAAAGTTTATGGGAGAGTTGTCTTTTATATTGGCTTCTATGAAGCGGCATGCCGTTTTAAGCACAAGCTCGCCAAGCTTGATGATATAGCCGTTCTTTTCGGCAATGGGAATGAATTCATCGGGATCTATGCGACCAAGCGTGTTATCTTCAAGACGGGCAAAGGCTTCGACGCAGGCAATGGTATGGTCCGAAGCATTGTATATGGGCTGGAACGCAAGAGTGAACTCATCATTTGCAATGGCACGTTTCAGGACGTGAGCAATTGCTGCTTCACGATGTTTCTTTATGATTGCGGATTCGTGAACCTCATAATAGGTACGCGGGCCGACCTTCTGAAGCGTTTCCTGCATGGCATAATCAATGGTTTCCGGAATATCTTCAGCATAGGAAACACTTTCGGGGAAGTGAATAATGCAGATGGTGGGGATGAATTTTATTTGTGCGCCGTTAAGTTTTACGGGCTCATCACTCATGGCGATTATTCTATTCACCATATCTTTCAGATTTTCTGCCTGATGGGGCATGTTGACTACAAAACGGTTGTCAGCGAGGTGGAAAATGTCCGGCTTTATCGTAAGTGTCTGAAGCCTTAGGCTAAGAGTGTTTATAATCTTGTTTAACGAATCTTCGCCAAATAGTTCACGGGCATAATCGAAATTGCTGTAATCAATACAGATCAGCGAAAGCTTGTCATTGCGTCTGAAATATGAATTCATGACGTGGTTGAAACCGGCAGCGTTGTTAAGGCCGGAAACCGGGTCCTCATAATCCTGTGGATTTTGCAGCGCGAAATAAGCAAGCAGTGACGAAATGGATATTGCAAAACAAATCAGGTTTACGCCGGGAAGAAGAACCTGAAGTCCCATTGCTCCGATGCAGGCGATTGTCCAGGAATATACGGTTCTTTGCTGCGCTTTCGTAAGAAGACGATGATAACGGAGCGCATCCGAAAGGCAGAGAATCATAAGAAAAACGGCTATTCCGTACAGTACGTACAGCACCGGTCCGTGATGGTAGGTATATGATGCATCTTCTTCAAGCTGCAGATAAAAGACAAGTTTGGTAAAGGGTGATGTTACAAGAAATCCGACATCGATTAACGAAACAAGAATAATCAGGACCTTTCGATAGGTGTATGCCTTTCTGAAAGGACTGATCATGGTGTATGTCAGGTGGTAATAAGCAAGACCGCAGCTGTACAGGAAAAGCATGTACAGAATCTGCGTTGCATAATTAACCGAAACGGGAACCTGCTTTGAATAGACCAGAACAAGTACGCCCAAAAGATCGAATACCGTTGTCAGAATTCCGCACCACAAAAGGAGACGAAATGCTTTGTTGGATTCGGTCGAAATGTTTTTGAAGCGACGCAGAAGCAGGAAAAGAACAATCAGGTAAACAAGAGCGGCGACATCATATTGATAAACCCAAACGGAACTATCCATAGAACCTCCGAAATGTTCTGAAAAGATAGTAAAATGATACATTTTTTTCGAACAAATGTCAAGGAAGAGGACAAAAAAAGAACACATTTTGATGGTATTCTATTATTTAAAAGTTCTTTCGGAAAAAAGTTTTACAAAGTTCGTTGAAAGTGATACAATAAACTATGTATAAGTATATGCAAAATAAGCTTTTTGAAAGGCAGGATATATTATGGTTTCCAATCAGATTTTACAGAGCACAATTGACGGAATCAGAGGCATTACGCGAGTTGATCTGGGGGTTCTTGACCCTGAGGGCAAGATTCTCGCTTCAACCACGGAGTTTTCTGACAATCTGGAGGAACTGGTTCGCGGCTTTGTGGAATCACCCGCTGACAGCCAGGTTTTACAGGGCGTTCAGTTCTTCAAGGTTTATGATGATCATCAGCTTGAGTATGTTATCGTATCAAAGGGCGACAGCGACGATGTTTACATGATTGGCAAGCTGGCATCTTTCCAGATTCAGAACCTTCTTGTTGCTTACAAGGAGCGCTATGATAAAGATAATTTCATTAAGAACCTTCTTCTTGACAACCTTCTTCTTGTTGATATTTACAACCGTTCCAAGAAGCTTCACATTGAAACGGAAGCAAGACGTGCCGTATTCGTAATCGAGACAAAGCATGAGAAAGACACTAACGCTCTTGAAACGGTACGTGGTCTTTTTGCAGACAAGACAAAGGATTTCATCACGGCAGTTGATGAAAAAAACATTATTCTTGTCAAAGAACTCAAGGCAAATGAAGGCTATGAGGAACTTAACAAAACCGCGAAGATCATACTTGATATGCTGAACTCTGAGGCACTCTCAAAGGTTCATGTTTCTTACGGTACAATTATCAATGAGATTAAAGATGTTTCACGTTCCTTCAAGGAAGCTCAGATGGCACTTGAAGTAGGTAAGGTATTCTACAGTGACAGGAACATCGTTGCTTATAACAATCTTGGTATCGGACGTCTGATTTATCAGCTTCCCATGCCTTACTGCAAGATGTTCATCAAAGAAATCTTTGACGGCAAGTCTCCTGATGATTTCGATGAAGAAACGCTTACCACAATCAATAAGTTCTTTGAGAACAACCTTAATGTTTCGGAAACCTCAAGACAGCTTTATATCCACAGAAATACGCTTGTTTACAGACTTGACAAGCTTCAGAAGAGTACAAATCTTGACCTTCGCGTTTTTGAGGATGCCATCACCTTCAAGATTGCACTTATGGTTGTTAAGTTTATGAAGCATGTTGACGGCAGGGAATTCTGATCCTGTGCCGAATAAACCGCTTTGGCGGTTACAGGAGCATTTGAATGTCTTATAACTTGAATGATGACCTTCACAGCATTGACATGCCGGTTATCGTGTTTGAAAATGTCAGTAAGGATTATCAGAAAACTACGCATGCACTGCGTAATATCAACCTCGAGGTCAGAAAAGGCGAATTCGTGTTTGTGGTCGGAGCAAGCGGCTCAGGCAAGTCTACAATCATCCGTCTTCTGATGCGTGAATTTAAGCCCGACAAAGGCAAAATATATGTTAACGGTACGGACATAGGAAGGCTGAGAAGAGTTTCCGTGGCGGGACACAGACGCGGAATCGGTGTTGTATTTCAGGATTTCCGCCTGCTTCCAAACCTGACTGTTTATGAGAATGTGGCATTTGCCCAGCAGGTAATAGAAGCAAAGCCTGATGAGATCCCGTCCCGTGTTGCAAAAGTTCTGTCAATCGTAGGACTTTCGGAAAAGGCAAAGTCCTTCCCTGACCAGCTTTCGGGCGGTGAACAGCAGCGCGTTGCCATTGCACGTGCGCTTGTAAATAATCCTTTGATTCTGCTTGCGGATGAGCCTACAGGAAACCTTGATCCGGAAAATTCCGCAGAAATTATGCACCTTCTTTCGGAAGTCAACAGAAGAGGCACTACTGTTGTTGTGGTAACCCACAATCGTGAAATTGTTGACCAGATGAAGAAAAGAGTAATCAGAATGAATAAGGGTCAGATTGTTAGCGACGACGAAAAGAGCGGGTACACATATGTTTAAGATCAGTACATTAGTTTACAGCCTGAAACAGGGCTTCCGGGGACTTTTAAAAAACCGGCGGTTTTCCCTTGCTGCAGTAAGCACAATGACTGCCTGCCTGTTTTTATTCGGTGTTTTTTATTTTGTTCTTGTAAACCTTAGCACGTTGATTACAAGTACGGAGAAAACCGTCGGAATAACAGTTTTTTTCGATGATGGCCTTTCGGAAGAAGAAATTCTTGATATAGGCGAAAAAATAACACAAAATCCGCATGTTTCATCGGCAACCTACAAGTCTGCCGAACAAACATGGGAGGAATACAAGAAGGAATACCTTTCGGAGGAGCTTTCGGAAACCTTTGGAGATGACAATCCTCTTGAGAATTCCGCATCGTATTCGGTTACAACAACAAGCCTTGATTATCAGGCAGAAGTAGCTGATTATATCAAGGGCCTTAAGGGCGTCAGACAGGTTAACAGCGCAAAGGATGTCACGGAAACCCTCCAGGGCGTCAACCGTGGCGTAATGTACGGGTCAGGCGCTCTGACGCTTGTACTTCTTGCAATTTCGACATTTCTTATCAGGATTACCATCTCTATGGGTGTATCGCTTCACCGTGACGAAATCTCAATTATGAAGCTTATTGGAGCAACAGATTATTTCGTCAGGGGGCCGTTCGTTGTGGAAGGCGTCATCATTGGTATTGTCGGTGCTGTTATTCCCATTATTCTGCTGAAACTTTTATACAGCAGACTGACGGTGGCTATTACAAGAAAATTCGTCAGTGCGTTTGAAAACTTCAAATTTGTTCCCGAAAAAACTATTTTTATGATGCTTGCTCCTATCTGCCTGCTTATAGGCATTGGCGTGGGATTTATAGGCAGTGAGGTAACATTGTCGCGAGAGCTCAGGAAAATCAAGTGATTTTGCGGAGGAACCGGATGAGTAGAAAGAACAGGGCACTTATTTCTTTTGTTTTGATAATTGTTATGGCAACCGGATGCTTTTTCGGCATGCGAAGAGCATCAGCGGCTACCTATGAGGAAAAACTCAAGAAAACACGTGAACGCAAGGCGGAACTTGAAAAAATGCTCGAAGAAGAAGAGCAGCGAAAGGCTGAATTCGAGCAGAATCTTGCGGATACAAAAAAATATATAAGTGAACTTACCGGTGAAATTGACAAGGTAATGGAGTATATTGCCGAAATCGACAAAGAACTTCAGGCAATTTATGACCGGATTGAAGAACTGAATATTGAAATCCTTGACCGTGAAGACGAACTTGAGGTTACAAGGGCGGAGCTTGCTGAGGCGCGTGATGCGCAGCAGAAGCAGTATGATGCTATGAAAAAGCGTATCCGTTATATTTACGAAAACGGAAACGAAAGCATATGGGAAATGGTGACCGGAGCGGTAAGCTTTGAAAATCTTCTGAACCGTGCCGAATACCGCAAGAAAATCACTGAATACGACAACACGCTTCTGGAGCGTTATAAGGCCTCTACGGCACTTGTTGAAGCATATGAGGATTATCTTGAGGCTTCACTTGAAAACCTTGAGGAATTAAGGACTGAGGCTGAAGAAGAGGCACGCCAGACCGATGAACTTGCCGCAAAGAAGGGCGAACAGCTTCAGGAATATATGGCCAAGAAGCAGATTGAAGAAGAAATCCTTTATGAGTACGGTGAGGCCATTGACAAGGCTGAAATGAGCATTGAGGAAATCTATAAGCAGCAGAAGGCCCAGACAGCGGAAGAAATCCAAATTGAGAAGGAAGAACAGGAACGTCTTGCGGAAGAAGCCAGGAAGGCTGAAGAAGCGCGCAAGAAGAAGGCTGAGGAAGAAGCCGCACGTAAGAAGGAACAGGAAAAGCAGCGCAGACTCCATGCCGCCGAAGGCATTACAATGACCTGGGAAACATCGCTTTACAAGATGATCTGGCCGCTTCCCGGTGACGGCCGTACACACAGCGGATTCGGTCCGCGAGTTGCCCCGCTTCCCGGTGCATCTACCTTCCATAAGGGCGTTGATATAGGCGGCGTACAGGGCGCCACGATTGTTGCCGTACTTGCGGGCCGTGTAATCAAATGCACATACAGCTCGTCAGGCGGAAATTATGTTCAGATTGACCATGGAAACGGTGTTGTTACAAAATACCTTCATATGTCGAAACAGCTTGTTGAGGTTGGAGATTACGTAATGCAGGGACAGCCCATAGGACTTGTGGGCAGTACCGGAATTTCAACCGGACCGCACCTTCATTTCGGAGTTATCTTAAACGGGGAATATGTTGACCCCATGAAATATATTAAGTATACCGGTGACTGATTACGCCGGAGATGTGTACCATCAGAAAGGTTTGAAACAATGGAAGAAAACAAAAACAGAAGCGGCTTTTGGAAAGGCCTTGCAACAGGTGTGGCAGTTGCCCTTATTATCGGACTTGCGGGATTCTTCATCTACACCTCACAGATTGAGATTCCTACTCCCGATGTAACGCCTGTGCCCACATCGGCTGACGTCCCGACACTTGCACCGAATGAAAATGTCTTTTCATCAATTACAAATGAGCAGCTTCTTTCAAAAATCAAGAGCATCAAAAAAATGCTTGGCGAAAACGCACTTTATGATTTCACTGAAGCAGATATGATAGACGGCATATATGCCGGCGTGCTTTCATCGTTGAAGGATGCATACGCCGTATACTACAACCAGAAAGATATGGCCTCCATGATGGAAGAAACAAGCGGAACATATTGCGGAATAGGTGCTCTTGTAAGCCAGAATGTGTACACCGGAATAATCACAATTGTGCGTCCTTTCAAGGAAGGACCCGCATACAAGGCCGGAATGCATAAGGACGACCGGATTCTCTTTGTTGACAATATGGATGTTACGGGCATGGAACTTAGCGAAGTTGTTAAGTATATGAAGGGTGAGCCCGGCACAAACGTTGACATTACCGTTCTGCGTGGTGAGGAGCAGCTTGTTCTTCACATCACACGCGCACAGGTTGAGGTTGAAACCGTTGAGTACGAGATGCTTGATGACAATGTGGGCTACATTCTTGTAACCGAGTTTGACCAGGTAACAGTTGAACAGTTCAAGAAGGCTATTTCCGAGCTTGAGAAGCAGGGCATGGAGCAGCTTGTAATTGACCTTCGTGATAACCCCGGCGGACTTGTGGATTCGGCAGTCAAGATGGTTGACCGCATTATTACGACAGGCGTTGTTGTTTATACTGAGGACAAAAACCACAACAAGACCTGCGATTATGCAACAACCGCCCAGCACCTTGATATCCCGATTGCTCTTCTTGTTAACGAAAACAGTGCGAGCGCATCGGAAATCTTCACCGGAGCTCTTCGTGATTACGAAAAAGCAATTGTTGTCGGAACAAATACTTACGGCAAGGGCATTGTTCAGATAATTACTTATCTTGATGACCTGTCCGGAATTAAGTTTACCATTTCCGAATATTTCTCCCCGAAGGGCAATGCTGTCCACGGAATCGGCATTAAGCCCGACTTTGAGGTTGAACTCGACGATGAACTGAAGACTCTTTCGGAAATCCCGAGAGACCGCGACACGCAGCTTCAAAAGGCTATTGAGGAACTGAAAAAATAAAAATAAAACACCGTTTGTAAAAAAATGGTAATTTTTGCGCCGGGCGTATTGACAAAAACCTACGCCCACAACCGGAACAAGTCAGGCACCAACGGCGCCCGTAACCTCACCATGGAGCAAGTGCTTGCAAATGCGTTTGAAAAATGGAAATAAGCCTTGAATGCGGCGGAAGCAGCAAGGTTATTGACAACGCTGATGATTTCAGCCGCTTTGCCATAGTAATTCGCCAGACGGAGTCAATGTTTGGTTTGACGGCACGTGCCAAAATGCTTTATTTGCCGGAAAAAACATATTCTTATGATAAGGTTGCCGAATTTATTAAATAATGTTTCTTAAAAATTTTTTGTGCGTAGCGGCTTTTGAAGCTGCTACGCATTTTTCATTTTTCGATAAAGTTGATATTTCCTCTTGATTTATTATGCTTTTGGTGGTATTATAGCCTCCATAAATACAAATGTACGCGTGGGAAAGACATGAAGTGAAGGAGGAACTTATGAGCGAGGATCGTTTTTATCTGGTACGTGAAAAGGCGTTGCCGGAGGTTTTGCTTAAGGTTGTAGAGGCAAAGCGCCTGCTTGATTCGGAACGGGTAATGACCATTCAGGAAGCAACGGATGCTGTTGATATCAGCCGAAGCTCCTTTTATAAATATAAGGATGATGTGCTTCCGTTCCATGAAACAATGCGCGGAAAAACAATTAACCTTATGCTTCAGGTGGATGACACACCCGGACTTCTTACGAAAGTTCTGGCACGTGTTGCAAAGAGCCATGCGAATATCCTTACTATTCATCAGACAATTCCGATCGGAGGAATTGCTTCAATCACACTCGGTATTGAAATGCTTCCTGAGAGTGGAGAACTTCAGAATATGATTGACGCCATGAAGGAAACGGACGGCGTGCATTATATAAAGATTCTTGGCAGAGAATAAAGACCGGAATACGGGAAAACATTGGAAACAGAACGCATACAGTAAATAACGAATAAGGAAAACGGAGAAAACAGACATGAAAATTGCAGTTATGGGCTATGGTACCGTAGGTTCGGGCGTAGTTGAAGTTATAAAACAGAATAAAGAAAACATTGCAAAGCGCGCCGGACAGGAAATCGAAGTCAAATATGTGCTTGATTTAAGAGATTTCCCGGGAGACCCCGTTCAGGACATCATCATTCACGATTACAAGACAATTATCAATGACCCTGAAATCGGCGTTGTTGTTGAGGTTATGGGCGGTGTAAATCCTGCGTACCAGTTTGTTAAGGAAGCCCTTCTTGCAGGGAAGAGTGTCTGCACATCAAATAAAAACCTTGTTGCGGCGCATGGCGCAGAGCTTCTTGAAATTGCCCGCGTGAACAAAGTCAACTTCCTGTTTGAAGCAAGCGTTGGCGGCGGAATCCCCATTATTCGTCCGCTGAATCAGTCACTTACGGCTGACGAAATTGAAGAAATCACAGGTATCCTTAACGGAACCACAAACTATATTCTTACTCAGATGCGAGACCTTGGCACTGACTTTAATACGGCACTTTCGGAAGCTCAGGCAAAGGGATATGCGGAAAAGGACCCCACGGCTGATGTAGAGGGTATTGATGCATGCAGAAAGATTGCTATCCTTACATCCCTTGCATACGGCAATCAGGTTCAGTATGAGGACATCCAGACAGAAGGCATTTCAAAGATAAAAGCAGAGGATATCGAATACGCTGAGGCGCTTGGAACCGCAATCAAGCTGCTTGCTACAAGCCGCAAGGTTGATGATAGGGTTTATGCAATGGTTGCACCGAAAATGATTCGCAACAACCATCCGTTGTTTGCCGTAAACGGCGTTTTCAACGGTATTCTGGTTCGCGGAAACATGCTCGGTGATGTTATGTTCTAC
>JAZQNE010000091.1:0-18945 GCA_045627185.1 Lachnospiraceae bacterium
TGTAGGAATTTCCGGAGTTGCTGTAGGATTTTCCGGTGCTGATGTAGGAACATCTGTCGGAGTGCCTGTGGGAATTTCAGGCTCATCGGTAGGTGAAATGGGAGCTTCTGTAGGATTTTCGGGAGCTTCTGTAGGATTTTCGGGAGCTTCTGTAGGATTTTCAGGAGTTTCGGTAGGCTTTTCAGGGGTGGTGGTAGGAGCTTCCGGAGCCCCTGTAGGTGTTGCGACCGGTTCAACCGTAGGAGACGGATCGGGAGCGGGTAAGGTGATTATATACGTATAAGATGTCACGGTACTTGGCTCCATTTTATCTGCAACAGCTATTGCGCGGAGGATGGTTTCGGAGAGTTCACCTGCTGCTCCGCCGGGTATTGTAATTATACCTGTGTAAAGCGTAGCTGATGTTGTAGGCTCGGTGCCATCAAGCGTGTAGTAAATCTTTGCTCCTTCGGTTTCACAGCTTAATGTTACCTGCTGCTCTGAATCAAAGGACCCTGACAGAATATCTGCTGTGGGAGCTGCTGTTTTCTCTGCCTGCAGGACAGTAATATTGATACTTACCGAACCGGAAATCTTATTGGGGTTGTTTGTTCCGCTAAGGTCAATGCTTCCCGATACGGTAAAGTTCTGCTCGGAAAACACGGTCTCTGAATAATTGAACGTATTCCAGGCAACCGGTGCAAGTGCACTGCTACCGTTCGAAAAACTCAACTGAATGTATTCCGGTAGTGCGGATTTTACTTCTTCTTTTGTTGCTCCGTGTGACAGAGTAAGGCTGTCGGGCGAAACAACGCCGGTCAGCCTGATAACTTCCGTTTTGGGGAAGGTACACCAAAGTTCAGCCCCGTTACTGCCTTGAACAAGACTGCCGGTTACAGTGCCGTTGTTGATTTTAATTGCAAGATTCCTGCCGATTGCAAAATCATATTCTTTGACCTGGTCAATCGGAATCATTGCTGTGTATGTTGTTTCGTAATTGGCGGTTCTTGAAGCAGGAGACCAGTTAATCCTTAATGATACACCAAAATCGTCAAGACTATAGATGTTTGTAACGGTAATCTTGGCGTTCTCAGCTTTCTCTTGTAAAGGATGGCCTGCAACAGGCTTTTGAATTGTCATTTCGATGGCATTGACAACCGGAGCATAGCGGACATAAAGAGTAATGTCCTTTGTAACTTTGACGTTCAGTGCTGAGGACTTTTTGTCAGCATCCGAAAGCTTGATGCTTGATGTGCTGAGCCATTCCATAAACATTTCGTCCTGAACGTAAGGAGCTTCGATAGTGACTGTATCGCCATCCTTTGCGGAGAGTGTATAGTCACGCGACCAGTTGGCGTTGTCGGTCGCATGGATTGTGATTTTGAAGGTTTTGCTCTTGTTGTCAACTACGTATGTGGTTTGCAGGATTTCACTGTCGAGCATACCGGTTTTAACCGCATGTGCAGTTACATTGTAAGTGATTTTCTTGTTCTTTTCTGCAACAAGATTAAGGGTATCATCGGTTACGGTAACCTGAGTAGAGCCTTCTGTACCCTCAACGGTACGGGTTACGTAATAGAAAATCATTGCACCCTCTGTTTCGGTTGAGAAATGAATCGATGCATTGTTATTAAAGAGTCCGCCCGCAATATCTGCTTTGGGCTTCCGGACCTGCTTCTGCTTATATTCAGCGGTAAGAGCAACATCGCTGAAGGGCATTGTAAAACCTATTACCGGATCATCGGCGGATCCGAAGGACAACTGTATGCCCTTCGGAAGTGTCCATTTGACAAAATCAAGGTCATCACGGTTTCCGTCTACAACAACCGCCTGATTGACCTCATAGGTGCCGTACAACTCACCGTTAACAGTGACTTTGTGAGACGTATTGGTCTGAACGTGTAAGGTTACCGATATATCTTCACCCGGAGTGTCAAAATACATTGTATGTGCTACAACTGTGTATTTGGCAATTTCTCCTGTGATAGAAGGAGAAAGCTTAATTCCTTCTTTTGCATTGTAAAGAGAAAGAGGATTTCCGTATACTTTTCCGTTCATGTAAACGGTGTAGTAGATTGCTCCGCCGCGGTTTGCATTGTCCATATCAAGTACGAGCGTTGTTTCGCCGTAATAGGGCTCAATACCGTTGATGTGACGGTCACCGTTGATTGATGCGGATGGAACCTTTACCTCGCTCTGAGTTGCCTGAACTACCGTGTACAGTGTGCTTGCAGCGGTGGGGTCATCGGTGTAAAAGCTGTCATAGCTTCGTAACCATGCGTAGTTGAGAATGGGCTGATGGTTAAGAACGATGTTTGAAATGTTATAAATGAAGGTACCAAGCTGCATCAGGTTGTTGTCTTCATCGTATGATTTAATGGTTCCGTCATAGTATTCATCGGCATCGTTATGATAATCGGCTGTAAGAATACGAAGAACCAGATGGAGGATGCTATCATTAACTACTTCAGGGTCTATGGCATCTTTTGCAATAACATAAGCGTCTTCGAGAAGCTCGCGCAGCATACCAATTGTTAACGCGTTGTCAAAGTTTGTGCCATACAAGAGCAGATCAATAGAAACCATCCCGATTAGCTTAAAAATGTCATCCGTGATGAGTGGCAGTCTGTTGATAACATTGTTCATCTGCTCATCAGTCATGGTCATTATATAAGCAACAAGCTTTGCGATATCACCTTCAAATTCGGTGCTGTAAGCATAACGGGAAAAATCACCCAGACCCCAGCGCTGGAAATAATGGAAGAAATCCTGAAGAAATTCTGCCATTGTAACAGAATCCGAGCCGTTTTCATCTATCAGTTTATACCAGGGAAGAGCGGCTGTTCCAAGATTGATTTCTCCAAGGTGGAAGTAATCATCAAATTGCAGTGTTTCAGAACATGCCTGTAATTGTTTGATTACAAGAGGGCGTTGTGCGCTGTAAAGGTCATTAACTGTATCATACCAGATGTTGTCTCTGTAATACCTGGCTGTTGATTTTTTTCCGGACACGTCAAGTGCGGTTTTTCCTGCGGTGCCGGTCATGCTTCCTGCATATTGACGGTTAAACGATACAACGTTACTTGCGGGGCTGCCCGGAACATAGTGGTCAACGCCATAGCGCATAAAGTCCATATCTACGGGTGCCACATAGGGAACAAAATCGGAATAGTTGATTGTGTTGTGGATTGATGTGTAGTCAACATCAGAACGAAGCTCCGATGCCACGCCGCCCTGTGGTGCTTCGAAGGTGTATCCGTAAATAGCATTTCCGCTATTCTGATATGCATCAATAAGACGCTTTGAGGTGAGGTTTGCGGTTGCGCCTGCACGTGAGTAGCCTACAACCCAGAAACGGATTTTGCCTTCTGCAAGCTTTTCGCTTAAGCCGTAGTTTTCAATATAAGTCTTAACTGCGGAAAATACCTGTTCTGCTGCGCTCCTGAAGCCTGCTGCTTCACCGGAGGCGCCAAGCTTTACGTTGCTTGCCCATTCGGATTCGTAACCCTGGCCTCTTATAACGATGGGAACAAGAGTATAGCCGGTGTCCTGCTCTGCCGCATTTTTCAATGCTTTCTGGCCGATTGCAAAGCCTATTGTATCCACGCCGGGTTTAACTGTGAAGCTGTCGGAAATCAGAGTTTTGGTATCGTCACAGCCAAGGTCTGCAAGAAGCTGCTTTACGCCGCGGAAGCGGTTTGTGTAGGAAATGCTGTTTCCGAGTGAATCGACATCGTATGTTGCATTGAAGGCAGACATCTCAAGAACGATTGACATGGTTGCAAGGTGTGTGTCGTATTTGAACGGGTCGTTGAAGAAATAGCCGTCTGTGTAATAATACAGATTCAGGGCGCTTTCTGTTTCACCTCTTGCAAATCCCCTGACAATTGAGTAGGTGCCGGCAAGAGATGAATCTGAATTTGTTACTTTGTATGTAAGGCTTGTTTCAACTGGAGCTGTTTCCTCAGGTTTAAGTTCGACTTTCTGAACGCCTTCGGGCTTGGGCCCTTTTTTTACCATCAGGTGACGGTAATTTTCGTCGTCGGGGTCATTAACCCATTTAATATATTTTGAGGAATCATCGCATACGAACGCCGCTTCGCAGAATGTTGCGGGCTCATATGAAAGTCGTCTTTCACCGCAGGTGACATGAATTTCAGAATATGCGGACGGGCATCCGACAATATATGTTTTTGAATCAAGAACAAGGTTTGAAGGGTTTCCTTTAACGACATTTTTGCGGATAAACACTGTGCCTGAAAGGCCAAGCTTCATTGTTTTCACCAGGTTTGTATCCGGAGCATAAACACCGCCGCCGATTGTCTTTGCCATGTTTTGCTCAATGGTACAGCCTTCGATGTTATTATCTTCTTCTTCGAGATAGACGCCGCCGCCTTTATCTGCCTGATTTGAAATGATTTTGCAGTTTCTTATGCTGCATCCCGTCTCTGCAAGATAGATTGCTCCGCCGTTCTGACTTGCGTAGTTGGCTGAGAAGGTTGCATTGCTGATGACATCGTCATCGTTGTTATCGTAGATGGCACCACCGGTTTTTGCGGTATTTCCACTGAAGGTACCACCGTTTACGGTAAGCTTTTCACCACCGATGTAAAGGGCACCACCCTCATCGCCCGCGGTGTTTGAATTGATTGTTGAGGTTTCGTCAAGAGCAAGCTCGCGGCTGACGTCGGTGTATAATGCATAACAGATGGCACCGCCGTCAGAACCTGCACGGTTACTGTTAAGGGTGCTGTTTTCAAGTGTAATGCAACATCTCTGCTCGTTTGCAAAAATAGCACCGCCGTCGGTATCTGCTTTGTTGCCGTCAATGTGAGAATTGCGGAGAAGAATGGTACAATCTTCTCCATCAACATAGACGCCGCCGCCGTCGCGCTCTGCAAAGTTATAAATGATGCTTGAATTATCAAGGCTTAAGTAGGCTTCGTCACCAAGAATCTTAATGGCACCGCCGGATCCGTACATTTTTAAGAACTTATCTGCAATATTTCCTGCTACTGTTACATTCTGAAGTATGAGTCTGCCCTTTTCTTCGATTCGGAAAGCACCGCCGCCATCAGCGCTGTCTGTACCGCCGCCACAGATGAGGGCGCCCTTGATAATCCTGTTTCCGGCAGAATCGGGAAACCATACATTGCTGACAACCGTACCGCGTCGCTCTTTGACATTATCTGCGCTTAAATCAGCTCCGATGATTGTAACGCCGGCATCTTTTTGGATGTGGAAAAGGGTACCGTCTCCGCCGGAATCGCTGGCACCGTTAGGGTCACTCTTTTTGGCATGGGTACCAAGGAATGCCCAGTAATTCATTTTAATTGTCAGTCTGCAGCCGGCCCCTACTTCGAGGCATTTTGAAATGGTTACATCATTAAGTAGTTCCAGTGTATGTGTACCGCTTTTTGCAGCGGCTGACCATGCATCAGAAAAATTGGTGTAGGTTTTTGATCCGTCGACTCTTGCGACTGCTGATGCAGCAAATGCAAAAATATTTGCGGGCAGGAGCGACACAATCATAATTAATGCAAGCGAAAAAGCACAGATTCTCTTTTTCATGAAGAAATTCCTTCTTTCTGTATTTCAAATACTCTTTTACTGAATAGTCCTGTCAAGACGCTTCATCGTCTCTTTGTCGGCATACATTGCACGGTCAGCCAGACGGAACAGATCCATTCGGAACTGCTGGTCGGGTGAAAAAGGCAGCGTTGCGTAACCGACAGCTGCTGAAACCTTGGATCCGTCTGCTTTACCGGCCTCTGCAAGGGCATCCTTAAAGTGCAATTTGAGGGTGCGGACATCAAGCTTTGCTCCTTCAATCAGTACGCCAAACTCATCACCGCCAAGACGGCAGCAGGCACCATGCCTTTGGAATTCTTTTTTCAGGACCTGTGCCATGGTCTTAATCAGTTCGTCACCGTTCTGGTGGCCGAGCGTATCATTGGTGTACTTGAGCATGTTAATATCGAAAATGAACAGCGTTACCGGTTCGCCGGGTTTCACGCGGGTACTCATTGTTTCAAAGCAATTCTCAAAAGCGCTCCGGTTCATAAGGCCGGTCATGATATCGGTGAAAGCCAGTTCCTTGTAGGTTTCAACGTATTTCTGCTCTTGCACGAGTTTGACCTCACGTATCACAATCAGTGAGAAGAGTGAAATAAGGAATGCCACACATCCAATGCCGAACATTGTGCCGTCAAGTCCCTGCGTCGGGGCTTTGTAGTAGCAGACAAGACCAATGGCAGCGGCTGCTGCAAGGAGTGCAATGCCTATTACAACATGAATGGCCTCTCGATTTGAATGAAGCTCAATAATCGAAACCACGATGGCTGTTGAGACTGTAACAATGATATACGCATGTGTCAGAAGCAGTATTTCTGCGGGGTCAAACAGGTTGAGCATGTAGCCTGCAAGAATTATTACCGGGATGGCCAGTCCTGCAAGCTGGATGATTCTGAACAGTTTCTTTCGCTGTGGGTAGACCTCTCCGCAGTAACCGGCGAACGGTGTTGCCATAAGGGAAAGTGACAGGAAGGAAATCAGGCTCACGGCCGCATTGCCGCTTGTGAAAAGCTGTGGCAGGTCGCTGCTGCAGGTAATCCACAGAACAACAAACAGGTCGAACAGTACGAAATAGAGTACGAGTCTCGGACTGATTGCTGATTTATTCTGTCTGAGGGTAAACATGATTATGAGGGCCATTATCATAACTGTTGCCAGAATGGTGATGATAATAAGCTTCGGGATGTTTCTCAGCATAATTGAGAACTGAAGCGATCCGCGGCTTGCAAGCGTTGGCTCGTTTATGTCCATATCGATATCGTAATACGGCGTGAGCACAAGCTTGAAGGTCTGGTCGCTCAGGTCCGGTGTGACAGGCACGATAACCTGTATGTTTCCTACCATATGTCCAAAAGGCAACGGTAATTCTGTTCCGTATCCACCGATTCTTCTTCCGTTTACGTATACTGATGAGCTGCAATATGAAGCAAGATAGCAAAGTGCAAAGTCAGCAGGCATGTTTTTCGGAAGTTTCCCGGTGAGTACGATTGGCTGATTTTTCCTGCATTTAACCTTGACCGGTAATGAGTCAATGGGCTCGCCGTTCAGTGAAAAATCTGTTGCGTGATACAGAATTGACGTCGGCTTAAGCTGTGTGAATTCGTTATCAGCCAATGAGATACAGATGATTACTCCTGCAAAAAGGAGAACAAAAACGGATATATATGCAATTTTTAATGCTTTTTTAATTTTCATATCTGACCTCTGCCCAAATATAATAATGATGAAATGTATCTGATTTTATATCTTTCAGAATAGCATATTAGTATGAGAATGTAAACACATTATCGTTTTTTTAGGCAGATTTCATACGGATTCCGGCCAAAATTAAATAAATTAGTTCATTTGGCCGAAATACATATTATGAGGGGTCGATAAAACAATAAGTTGTTGTTTTTATTAAAACGTGGTAAAATATCCACATCTGTATCATCGTTTATTAATACGATGCAAGAAACGGAGTGTATAATGATTAAAGTAATTTTTCAAAATTTTTTATCATTTGATTTTATAATTTTCCTGCTGGCCATTGGAAACGGCTTTGTTCTGGCGCAGACAATACGCGCTTCGAAGAAGCTTTACGATGCCTTAAATCCCTACTGCTGGATTCCCGGCGGTGAAGCATCGCTGAAAGAAATCCAGGGCAAGTTCGCACGCAGAAATCGCGTTGACAGCGAGTCGGATATTATTCGCCTGCGCAGAAAAATGAATGCCTATTATGTTGTTTTTGAGAATCTGACCGCCATTTTCCCTCTTCTTGGACTTCTTGGCACGGTTGTATCCCTGATTCCCATGGTTGACAGTCTTGGGGAAGTGGAAACAGGTCTTTTCTTTGCTGCGCTTACCTCTACCATGTGGGGTATCATTTTTGCTATATGTTATAAGGTAGCAAATGGTTATGTGGCATCCGGTATTGAAGATAATGAGAAGAATATTGATATTTATCTTCAGCGCAATACCGATAAAATCCTTAAAGCAAAGGCGCTTTCCGAAAGTGCCGAGGATTACAGCGAGCCCGTTTTTGAGAAGATGCCTGCAGAGATAAAGCAGGAGGCAGAGAAGCTGCCGGCAGAGACAAACCGGGAGCCACAGAAGACTCCGGCAGAGACAAACCAAGAGCCACAGAAGCCTGTTTGTCCGGAACCGTTTGAACCGGGTCAGATGCAGGAAATTATTGCAGCCCCTGAAAATGATTATTCATCAGTTGACGTAGTTAAGAAACCCGAGAAGAACCCGCAGGACCTTGTTCCTGAGTTTTTCAGCACACCCGCACAGGAGAATAAATGATGAAAAAGCATGAGATGGTGCTCGATTTCACCTCTCTGCTGGATGTTATCCTGATTATTCTGTTCCTTGTGCTTTGTTCAATGAACGGTAAGGCACAGAAAGATGCGAAGAAAATAGATGATCTTGAAGCATCCACAGCGTCTTTGACGAGTGAAAACGGGCAATTGCAGGGTCAGATAGATGACCTCGAAAAACAGAAAAGCGAGCTTGAGGCACTGCTTGAAGAAGCCAGGAAGGCAAGCCTTGAGAAGGGCCGGGAAGTGGACCGACTCCAAGCAGAAATAAACCGGTTATCTGAGCAGACAAAAACTTTGGCAGATTTGGTTGCACAATATGGTGAAATCCAAAAGCTTCGCCCTAATGATGCGAAAAAGTATGAATTATTTAAGGGAAATGCTATTGCTGTTGAACTAAGTTTGTCTGACCCTAATCCGAATGCAACAAAACATATTCAATGTAAAGTTAATATGTTAGTTGAGGGATTAAAATCAGCTGATTATTTAATTGAAGATACGCATAATAAACCTAGTGTAATTGACAAATACACAAATGAACTTTCAAGTTGGTTAAAAAATGAACTCGAAAAAATATATAAAACTGAAGAGTGTTCGATTTATTTGATTATTATTGATTATGATGATAACCAGGTTATGGTGGATTCCGTAGAAATAGTAAAGAATGCTGTCAGCCATATTGATAGTGACAAATACTTAATTATATTATATGATAAAACACAAATAGTTAATTAATTGATTTCTTGTTTTTATACACTGTAAGGTGGATTAATAAAGAAATTAGAATGGAGGAGCTATGAAAAAGAAAAACAGAGAAGACATTCAGGTACCGATGCCCGGACAGAACCCGCCGCCGGAACCTAAGGGAAAACATGGAAAACCTCATCCTGAGGAAGAACCCGGAAAGAAGAAAAAGAAGAAAAAACGCCATGCTTGGCCTTGGATTTTGTTAAGTGTTCTACTTATTGGAATCCTTCTTGGTTTACTTCTTGACCGTGGATTGTTTACAATTCCCGGAGGCCCTGGAGAAGGCTTTATTGGTGATACCTTCAATAAGATTTTCTCAAAAGAAACACCGGATGATCCGATTGATATTAATACAAATGTAACGCAGGTACCATCACCGGTTCCTACGGTACCGGTTGATGAAAAGGTTTCTGATGCTTATGTTACAATTTCGGGAAGCAAAATTTTGCTTAATGATGTTGAAATTGACATTAACGATCTAATTAAGCAACTTACAGGTCCGTATAAAGGAGCAAAGGTTACCCTGATTAATGATTATGCAACAAAGGGACCATATGACAATGTAAAAACAGTGTTGTATAATTATGGTATTTCATATTCTGAAACACACAAAGAAAACTAATATTTATTGTAGAGTGACATATTTCATTTCAAAGGGCGGTTTCCCCGCCCTTTTGAAATGTCATGGAATGGGTTCCCGGTTAGAATTCAATCCGGCAATTTAGTATTTTGCACCATCGGAGGAGTTAAAAATGTTTGATAATCTTACAGCGGGCGATATTAAGAAAATGGAAGAAGAGCTTGAGCACAGAAAGCTGGTCATCCGCCCGGCGGCTATCGCTGATGTAAAGGAAGCCCGCGCACAGGGCGACCTGAGCGAGAATTTTGAGTATTATGCCGCAAAGAAATATAAGAATGAAAATGAGAGTCGCATCCGTTATCTGGAGAAAATGATAAAGACTGCGAATGTTATAGAGGACACATCGAAAGACAATGAAGTTGGCATAAACAATACGGTTACCGTATATTTTGAAGAGGATGACTGTGAGGAAACCTACAAGATTGTTACATCAATCAGAGGTGATGTCCTCAAGGGCCTTATCACCATGGAATCACCGCTTGCAAGGGCTGTCATGGGCCATAAGGAGAACGACCGTGTTGAAGTCCATGTAAATGACAGTGTCAGCTATTTTGTTGTTATCAGAAAAATTGACAAGACAACAGATGAAAATGAGGAAATCAGAAAGTTCTGATATGAAATAATCCCCGGGCGGCAGTTCAGCCCGCTCTTATCGTTTTAAGATTTCTTTTTTTACATAGGCAAACCCTGCTTCTTCACCCTGCTCACTTACAATAGTGAGCACTTTTTCAAGTAAAGCAGACAACTCGGGGTTCATGGCCTCATGGCTTTTGGAGTGGAGAAAATAATCAAGCGGCATATGGTCTTCATAATGACCACGATTATAAATTCTGCTTGCAGCTATGCGGTCACAGAACATCTCCGCAAAGTATTTGGGAGGCATCATAACGCCAGCCATGGCATGGTTTTCACCAACATAATCTGTCCAATATTCAAAGTGGTGTCTGTTACGACCTTTGTGGTGCATCCAGGCTTCACTGTAGCCAAGGGCTTTACGGGCTGCAAGGTGCGGACTGTGGTCGCCTGTGTAATATTTTATGCCGGGGACAAACTCAGTCAGAGAATACTTTGAGAGGTCATGGGTAAGTCCCTGCCAATACAGTCCCAGCTTGAAACAGTATTTTCTCACGAGTCTTCTGTGCATTCCGATTGTATGAAGATGACCAAAAAACTTATTCATAGATTCCCCTTGCAATATAATTTTTTCTAAAGTATAATCTATCCCTTGTAAACCAAATAGTCAAGAATAACACACAACTTACCCACGGAGGAACACAATGAGTGAGGAAAATTATTCAAATCCCGTTGTACAGGATAATAAAATGGGCACAATGCCGGTAAACAAGCTTCTTCGAAACATGGCTTTTCCCATGATTCTTTCGATGCTTGTGCAGGCCCTTTATAATATTGTAGACAGTATTTATGTTTCGCGAATCCCGGTGTATCATGATCAGGCGCTGGCAGCAGTTGGTCTTGCTTTCCCGATTCAGATTCTTCTCATGGCTGTTGCTAACGGAACCGCTGTTGGTGTAAATGCACTTCTTTCAAGAGCTCTTGGCGAAAAAGATGAAAAAACCGTTCGCAAAACAGCACATAACGGCATTATCCTTTTTGCAATCAGTGCAGTTGTATTTATGCTGATAGGCTTTTTCTTTTCTGAGAAACTTATTGCCGGACAGGGTGCTGAAGGTATAACATTGAGATACGGAACCGAGTATCTGTCTGTTGTCTGCATTTTTTCGTTTGGTATTTTCACACAAGTCCTTTTTGAAAGACTGCTCCAGTCTACCGGACGTACACTTTTGTCAATGTCAACCCAGATTACAGGAGCGGTTATCAACATCGTCCTTGATCCGATTATGATTTACGGCTGGCTTGGTTTCCCCAGAATGGAAGTAAAGGGTGCTGCCGTTGCAACAGTTGTAGGACAGATTGTTGCGGGATGTCTGGCAGTTATTCTGAACCTTAAAAAGAATAAGGATATCAGGTTCAGCTTTTCGGATATTAAGCCTGACGGAAAAACAATCGGAAAGATATATACTGTCGGTCTTCCATCAATCATCATGCAGGCCATAGGTGCACTGATGAACTTCCTGATGAACGGAATTCTTTATTCCCTTGATGAACTTGCCGTATCGGTATTTACCGTATATTACAAGCTTCAGAGCCTTTTCTTTATGCCAACCTTCGGTATCAACAACGGAATGATCCCTATTGTTGCTTACAATTACGGTGCGGGCAAACGCAGAAGAATGATAAAGACCATCAAACTCAGCATGGTTTATGCGTTTGTGGCATTATCACTGGGATTCCTTGCTTTTGAGTTTATTCCCGAAACGTTGCTTAACCTTTTCAATTCTGAAGGCGGTTCAATTGGAGAGCTGGGTGTGCCGGCGCTTCGAATTATCGGTACTCATTTCCTGGTTGCGTGGTTCTGCATTATTGCCGGGTCAGTATTCCAGGCGCTTGGAAACGGTATCTACAGCATGTTCGTTTCGCTTGCCCGTCAGCTCATAGTGTTGATTCCCGTTGCTTATGTTCTTGCAAAAATAGGCGGACTGCCGCTTGTATGGTGGTCTTTCCCGATTGCTGAGGTCATGTCGCTGCTTGTTTCAACCTTCTTCCTGATAAGAATAAACCGCAGGGTTATCAGCAAGGTTCCGGATAATGAGTAGCCTGCTGCAGAGCAGGTTCAGGAAAGCCTGCCAGATAAGCAACTTACCGATTGAATAATTTGTCCGCTGATACGGCAATGTTTTATTGGATATAATAAGAAAATCCGAGGCACAGAATATATTGTGCCCCGGATTTTTTTGCAAAATTCCGGTTAATCAATCAGTTTCATCAGGCCTACACAGAGCAGGTCACCTGTTTCGAGATCTATTGTCGGCACCATTACGGTTTCTGTATGACGGTACACACCGTCCTTGCAAAGGTGCGTGAATATTGCCGAGAAATGCTCTGAACTTTTGCTGAAACGCTTAAGAAGTGACTCGCGCGAGAATGTTTCATAATACATGCTGATTTCATCCGGATGGATAAACTTTGCATAAGCCTCAATCGCCTCGTCGTACGTTTCAAAGACAGTGTTTTCGTTTATTACCGAATCGTCATTCTGCGTAAAAGCATGAGAGCGGTTTTGCGACAGATTAGAAGCGATATATATCGGATAAAGTGCTGTCATGGCTGCAAAAATGCAATTGCGTTCCATTGTTTTGTCGCGCTCGAGAGTGTGGTAGCCGTCAACGTTTTTGTAGGAGATGATGGCAGATGAAGGCATGCCTTTTTCATCAAATACGCTCTTAAAGCTGACACGATACCAGCAGTATTCGCCGTTTTTTTCAACAAAGCGGATATCGGTGACACCAAAACGTTCGCCATCGTCAATCTGCTTGAACAAACCAAGCCATTTTGCTTCCTGACCTTTGACGATGATTCCCTGTTCCACAACCTGCTCGGGTGCGCCAACAAAGCTTATGGGGGCGATTACGCCGTCAATCTCTTCGATATCGTGGAAAGCACGGTCTTTAACGGTATACCGGTAGATGTGCTTGCCACTTGAGCCGAGCGCAAGCTTGTACTCCTCAAGAAGATGGGCGTTTGTGACATCTCTTGCAACACCTAAGACGCCTATTATCTGACCATCGGGATTAAGAATTGGATACTTGCTGTTTGAGAACAGATGAGTTTCGCCATCCGGGCCGACAATTGCTTCCATTATGTTTTCAAGAGGCTTTCCGCTTGATATAACCTGCAAATCCGTTTGAATATAGCGGTTGGCCTCAGCAGGACTTTCTGCAATATCAAAGTCAGACAAACCAATGATGTCACTTGCATTTTTCAAGCCGCAGTACTGGGCAAACTTGTCCGAACAGCATAGGTAATTCGAATTAAGATCCTTGATTGAAACATAATCAGGTGTTGTGGCACAATAACTCTTCCATGCTCCAAGCATAATCCCGCCCTTGTCCGATGTTACGATTGTTCTGTCATCGGACTCGGTTTCCTGTAGCATTTCCAACGCTTTCTGACGTGTGATATCGGTATAAATACCGTAGTATCTCAATTCGGTACTGCTCTCAATCGGATTGGCGGTAAGATTAACCCAGCGAACAGCGCCGTTTGGCGCGATGATTCGGGCATCGGCTGAAAAAGGCTTTTTGTGCGCAATGGCATTTTTTATAATTTTCGTAACCAGTTTTTTGTCATCGGGGTTTACCTTGGCGGTGGCATGTGCCAGGATGTTTACCTGCTTAGCGTTGAGGTTTTCGTAGCCCAGAATGGCGGCTGCGGATTCGCTGATATATTTGCGTATGAAGGCCTTGTCTTTAACAACAAACTCTGCCAGACCGCCCGGAACGAAGCGGAGGATTTCGTCCGTCCGTTTCTTGGATTCGGTAAGGGCCTGCTGAAGGATTTTATCGTTGGTCTTGTTTGTTACGGTAAAGTAAAGAATCTGGCTGCTGAATTTCTTTGCCAGGTAACGGAAACGGACTTCAATCCACTGCCTGTCAAAACCGTCCGACTCCGGAACAAAGCATACTTCGCAGAAGGCTTCGGAATTTGTCAGGATGGCCTTGTCAATGGTATTTATAACATTAATTTTGCTTTGGTCATCAAAATAATGGATGATGTTGACGTCCGACTTACAGAAAACCTGTCGCGGAATGCATATTTCCTCAAAGAAACGGTCATTGAGGCGGAGTATGTTCACAAGCTTGTTTTCGTACTCAATAATGCCTGCTCCGCCAATGAAACTGTTGAACAGCAGCGTGGCCTGAGTTGAGCCGTCAAGGAAATCTACGGTGTTATCTACGACATTCTGGAAAAGTTTCTCACGCACAGGGCCTTTGCCCTTTAAGGCGAGAATTTCCGTGAAATCTGCTTCCGGAAGTGGTTTTGAGAAGTAATAACCCTGCATATACAGGCAGTTAACGGTTTTGAGGTAATCGGCCTGTTGCTTGGTTTCAACACCTTCTGCTATAACAGGCAGATTAATGGCGTGCGCCATGTGAACAACTGAGCTCAGAATACTTCCGCCACGGCTGTTATTTGCTGATTCCGCCACGAACTTCATGTCAAGCTTGAGCATGTCAACGGCAACATCCTTGAGGGTGTTGAGAGACGAGTAGCCTGAGCCGAAATCATCCATTTCGATGTGAAAGCCCAGAGACTGAAGCTTCTCAACAACTTCGAGCAACTGCTCAGGGTTATCCATATACGCGGATTCAGTGATTTCTATATGCAGCCGGTCCGCTGTTAAATTGTATTTTTCAATGATATTCTGAATTTTGGCAACAAGATTCGGTTCATACAGATCACGACGCGACATATTTACGGAGATTGGCGGCGGCTGAAGGCCGGCATCAATCCACTGTCGAATCTGTTTACAAACCTCTTCCCAAATGTAAAGGTCGACCTCAGTAATGAAACCGTTTTTTTCAAACAGCGGAATAAATGAACCGGGAGAAATTAGGCCCTTTTCGGGAGATTTCCAGCGGACAAGCGCTTCTGCGCCAATTAATTCACCGCTGTCGTAGTTGTATTGAGGCTGATAGTAAGCAATGAATTCTCCGCAGCGGAGTGCATGCTTCATGGATGATGCAAGCTCCTGCTCTTCAACAATACGGCTGCGCATACTGTCATCGTACCAGATGAAATGAACGTCATACTTCTGCTTGGCGGCACGAAGCGCAAGGTTTGCACGGTCACACATGGTTGCTACGGCAAGAGAGGGATCGGTTATTTTATAAAAACCGTATTTGATTGAAAAATCAAAACCGGTAAAGCATGATTCTACCTGTTGAAGTGTGAATCTGTAAAGTTTGTCGGGATTAAACCCTTCTTCGTTCCAAAGACTTACAAAATGATCGGCTTCCCAGCGAACGTAGAAGACCGGACCATGGTTGCCTGATTTGTTAACGGCTTCGGCAAAACGGTCATCAATTGAGCGCAGAAGAGTGTCGCCTGCCTCCATTCCGAAGGTTTCGTTGAAAAGCTTGAAGTGTGCGATGTCCCAACGGGCCAGAATAAAATTCTCATCGGGGTGAAGCCTTAAATAACGCGATACTGCATCGGAAAACTCGGCTTTTCCCCATGCGCTGCCATCTGAGGGAACGGGAGGGGCGCTGAGTTCATTTTTTATCTGCTCTGCAACTTTATTTTTGGCGGCATCTATTGAAGAGAGAATATTGTTTACGCGAAGAAGAATGCTGTCAGGATGATAAGGTTTGGTAAGAATTTCGACAGCACCAAGGGACAGAGCCTTGTTTCTCGTCTGAGAAGCGTTGTCTGCCGTAATTACGATAAAAGGGATGTGGTGATAAGCAGGGTCATTCTGAATTTCGGCAAGAACGTCGAAACCATCTACATCAGGCATATTGAGGTCAAGGATAACAAGATCGGGCAGTTTTCCGCGATGCAGGTAGTCAAGCGTCTGACTGCCGTTTGCGGCCTCAATCAGGTTATATCGTCCTGAAAAAATTGACTTCAGAATTGTTCTTGAAGAAGTGTCATCGTCTACAATTAATAAGGTTGCAGCTGATTCGTCTGTCATGGCTTATCTCCTGAAAAAATAGGCATAAAAATACATAATTGATTATAGCACACGAACTGTGAAAAAATCAAGCAATATTCCGTTTTCGTATAAAAAATACACAAAAATATATCTGTGGTTTGCAAAAATCATTAAGGGAAAGAGGTACACCCTACTATGGCTTGCCATTTTGTGGTGAATTTTGATACGGAACGACAAAATCACGCCTAAAGAAGAGGGATGGGCTTTACTTTTTTTGATTTTTGAGGTAGAATAACACAGATTAACGATATATCACAAAAGTAGGAGATTAAGCTATGTACGAAAAAGTTTCGAGTGATATGAACTTTATTGAAAGAGAACGTGAAGTTCTGGAGTTCTGGAAACAGAAGGACATCTTCCGCGAGTCCATGAAACAGCGTGAAGGCTGCCCTGTTTATACATTTTATGACGGTCCGCCTACAGCAAACGGCAAGCCCCATATCGGCCATGTTCTGACACGTGTAATTAAGGATATGATTCCCCGTTACCGTACGATGAAGGGCTATATGGTTCCCCGCAAAGCCGGCTGGGACACACACGGTCTGCCCGTAGAGCTTGAAGTTGAGAAGCTTCTTGGTCTTAATGGCAAGGATCAGATTGAAAAATACGGTATGGAGCCTTTCATTAAGAAATGTAAAGAATCCGTATGGAAATACAAGGGCATGTGGGAAGACTTCTCAGGAACAGTAGGCTTCTGGGCTGATATGGACGACCCTTATGTAACCTATGATGACAATTACATTGAGTCCGAATGGTGGGCTCTTAAGGAAATCTGGAACAAGGGCCTCCTTTACAAGGGCTTTAAGATTGTTCCTTATTGCCCCCGCTGCGGTACGCCTCTTTCTTCCGCAGAGGTTTCACAGGGCTATAAGACTGTTAAGGAGCGTTCTGCCATTGTTCGTTTCAAGGTTGTTGGTGAAGATGCATATTTCCTTGCATGGACAACCACACCCTGGACACTTCCTTCAAACGTTGCGCTCTGCGTAAATCCTGATGATACTTACTGCAAGGTAAAGGCTGTTGACGGATATACATATTACATGGCAGAAGCACTGCTTGATACTGTTCTCGGAAAACTTTCGGAGAATGGCGAAAAGGCTTACGAAGTGCTTGAAACCTATAAGGGCACAGACCTTGAAAGAAAAGAATATGAGCCTCTTTATACCTGCGCAAAGGCAGCTGCTGACAAGCAGGGCAAGAAGGGCTTCTATGTTACATGTGATAATTATGTAACCATGACAGACGGTACCGGCATTGTACATATCGCACCCGCTTTTGGTGAAGACGACGCCAACGTAGGCCGTAATTATGACCTTCCTCTTGTTCAGATGGTTGATGAGAAGGGTGTTATGCTTGCTGAAACACCGTTCGGTGGAATGCGCTGCAAGCCTACCCAGTCTGAAATTGAGAAAGGTGCCGTAAGTGCCGACCCTGAGGTGATTAAGGATCTTTCAGCCAGAAAACTTTTGTTTGATGCTCCTAAGTTTGAGCATGAATATCCTCACTGCTGGCGCTGTGACACACCTCTTATCTACTATGCACGCGAATCATGGTACATTCGCGAAACTGCCGTACGTGATGACCTTGTTGCAAATAATAACACCGTAAACTGGATCCCCGAATCAATCGGCAAGGGCCGTTTCGGTAACTGGCTTGAGAACATTCAGGATTGGGCTATTTCCCGTAACCGTTACTGGGGCACACCTCTTAACACCTGGGAGTGCGAGTGCGGAAACCGCGAGTGTGTAGGCGGCCGTGAGGAGCTTGCAAAGCTTTCGGGCAATCCTGTAAATGCAAAGGTTGAGCTTCATCGTCCCTATATCGATGCTGTTACTATTCCCTGTCCTAAGTGCGGAAAGCCCATGCATCGCGTTCCGGAAGTTATTGACTGCTGGTTCGATTCGGGTGCAATGCCTTTTGCTCAGCATCATTATCCTTTTGAGAATAAAGAAAAATTTGAGGCACAGTTCCCGGCTCAGTTCACTTCTGAGGCAGTAGACCAGACCAGAGGCTGGTTCTATTCACTGATGGCTGAAAGTACGCTTCTGTTCAACAAGGCACCTTATGAAAACGTTATTGTTTTGGGTCTGGTGCTTGATGAGAACGGTGAAAAGATGAGTAAGTCAAAGGGCAACGCCGTTGATCCTTTTGATGCCTTGAAAAAATACGGCGCAGATGCAATCAGATGGTATTTCTATACCAATTCAGCTCCATGGCTTCCCAACAGATTTGCCGGAGACACGGTGCTTGAAGGACAAAGAAAATTCATGGGTACCTTATGGAACACCTATGCTTTCTTTGTACTCTACGCAAACATCGGTGATTTTGACGCATCAAAATACACGCTTGAATATGACAAGCTTCCCGTAATGGATAAGTGGCTTCTTTCAAAGATGAACACCATGGTTAAGGATGTGGATACGAACCTTGAAAATTATCGTATTCCTGAAGCTGGTCGTGCACTTGATGATTTTGTGGATGACATGAGTAACTGGTATGTTCGTCGTTCACGTGAACGTTTCTGGGCAAAGGGAATGGAGCAGGATAAGATCAATGCATACATGACCCTTTACACCGCACTTGTAACGGTGGCTAAGGCAGCTGCTCCCATGATTCCTTTTATGGCA
>JAZQNE010000092.1:0-11628 GCA_045627185.1 Lachnospiraceae bacterium
CATTTGCGGACGCAAAATGGAATATGAATATAGAGTTCAAGCGGTTTTTTCATGGGGTTACCCTTATATCATAAACTATTCCGAATTTCTTACGAATTCCGGCCTTCATCCTCTATTTCCGTCAGTACAAGCTTCGGCTCAAGTGCATACCGCACAACGGCTTCTGTAATGTCCGGATCGATTTTGTTTATAGCATTGTTAAGCATGGTTGAGGTGCCGCCGAGCTTGGGTGCAAATGAATCAATGCTGTCAAGAATCATCTCAACACTGGGCGTCTCATAAAACTTCACGTATGTAAAACGGTTCGTGAAACGGAACTTGATAATACGCACATTTACTGTCTCAATGAAGTGAATCGCTATTTTCAGAATGGTCTCACGATCCTCATTAACATCCATCGTACCGGTGACCGCAACATTGAATTCTTCACCGTTTTCATGGATAATCGAGTACTCCGGCTCTTCAAAGCCAACGGGAATTGTGTTGGTTTCCTCAGCTTCCGTAACTTCAAGATGAAACTTATCATTCAGATTCAGAAAGCTCATCTTTGAGATACGCTTTGAATAATTGTTGTGAATGCACTGCATGTACATCGGAATCAGGCCAACCGTCTCAATCGGGGTTGCATAATGTCTGTCGCAAAGTCTGAGCGCGTTAAGTCGCATGTCCCTGCAGCCACAGTTTCGAAGCGTTAAACCGTATTTCTCCGTCATGTAAACATCAGACGGGCGATACGCAATGGTCTGGCACTGCTTTCTGAGTGCTTTTACCGCATAAGGGTCCGGTTTGAGGGCTTCTGCGGAAAAATGCTCATCAAAATATTTCTCAATAAGGAAATTAGTTGCATTATCACGATACAGATTCTCACTTCCTCCGGTGAAAGCAAATACCATCTGGAGGTCAGGAATCACGTAAATTATCTGGCCGAACATACCGTTGAAAATGAATGAGCCCG
The DNA here is from genome assembly GCA_045627185.1 of Lachnospiraceae bacterium. Classification (GTDB taxonomy): domain Bacteria; phylum Bacillota; class Clostridia; order Lachnospirales; family Lachnospiraceae; genus SZUA-448. Next base: position 956 of record JAZQNE010000092.1, read on the forward strand.
CACGTTTTCCAAGCCATACCTGGTAGCCGTAGCCGTACATTCCCTTACCGCCGGTGCTGTCGATACGGAATTTTGCCATTTCTTCAATCCATTTGGCGGGCACAAGCTGTTTTCCGTTCCACTCACCGCGCTGCAGGCAGAGCTGTCCGAACTTGGCCATATCCTCAAGGGTGATATACATGCCCCAGCCGCCCTTTTCAATGCCTTCCGGTGACTTCTCCCAGGCGATATCCTCAATATCCATGGGCTCAAGCAGGCGTGGCCTGATATAATCCATAAGGCCTTCACCCGTAACTTCTTTAAGAATTACGGAAAGAAGGTAAGTGTTCATGCTGTTATAATGGAATTTCGTGCCGGGTGTGAAACGCTGACCGCTCTCAAGAAGCACCTTTGTCCATTCATTTTCTGTTGCGGCAACACTTTCATTTGCGTAAAGGCCGCTTGTCATAGTGAGCAGATGCTTAACGGTGATATCCTTCTTGAGCTTTGCAGATACCGGCACCTTGCGGTTTTTCAGAAGATCATTTAATTTATCGTCAAGCTTAAGTTTGCCCTCACCAATGGCAATTCCGACCGCAAGACATACTATGCTCTTGCAAAGCGAATTTGAAATATGCCACATTTCCTGCTTATAAGGAGCAAAACTGCCTTCTGCTATAACATTGCCGTTTCTCAGCATCATAAAGGAATGCACGCACGATTCGGGCGTACATGACAGTTCCGTCAGAAAATCAGAAATAAGTTTCGATGAAAGGCCCTGCTCCTCAGGGGTTGAACGCGGGAAAGCCTGCTTATACAGGGCATCTTCCGGAAAACGTTTCTTCCAGGGCTCGAACTTAACAAAATTAATATTCGTAGTATTTCCGGCCGAGATTTTTCTGAGAACATCGACCGCTCTTAAGTTTACTCGTAGGTCCATAAATACTCCTTTTGGGAACTCGGCTAAAAAAGTAGAAACAAGGAATCATCGCAAGCATAGCTTGCGATGAACGGCGCTAAAGAGCAAGGAACTCCGCTAAAAGCAAGGTATCCTTGCAACAAGTTGCAAGGAACTCGGCTAAAAATGCGCCATCCTAGGCGCATTTTTTTAACGCCTCGTCATTTTTTTAACGCCTCGTCGTTTTCTTTACGCTTCGTCGTCCAACTTCAGTACGCTCATGAATGCTTTCTGCGGGATTTCTACGTTGCCGACCTGGCGCATACGTTTTTTGCCTTCCTTCTGTTTTTCAAGAAGTTTCTTCTTACGGGAAATATCGCCGCCGTAACACTTGGCAAGGACATCCTTGCGAAGGGCTTTGACAGTTTCTCTTGCAATGATTTTTGAACCGATGGCCGCCTGAATGGGAACATCAAACATTTGTCTGGGAATTTCCTTCTCAAGGCGCTCGCACATACGTCTGCCGCGCTCATAAGCATTGCCTGCAAAGACAATGAATGACAGCGCGTCCACTTCCTCATGATTGATGAGAATATCAAGCTTAACAAGCTCAGTTTTCTGGTAGCCCTTAAGCTCGTAATCAAACGATGCATAGCCCTTTGAACGGGATTTGAGGGCATCAAAGAAATCGTAAATAATCTCATTAAGCGGAAGCTCGTACTTTAAAAGAGCACGCGTTGCTTCCATGTATTCCATGCCAAGGTATACGCCTCTGCGCTCCTGGCAAAGCTTCATAATTGAGCCGACAAACTCTGTTGAAACCATGATTTCCGCTGAAACCACCGGCTCCTCCATATGCTCGATTTCCGACGGGTCAGGAAGGTTTGTGGGATTTGTAATCTCAACAACCGTTCCGTCCGTTTTATAAACCTTATAAATAACGCTCGGAGCGGTTGTTACAAGATCAAGGTCATATTCGCGTTCAAGTCGTGCCTGAATGATGTCACGAAGCAAAAGTCCAAGGAAGCCGCATCTGAAGCCGAATCCCAGTGCAATCGATGTTTCCGGCTCGAACTGAAGAGCAGCATCGTTCAGCTGAAGCTTTTCAAGCGCATCGCGCAAATCCTGATAATGAGCACCGTCAGCAGGATACATGCCGCAATAAACCATGGGCAGAACCTTTTTGTAACCGGGAAGTGCCTCGGCACACGGACGGTTTGCATCGGTGACGGTATCGCCCACGCGCGTATCCTTCACGTTTTTAAGGCTTGCCGTAACGTAACCTACGCTGCCGGCTGCAAGCTCATCACAAGGAATAAACTGGCCGGGCGCAAACGTTCCAACCTCAACAACCTCTGCCTCTGCGCCGGTTGCCATCATACGGATAACGGAATCCTTTGTAAGCGTACCCTCCATAACCCTGATAAATACAATAACGCCCTTGTAGGAATCGTATACAGAGTCGAAAATCAAGGCCTTAAGCGGTGCATTTTTGTCACCCTTCGGAGCCGGAACACGCTTGACAATCTGCTCAAGAACATCCTGAATGTTTATTCCGTTCTTTGCGGAAATCTGCGGGCAACCCTTTGCTTCGATGCCGATTACATCCTCGATTTCATTAATTACACGTTCGGGTTCGGCACTCGGAAGGTCGATTTTATTAATAACCGGAAGGATTTCAAGGTCATGGTCAATTGCAAGATAAACGTTAGCAAGTGTCTGGGCCTCAATTCCCTGTGCCGCATCAACAACAAGAACAGCACCCTCACAGGCTGCAAGGCTTCTCGAAACCTCATAATTGAAATCCACGTGTCCGGGTGTATCAATCAGGTTAAGGATGTACTCCTCCCCGTCAAGCGCCTTGTAAACCGCACGCACGGTCTGTGCCTTGATTGTTATTCCGCGCTCGCGCTCCAGGTCCATATTGTCAAGCACCTGCGCCTGCATTTCACGGCTTGTGAGAACGCCGGTCATTTCAATGATGCGGTCGGCAAGAGTTGATTTGCCGTGGTCTATATGCGCAATGATACAGAAATTTCTTATTTTATTTTGATCAATAGATGACATTATTCCGTCCCCTTTTTTGCATTCTTATACAAAATATCATTTTACCACAAAAACAATGGAGAAACAAGAAACTTCTGCACAAAAAAGTACCGTCGGAATGTTTTGCCTTTTGGGCTTAACAAATACCGACGGTACTGATTCACTGTTTTTTGTTAAGAGAAACATTTATGCCGCATGGCAGTATCAGGGATTATAATATGCCAGCTCAACAGCCGCATTTTTGAGACTCGCTCCCATATTTTTAACGACAGGGAAGAAGTTTGTTCCATCCTCCCATCTGCCGTACAGATCGCCAAGCTTACATCTTTTCGCATCATCCTTTAAGTGCTTCTCAAGTCTGAAAATACGATAAGGTGCTGTTTCGGCATCTTCAAGTTCCTCAAAAATCTTAAATACTTTATCAAAAAATGCTGCAAATTCAAGGTATATTGACCTAAGTCCGTTATAAACGGTTGTAGTCGCCTCATCAACGCAGGCACCTTTGACTGCACGGGATTCTTCATTTATTGCTTCCAGTTTAGCCCTGGCAGCTTCATAATCGCTCTTGTTACGTCTATAATTATAACTTACGGCAAAGGTTTTCAGGTCTACACTCGACAGGAAATTTAATGCATAACAATTGACCTGGTCCGGAGCATCCATAAAATCCTTCAGGCTTCTTGTCTTGCTAAGCTCAGAATGCATCAAAACCAAAACATCATCTTTTTCAATTTCCAAATGTTCATTACCGGTTCTTCCGAATTTTTTTCTGTAAGCGCTGTAATTATAGTAACCGTCATAGATTTTGAAAAACTCGGTAAATGCATCGGATATAGTATCCACAGATGTCTCATTAAGCAGTTCTCTCAGCTCGGCATCCGCACGGAAAAGCTTGAATGCATTCTTAAACCAGGCATTAATACAGTCCTGGAAAAATGCCATAAGATCCAGATGAAAACCGTTTATCTGCTTCATGAAGCCTACCATATTCTGAACATTTCTTTTTTCGATCTTGTCAATACCGTCATCAGCATTCATGTAGGTATCCATCTCTTTGGAATTCTTCAGATACGCGTTTGCATTCCAGAACTTAATGAATGGACTGCTGTGAGTAATAATTTCATAAAGTCTTTTGATTGACGTCTCAGCTTCCGAATAGCCGGTGCCTTCCTCACATCTTTGGATATATTTCAATTCTTCGCCAATGGCAGCCTTGAAATCTTTGGCAAGACTCAGCAGGTCTCCGTTCTTTTTAACCTGTCCCTGTTGATATTGTTCTTCCTCTTGAATTAATTCTTCACTAAAATCCATTTTTTATCCTCCGTATCAGAATCTGAGTTCATAGTTGAAAACGTACCATCTGCCGTTATTTGTGCGCTTCAGAGTATGTTTAATAGGCCTTCCGAGCTGCTTTCCGTTCTTATCAAGTGCAACAGTCTGAACGGTAGCCTCTTCTTCCTTATCTCCCGATGCTTTCTGAATCTTAGCGATATCATCATCATCAAGGAAGAAATTGTCTATGCTGTTATTATCAAATCCCTTGGTAACCTTAATTTCGGTCTTTTCAGCATCAACATTTGCGTGGATATATTCTCCGTGGAAACGTTCCTGATGCAGATCCCAGTAATAATTAACAAGATCCATCTGAGTAGGGCTCTGTCTTCTGGAAGGATCAATGCAATTCATGTAAAGGTCGAAATTCTTTTCCTTTATTGCACTGACATAAATCTCAACAAGTCTTTCGGGAGTAACATCAGCAGGCACTTCCTTAACGGTGTACCATGCTTCTTTCATTTCCGGAACTTTTTCTTCATCTATGAAACGTCCGGTGTGTTCGCCGTTCGCATCATAAACTGCCATTACGTGTCCGGGAACATATAATGCAATAGGGGTAACTTCCCAGCCCATTACGGGTGCAAGAACTTTATTTTCTCCGGCATCAGGGCTTTCGCATGCAAAGTTCGTAATTGTTCCGATTATTGACCATTCCTTAACATCCATCATGGTTGTATCTACCTGACGGCGATATCTCTTAACTGCCTCATACGGTCCGAGCCAGTCGCGGCTGTCAATTTTAATAAAATACATACCTTCCGAACGTTTACCAACCCAGACATATTCGCCTGCAGTTCCGACAAACTGATTGTCCGGATAGCGAACATTATCAAGGATAACAATTTTGCCCATCAGATCGTCAATAATGTATTTATTGGGATCGGGAGCAGGAATCATGCGTTCCAGACGGCCCTCGGTATGTTCTTCAAGCAGCTTGTTCCAAGCTTTCTCACTAACTTCTGCAAAGTGTCTGCGAAGATTTTCTTCATCCTCCAGATATTTCGTCATGGCAGGATCAACCTCGGAAATGTTGCCTGCACCGCCCTTAACGCAGGCTTTTGCTCTGGCGTAAAGTTCTTTTACCCTTTCATCATCCGGTGCATACTCAACAAGAACCTTGACTCGGCCGAGCGCATCTTCTTTATTGCGGAAATTGGCATTGGATGCTCCCTGCGCAAGTGCTACTTCCTTTTCATATTCAACCAGGTAAAAGTTCGCCTGATCAATACGTGATTTCAAATTAGTCTCATTTACGGTAAATACAGAACTATCAAACATATTCTACCTTCCTTTAATGCGTATTTGCCGGAGCAGCTCCGAACATTTAAATTATATATTATTCCGATAAATAAATCTACTTTTTTTAAAAATAGCAGTCATAAATAACGCAAAATATGTTATGAACTCAATTATCTACGATAACAGACGGGAATTCCCGCCTGTTATCTTAAAACCGTGTGAACCTCACACGACTAAAGTCACGAGAATGCGGCGGCCTATTATTCAAAAATCTCAAAAAAAACTATTTTCTGCTTGACAACAGTGAAGCTGAGGTCTAAAATACCCTTTGTATGTTTGGTGGAACGTCCGTGTCCGGATCCCCAGACAAATCATGCGACCCTAACCGCAAGCTGCTCTGCAAAGGAACGACTGCAAAGGGCTTACGCGGAATTTCAGAAAGGGAGGTGGAAATTTTGGCAAACATTAAATCCGCTAAAAAGCGTATTCTCGTTATCGAGACAAAGACTTTACGTAACAAAATGGTAAAATCCAAAATTAAGACTTTAGTTAAGAAGGTTTCTGCTGCTGTGGCTGCCGGCGACAAGAATCTTGCTGCTGAAGCTCTTAAGAATGCTGTTGTAGCACTTGATAAGGCCGGTGCAAAGGGTATTCTTCATAAGAATGCTGTAGCACATAAGGTTTCTCAGCTTACCAAAGCTGTTAACCAGATGGCATAATCAAAAAACAAACAGGACAGAGTCGTGCATACGGCTCTGTTTTTTTATTCTCAAAAGCGACATGTCCGCTTTCCCGCAAGGAGGTCTGTTTTTTCAAGACGCTACTTGCTTTATGGGGTTTGATTCAGTATAATTCAATTTATGAAAAGACTTATTGAAGATATTAAAAATAAAACATTTAAGTCAAGTTACCTTCTGTTCGGAAGCGAACGTTATCTTGTGACACAGTATCGGGGGAAGCTTAAGGAGGCTCTTCTCTGCGGGTCTGATGATATGAACTTCAATGCATTCGAGGGCAAGGCTGTTGACTGGGCTGAGGTTATGTCAATTGGCAATACTCTGCCTTTTTTTGCCGACCACAGAGTTATTCTGCTTGACGGCACAGGGCTGTTCAAGTCTGCAGGTGAAGTCGGAAAGCAGCTTGCCGCCTGGGTCAAAGAGTTGCCTGAAACAACTACTGTTATTTTTACCGAAACTGAAGTTGACAAGAGAAACGTCCTGTATAAAGCCGTAAATGAAGCAGGAACCGCCTGTGAAATGAACGGCCCCGATGAAAAAGACCTGCGTGTTTTTGTTGCCACCCGTCTTAAAAAGGATGGGCGTGCCATCCGTGAAAAAGATGTTGCCTATCTTCTTGAAACAGTTGGCTACGACATGCAGAATCTCTGTAATGAGCTTGAAAAGCTCATTGCATTTACAATGGGACGCACGGAAGTTACCGCTCAGGATATAGACACCGTCTGTGTCCGTCAGATAAGCGGCCGTATTTTCGACCTGACTGATGCTGTTGCACAGGGCAACAAAGATGCCGCCTTAAAGCATTACGGGACAATGGTCAGGCTTCGTGAAAAGCCTGCAGGGATACTGTACCGTCTGACTTCTCATTTTAATAATCTTCTGCTTGCAAAAGACCTAATAGCAAATGGCCGTAATTCCTATGATGTTGCATCGGCACTCGGAATAAAGCAATATCCCGCTGACAAATATGTTGCGCAGTGCAGGAATATGCCGTTGGAAAAGCTCCGCGAGGCCGCAGAGCTCGGGATAGAACTTGAAAAGGATTTTAAGTCCGGAAAGATGCCGGAAAACATGGTTGCGGAGTATTATGTTATCAGCCTGATTAATATGATTAACAATACCTGATTATCAACTGTGTTTCATGCGGAATATGTCTGTCCGTTCAGTATTCGTTTCCACCTTGGGGTGACATAGTATACAAGCATTCCAACCATACCGCATACAAAACTTATTGAAATTCCCGCCATACAATAGCCGCCATACCCGCATGCATCAAGAATAAATGCTGCCGGTATGCGAACTGCCCAAAGGGCAAGCACATTGATGATGGTGGGATATTTTATTTCTTTCACACCATGCGCGTAATTGATGATTCCGTTAAAAATGGCATAGCACCAGTGGAATGGCAGCACAACACGTACATATCTTGCCGCATAATAGATTACACGGTAATCTTTTTTGAAAATACCTGCAATCTCAGGAGCAAAATATGTAACCGCAAGTCCGGCTGCAAGTGATATAAGCCCTGAAAACAGCGGAATCCTCAGGTGTCCTCTTCTGAGGCGGACAGTATCCTTCGCACCGAAATTCTGACCCGCATAAGTCATGGCAGCCTGTGAGAATGCCGTTGTTGCAAGCGTTGCAAACGATATTACCTTTGTGCCCGCTGCCGCACCTGCAGCAAAATCAACGCCTTGCATATTTACAACAGTCTGCATAAGCATATGCCCGACAGAGTAAACTGAATTGTTAAAGCCAAGCGGAAGGCCCGTTCTGAGTTCATCCCTGAGGCATTGCCCGTCAATTTTTCGCGGAAGAGGTGTATAATTCACTTCCGGAAACTTCAATCTGAGATATATCATGCTTGCAAACCAGCTTACGAACTGGGCTATTATTGTTGCAAGGGCAACCCCGAATACACCCATTCCAAGATATGCCGTAAAAAGCAGGTCAAGAATAACATTCATTACGGCAGACACAATCAGGAATACAAGCGATGAAACGCTGTCTCCCATTCCTCTGAGAATACCGGCATTCATGTTGTAACCAAGGCTTCCGAGTGTTCCGAGAAACAGGATTTTCATATATGTCAGCGCATAATCAAAAGCATCTGCAGGCACCTGCATAAGTTTAAGCACATAACCGCCAAGAAAAAAACCAAGTATAGTAAGCGGAACTGCGACAACATACAGAAAAGCCGATGCCGTAGCAACCGTCTGTATGATTTTTTCTTTGTTTTTTGCACCGGCTGCCTGTGCAACTATTATTGTTACACCACCCGAAAGGCCCGTAAAAAGGTGCAGAAAGATTTCAACAGGCTGCGAGCTTGTCCCGACTGCAGCCAGTGCTTCCTTTGTGCAGTAATTGCCTACAACCCATGTATCTACTGCCGTATAAAGAAGCTGAAGTATGTTTGCAAACAGAACAGGCAAAGCAAATTTCAAAACAAGGGGCATCATCTTTCCCTTTGTCATATCAATATTTGTTTTCATTTTCCACATTTTCCGCCTTGGAAAGCCTTTTCAGACAATCTTCCGCAAAATACATTCTTTTTATTTTCTTTTTTGTTGCACAAATAAACACAATATGATACAATACGTTTTGCATTTGGAGCTGTATCGAAGCGGTCATAACGGCCCTGACTCGAAATCAGGTAGGCGGCAACGCCTCGTGGGTTCGAATCCCACCGGCTCCGTTTTATTTTGGAATAAGTGCCTCAGACATGTGGTTTGAATCCTATTGACTACAAAACATATATCTGAGGCACTTATTTTATGTTATTCAGTCAATAACGGTGATTCTGCCTTCAACTTCACGTGAAAGATTTCCATGTGATGTAAGGTATTCCTCAAGTATGTTCACACATGATGTAGCAATAACTCTGGGCTTCTGAACAGCCTCAAGTTCCTTGTAGGTTACATTCATGAAATCCTCAATATTGGCAAAGTGGAAGTTCTGAACACCCATGGTGAACAGCTGGTCATCGTCAATTTCAATTCCGTCAAAGGTAAATGATTTAAATGCATGCTCTGACTTGCTGTAAACCATCTTAAGGCGCTTTGATACCTGATAAAACTCCGTATGACCAAGGAATGCATCATCACGCAGAATGTACAGCATCATCTTTCTAAGTATTGCACCGCTTACTTTAATCAGGTAAATGCCGTCATCGTAGGGGAAGCTCTCACAAAGCAGACCGAATGTTACAATAGGGCCCATTTCCTCAGTACGGATGCTGCCCGAGCCACACAGCATAATATCTACGCCAAGGCTCTCCTCAAAAATATCTGCGAAAAGATTTCCGAGGGCTGTTTCCATATTTCTCTGGGGATGAGTCAGTTTCTTTGTGAAATGTGAAATTATTCGCTGGTATTTCTTATCTGTTTCGGTCTTGTATTTCTTAATGATTTCCTCAAGCTGCAGGTCACGGCTTGACGTATGGTTGTTTACGGGCACAAATTCCCATGTATAGGAATCAATGCAGTTATTGTCAGTGTCCACAACAATGTCAAAACGGCCGATTGCGTCTGTTCCGGTTCCGGCATGTGCAATAATAATGCCATTTTCAACAACAGGTGCATCCATAAAGGTGTGTGAATGTCCGCCGATAATCATGTCAACGCCCCATGCGGGATCAAGCAGGTTCGCAAGTTTCTTGTCTTCTTCTATACCGATGTGAGTCAGAAGCACCGTGAAATCAATATCAAGCGCATTATAAGTATTGCAGATACGTCCTACCGCCTCTGCCGCTTCTTCAGTATTGATAAAGGATCCTACAGCATCCTGCTTTGCTGCAGCAAGAATTTCCTCAGTAATCAGGCCTATGAAAAGAACCTTCATACCGTCAATTTCAATTATTTTGCAGGGCTCAAAAAGGCGCACACCATTTGATTTAATCTGGATGTTTGCGTTTATGATAGGAAACTGGGCGCATTTTTCAATGAAAAGCAAATGCGAAATACCGTAGTCAACCTCATGATTGCCAATTGTTGCAACATCCGGGCCGAGTGCATTCATAATTTCGATTGTTGACATTCCCTTGTACTCTGAATCAATTACCGACCCCCTGAACATATCACCGGCAATAGCATAGATTACGTTCCGCTCTTCCGAACGCACCTTATTAACATACCCGGAAAGCAGTGAAATGCCGCCAACTTCTTTTTCTTCGGTTTTCTCAGCCAGAAAATCGCCATGAAGGTCATTGTTGTGAAGCAGTGTCAGTTTCTTTGTGTTTTTCATTTTTTTATTGCCTCCTCATTCAGTTTCTATTCGGTAAACTTATTTTTTAATTGCTACATTCTTAATAAGTAAGTAAAGAGATTTTAGGCTTTCCCGATCCCTTTGTAAACAGTTTTATCATATGGATAAAACCTCCCCAATCAGTATTTATCATTACTGATAAAGCAATCTTATAACAGTAATTCAGCTCTGTCAAG
>JAZQNE010000093.1:0-10725 GCA_045627185.1 Lachnospiraceae bacterium
CTCATGAGCAAAGCCGTAGGAATGCTACAGCCTATTTACGGGAAGCCGCCGATTTGTACGTAGTGGAGCGGCTACGACGTAAATCTTAATACCTCTCAGTTGCATACTACCTGGTTCTGTAGAATGCAATCTGCTTCTCAAGGTTGCGTGCCTGATCAGAGAGAACTACGCTGGATGCTGCACATTCCTCACTGGTGGCGGAATTGTTCTGAACCGCGGAGGATATCTGCTCGATACCGCTGTTGACCTGTCCGACCGCCTCAGCCTGATCCTTGGACTGTGCGGCGATTTCTTCCATGATCCCGGCGATTTCATCGATTTCGCCGACCATCTTTTTCAGTTCTCCTGCCGTATCCGATGCAATAACCGAACCGGCCTCTATCTTCTGAATCGAATTCTCGATCATGCCTGCTATCTCAGATGCTGCCTCTGCCGATTTACCTGCAAGATTCCTTACCTCGCCCGCAACAACGGCAAACCCGCGTCCGTGCTCACCTCCTCTGGCCGCCTCTACCGATGCGTTGAGCGCAAGAATGTTTGTCTGGAAAGCAATTCCGTCAATAGAATCTACAACCTTCCTGATATCCTCCGACATGTTTTCGACGCTTTCAACAGCCTTTGAAAGTTCATTCATCTCAACATTTCCGTTGCGAACCAGTTCAACAAGTGATTCCATCTTATTCTTGGCTTCGTTGCAATTGTCGGCATTCCTATGGATTGATATATCCATTTCATCCATATTCCCGCCTATGCTTGCAACAGCATTCGCCTGTGCAAAAGTGCCCTGCGACAAGTTTTCTGCAACTTTGGTAAACTGCTCCGCATCAGCCTTAACCTGTGCGGCAGCCTGCTGGACGTTACAGATAACATCTCTTAGCATATCAATAATTTTGTTAATTGAAACTGAAATCTCATTAAAGGCACCCGGATATTCCGGAAGTCTTTTAACCGTCAGATCGTATTCCGTAATACTGTAAAGTGATTTATTGGCTTTATCTATTACATCTGTAATTGTGTAGTTGAGCGATTCAATGGAATTCTGGAGTTGCCCGAGTTCGTCCTTGCGTCTGCTCTTCTTTGGTGAAAAAGTCATATCACCTTCCGAAAGTTTCTTGACATCATTTATCATTCCGGTTACCGGAGCAAGTTCATAACGAAGAATAAGCAGTATCGAAACAACACTGATAACAAGCGTCAAAAGAGCCGTGCTTATGGTGATTTTTGCCGTTGAATAACTGGCATTTGTAAGTGTCTTATGTGGAGCTACCACTCCAAGAACCCAGGAGCAGGCAGGAATTTTCGCAGTAATCAGATGCTTGCTGATATTATCATAATCCTTGAATTCAACATTTTCGCCGTCGGGATTATCAAAGCTCTTTGCAAGCTTGTCCGAAACGGATTTTATTGAAGTTACCTGTTCTTCCTTCGGTTCATAATCTTTATTTTTATGAACAACGATATTCCCGGCAGAATCAACAAGCATGCCATATATTCCTGCACCGTATGAAACGGATGAAACAAGCTCCGTAATAGTATTGATGCTGACATCTATACCCGCAACGCCTGCAAATTCTCCGTTCACAAAAACAGGCGCAGCAATTGATGTACACATGTTTCCGGTTACAAGATCGATATAAGGATCCGTTATTGTATATGTTTCACTTTCTTTTACAGCCTTATACCACCCGCGGGTGCGTGCATCAAAATCAGCGGGAAGTTCTGCACCTTCTATGCTCTGGTAGAAGAAGCCCGACTCATTTCCGCAGTACATGTTAAAGAGCTCTGTTCTGCCTTTGATATAAGTCGGAATAACGCTTTTAATTGTAGCCTCCGTAAGCGTTCCATGTGTTTCAAGTGCTTTTGCAACATCCTGTATGAGAAGCACTTCCTTTTCAAGCCAGCTTGATATCATTGCGGCATACTTTTCTGATTGAATCGACATATTCGCAAACTGATCCTCAAGAATAGCGTCACCCGATTCCTTTATGGAAATCGCATTGGAAGTTACAACACAAAAAGCAATTAAAAGTGTTACAATCAGTACCAACTTACCCTTTAAGGTTTTAAGCATAATCTTCTCCGTTTCTGTTGTTTGTTTTACTTTCAGTGGCCAAAATTTTTGCATTTGTGTAAAAGCTCTTGTAATTCTGATTATAACACGTGTCATTTCTTTTTTCAACGATTTTATGTATATAAAACGAGGCTGTTCAAAAAAACAGCCTCGCAATCATATAAATATTCAACTTCGGAGAAACATCCCCATTGTCAACCATCAGCCCTTCTCAAGTGCAAGTGTCTTGGTGGTGATATCGCAAACCTCTGCGGGACCGTAGTACTGGATAGCACCGGGATAGGTGTAGCATGTCTTTACAGCCCACTCAGCTCTGTTAGCCTCAAAGAACTTGAAAGGCTTACCGTCAAGTTCAACAAGAGCCTTGCGGATAACGGGCTTATCCTGACCGTTACGTCTTTCCATGTTCATCATCTTGGTGATGGGCATACCGCCTGCAACCCACTCCTCAGCAGGCTTTGAAAGGTTGGAAACCTTTGAAAGATAGCCGGTGTAGCCGTAGGAAATAAGCATAAATGCGTTATATCCAAGTGAATAGCAGTAATCCGAATCAAAGTTTGAAGGGAATGCGCATCTTCCTTCGTAACCGAAGAAGTGATGCTGTGCGCTGAACTTACCGGTGTAGGTGCCGGCAGCTTTACGCTTAGCAAGTTCATCCTTTACAAGTGCTGAGAAAAGCTTCTCGGACTCGATAAGTGAAACCTGAACGTTGCCGTGAGGATCTCTCTCAAGGAAGAGCTGCTGCTGAACAAACTCGGGAAGGAGTGCGAATACAGCCATGGCATCCTTTGAAAGGCCTTTTTCGATGAAAGCGTACTTTGCAGCCCAGTTGGGAAGAGCGTTGAACTCTTCTGTCTTCTTGCCTGCAAGAAGCTCATTAATTTCTTTAATCAGAGCGCCAAACTCAGGAACGAACTCAACAATACCCTCGGGAATGATTGCAACACCGAAGTTATCTCCGTTTGCTGCACGTTTTTCAACAGAATCAGCAATCTGAGCGGTAATCTGTGCAAGTGACATCTTCTTCTCAGCAACTTCCTCACCGATGAGACAGATGTTGGGCTGTGTCTCAAGTGCGCATTCAAGTGCAACGTGGGAAGCGGAACGGCCCATAACCTTGATGAAGTGCCAGTATTTCTTAGCAGAGTTGGCATCTCTTTCGATGTTGCCGATAAGCTCTGAATAAGTCTTTGTAGCGGTATCAAAACCGAATGAAGCTTCAATATCCTCATTCTTAAGGTCACCGTCAATTGTCTTCGGGCATCCGATAACCTGAACGCCTGTGTTGTGAGCAGCCATGTACTCAGCAAGAACAGCTGCATTTGTGTTGGAATCATCTCCACCGATGATTACAATTGCGTTAAGGCCGTGCTTCTTTGCAACTTCCGTAACGATTTCAAACTGCTCTTCTGTCTCAAGCTTTGTTCTGCCTGAACCGATGATATCAAAACCGCCGGTGTTGCGGAACATGTTAATGTATTCATCGTCAAACTCAATATATTTGTCTTCGATAAGACCGCTGGGGCCGCCCTTGTAGCCTAACAGAACGTTATTTTTGTCAGCTGCCTTTAATGCATCGTAAAGACCGCATACAACGTTATGTCCGCCGGGTGCCTGTCCGCCGGAAAGGATTACGCCCACAACCTGCTTCTTTGCAGCTGCAGTGTTTGTGCCCTTTTGGAAGGTGATTTCGTTTTTACCGTAGGTGTTGGGGAAGAGTGCCTTGATCTTGTCCTGATCGGCTACGCTTGATGTTGCTGCGCCGTCTTTAACACAAATCTCAGCGATACCGTTTCTAAGCATTCCGGGAAGCTTGGGAGCATACCCGTATCTTGCTTTCTGAAGAGGTGAAAGATTCATATCATTACTCCTTTGTAAATTTATTGGTTTTACAATCAGCATGTATAGTATCTCATTTTTCCGAAAAAGTAAAGATTATTCTATTATTTAAAAACTTTTTTCTTTTTTCAGGAAGAAAAAGCCGCCTTTACTTACATTCGCATAGAAACTCAGAGTAAAACACAGCCGGGCCGTTTTCCCCGCTAAGATGAACCGCACTTAATCCCGCGTTGATTGCCCCCAAATAGTCATTTTCATAATTATCGCCGAGCATAACGGTTTTAGTCTTATCAAGGCCGTTTTGGGCCGTCAGAGCGTTATAGAAGGCTTTGTCAGGCTTCATGCATTTGTAATCCGACGAAATCAGATACTCGTCAAACAACGGAATCAGACCGAACTGTTCAAGCTCAGGCAGTGTATACGAACGCTGTGCGTTAGAAAGGAGGAAAACCTTTTTCCCTTTTTCATGAAGAAAAGCAAGGAATTCCTTAACCTTTGGGAACAGGCGGATATACTCAATCGAGCACACCCTGAACATATGGGAATCTTCAAACAGTTCTTCCGGCCTAACCGACCCGTTTCCATACCGTTCAAAAAGTTCCGCATAAACCTCAAGCACATCTATTTCCGGATTTTCAAAAGGTGTCGGCTTTTCCCTGTATTCCCGGTCAAGTTCAAAGAAATCCTTGCGAAAATCTGCCAAAGGCGGATGTTTTCTGCCCTTCCCGTCAAGGTAGGAAAGCCATTTTTCCCACGTTTCCGTTGCCCATTCGTCAGTATGAAGGTCAATCAGCGTACCGTACAAATCAAAAGCAAAATTATCATATTTAAGTAGTTCCGATTTATCCATAGCAGTCCCGTCAGTTCATGTCAGCATTTTTTATGTTGCGGCATCCGGCTTTTCTGTTCACGTTACTCAGAATGCCCACTTGCCGTTTTCAAAAATTGTAACGGTTTCATCATCCTTTGTAACACCTGTGATTTTCAGGTCAGCCGTACCAACCATGAAGTCAACATGGTCCATGGAAATGTTTCCGCCGTGAGCCTTAAGTTCTTCCTCTTCCATTTCCGGTCCGCCTATAAGGTTTGTCTCATAGCAGTTTCCGAGTGCAAAATGGCAGGTTGCATTCTCATCAAACAAGGTTTCAAGGAAAAGAATTCCCTGTGCCGATATGGGTGAAGGATAGGAAACAAGCGCACATTCACCAAGTCTCCTGCTGCCTTCATCGTCCTCAATAAGGCTCTTTAAGACATCCTTGCCCTTTTCGGCATCGTAATCAACAACCTCACCATTCTTGAAAACAAGCTTGAAGTTCTCAATAAGGCTGCCCCTGTAGCTCAAAGGCAGTGCTGAATACAGCACACCGTCTGCTTTTTCGCGATGTGGCATGGTGAATACTTCCTCAGTAGGCATATTCGCAAAGAACGGCCCGCCTGTCACTTTGTCAATGTCAGCACCGCCTTCCCAGCGATGATTCTCTACAAGACCGACGGTAAAATCGGTTCCGAGTGAGTTGGTATAATGAAGTGTCTTAAGCTGCCATTTGTTCAGCTGTTCGCATTTTGCCTTAAGGTTGGCAGCGTGTTCCGTCCACTTTTCAACGGGATCACCGTCCCCTATTCTGACAGCCTTGAAAATAGCATCCCAGAGCTTTGCAACGGCATCGTCCGCACTGAGTCCGGGGAAAACTTTTGTAGCCCATGCCTTTGTGGGAATGGCGGCAACCGTCCACTTGAAAGCCATGGTGCTCTGCATCTTGTAGTATTCGCGAAGTGCGGCAAATGCTGCCTTCTGGCGTGCGGTCATCTTCTTCTGGTCAATTCCCTTGAAAATTTCAGGGTCCGAACCGGTAATATGAATGAAAGCATAATCATTCTTTGCAAAAGCAGTTTTCTTCATGGATTCCCACTCCGGAAATGTCTCAAAAACCTCCTGCGGAGCGTAATCGTAACGCAGGCGTGCAGTGATATCGTCAACCCAGTCAACGGAAACATCGGCAGCACCGACAAGATAAGCTTCCTTAATGACCGTACGGCCAAATTCATATTCCTCAATCGGGCATGAAAGGCTGACCTTCTGGCCTTCTCTTACTGCAGCGCCAACACGGACAAGCAGTTTTGCATATTGCGCTTTTTTCTCTTCAAATGTCATTTTGTTATTCTCCTCTTTTTCAAATATTCTTTCTGCTCATCGGAAATTCGAAAACTCTCCCGTGCTTTTTGGATGGTTTTATTGTGCACCCACGTGTCAAGCCGCTTTTCCGTAATATACGGTACAGTCGAATCCCACTGCTTTGCAAGAGCGGTCGCAAAGAACCAAGCCTGCATCATTTTGACATAATAATCAGAATTGTGCACAGATGCGGGAATTTCCAGGTATTCTGCCGTGAATTCCGTATCAAGAAAATGATTCATTAACATTTCAAGACCGAAACGGCATGTATAGACATCTTTTGAAGCCGCCCATTCCCTGATTTTCTCAAGCAATTCCGGCTTACGCTTTGAAAATGCCTTTGGCTTCATGGTATCACAGACTGCCCAGTTATCAACATAAGGCAGGAAATTGTCAACTTCTCTTACGGCAGTCTCATAATCTTTGATTTCGGAAATAAAACAGCCATGAAGCATGTTTTCATCATAATATCTGTGCGGAAGCGAGGTAAGAAAATCCGGAACAACAGAGCTGTTCTTCATTTCCTTTGCAAGCTTTCTTAAAGCCGGGGCACGTACTCCAATGACATTTGAGCGCTCGATTCCCGGAGTCAGCTTTGCCTGAAAGTCAGCATATTCGCTGTCAGAAAGTTCAAACAGCTTATTTTGAATCATACAGCTGCAAATCTGTTCCGTTTCATCCGCGTCAAACGCAGTAATTCCGGCATCTGCAAGCATTTTTGCAAAAACACCCTTTCCCGGAATTTTCTTTCCGGAAAAGCTGCCGTCATAGATTTCCCTTGTACCGCAGCTTGGACTTCCGGGCTGAAGAATACAGAGAGACACATTGTTGTCAAGGACCTTCTTAAGCGCGGTTTTTGCGCCCTTTCGAAAGGCCTTGTCAACGTCAGTCCCATCTTTCATGATGACCTTTCCGTTCACAATTTCGGACGGAACCCGGGGTGTCGGAAGGCCGCCAAAGACCTCCGGACAAACAGGAACAATGTCATATCCTTCAAGCAATTTATTCAGTTTTTCATTGTAATTGTTCCCGCCGCTGTATTTGCAGTTTTCTCCAAGCAGACAGGCACTTACCGCAATTTTCATATTATTCCTCAACCTGCTCGGTAAAAGGTTTTTCGAGCACTTCCGGGTGCTGCATATAGTATTTGAACAGACGGATTGTCTTTGAGAAATAGAAACCGTCCGCAATTCTCTCATCAATTGTAAGGCCGATATCAATCGAGTCCTTCATTTCAACGTTTCCGTCACGGTTGAAGAACGGACGCAGCTTCTTTTCGCCAATTACTACAAAGAAGGAATTGGTTCCCCAGTTCGACAAATGGTGGTAAGCAGCATTCATGCGGACTGAGCCTAGATTTGATACGGCTATCGATTTGAAGAAAATATCAGACTCGCTTATACTCTTCGGAAGCGGACCGTGATTATCCCACCACTTGAAAAAGCCGAGCACCATTCTGCCTATGAAATGCGGGAATTTCATAAGGATTCGAAGGTCATCCGATGTTTTGTCAAGTTCCTCACTGCGTCTGGCTTCAATTTCCTTTGTAAGCTTTCCAAGCACCGTCTGAAGCGTATCATCAGGATCGATAAGAAGCTGTGCAAGGCCTTCCTCGCCATCATCCGACATACTCTTTTTAACTATGAAACCGATAGAGACATCATATCTTTCATACAGGCGTTTGTGTCTGTAGAAGCGGTTCATTTTCGGACGGTTGATAACCAGCTTGCCAAGTGCTGCAAGCATCAGTGAAAAGAGCGAAAGGCCGCTATATGCCTCGTCTTTTCTCTTTTCCTTAATAAAAGTGTCAACAGCGGTCAGGTCTATTGTTTCAGCAATATAGCCTTCGCAGTCCGTTCTGTTTGGCCATACCATCGGCATGACATAATGGTTGGTATCCAGTTCGTCACCGCGGATCAGCCTGGCATCTTTCTTGTCGCCCCATCTTTTTTTGTACGTTTTCTTCTCCATATTTTTTACCCCGTTTTTTCAATTGTTTCGCAATTGTTTCTCTTATCATAATACAATCTTTACCCCAATATCACAAGTTTTTTTTCATTCTTTCCCTTCTTTTTTCCTGATTGATGTCGATATACAAAACGGATTATTTTTCTGTTGTAATTGAACGTGAAATTGATTATCATTGAATATACCATCAATAGATGATTTTTATCATCTTACCCGGAGGGCACATGGCTTTCGATATTGATAAATACATTGAACTTTCAAACAAACCGGGCAAAACATCTGAAGATGTTGCCGAACTGATTTCCGCTGTTTCCGAGGCAATAAATGATAACTGTGAAATCGCCAAATTAATTGAACTCACGGGAAATATCATCGGCGCTTTCTCTTTGATTTATGATGAAAAGCTGATTGATGATTTATTGGCCAATATTCATTCTCTTTCATCTCTTGCACAAACTGACGGAGATAAAAACTATGTTGATTATCTCTTTATGATTTTCTATTTAAGGCTCGGCTATGCTCCCAAAACCGTTGAATATGCCTTAAAGCTTATTGACAGTGACATTACACTTCCACTCTTCAAACTGGTTGCCTTAACCGAGCTTACGAACAAAGCCCTCTGCTGCGGCGAATATGAAAAAGGCCGTGAATTTGCACATCGCGGAATTGACATGCTTGGCAAATTCAACGAAAAGAATCAGAACATATACGGTCTTGTAGTTTACGGCAATCTGCTTTGTATCCTGGCCAACTTAAATAACAAAAAAGAGTTTGATGAAACCCAGGAAAAGATTAACCGGATTATTGCTGACAATCCTGATGATACAGATGTAAAAAATCTTGGCGTTTCAATTCAGATTGACCTTGCAGGCGCCAACATCCTGTCAAAGGGCTGTTCCAAGAGGCGTGTTGCCACCTATTGCAAGTATTTCCAGAACTTTGTCTGTGAAGAACTTGCCAAAACAGATTATTTCCACGATATTAACAGCGATGTTGCCACCATAAATAAAATATGCGATGAAGGCTATTACAAAGAATGTGCAAAAATCTGCCGGACAATCGTTGACAACAACACCTGTTTCATTGGCCACTTTGATGAAATCTATGCCATTATCGAAAAGATTCATAAGGCAGACAGCACTCTTTTCAGCGAGGAAGTATACAATAACTATCTTACAAGATATCTCGAAGTCATGAAGACAACATCAGCCGGAAATACAGCCATGATGAAGCGTATGATAGTTGAGGAATTCAAGATTTACGATATACATTCCGAGTACGAAAGCATCCGTGCAAAATATGAAACCGACTCTCTTACCGTTTGCTACAACCGCCCGAGTTTCGAAATGAATGCTTCGACATTCATGGCTGAACATCCCGAAGGAAGTCTTGTTTTCATCGATATTGACGGGCTGAAGTTTACGAATGACCATTTTGGTCATAATTCAGGTGATTTTCTCCTTAAATCATTTGTTTCAACAGTAGAAAAAGTGACGGATTCCGAACGTGAAAAGCTTTATCGTTATGCAGGTGATGAATTCATCCTTATTACAGCTCTTTCTCTTGATGAAACACTTAAAATGGTTCAGAAAATTTCCAGAAAGTTCGCAAAACCTTTTAAGTTCAACAACAATGAAATTAAAATATCCTTCTCTTACGGAATAGCATCATTTTCCGAGGCCGAGCCCAATTGCGGAGAAGATGCCGTCATTTCGGTTGTTAAAACTGCCGACAAGCGTATGTACACCTGTAAGCGGAAGCACAAGAAAAAATTCCCCGATATGGTCAGAAGATAGACAACATCAGGTCAAAAACAGAATGTAACCGTTTTGGGGAAGCGGCATAATTTAACAAAAAAAGAAAGTTTAGGCGGAGAACAAGGACCATGACGGCAAACCTGAAAGTAAACGAAGAAGAGGCAATAAAGGACCGCATTGAGAAAGGCTTCTGCCGGAATGATGTTTTCAATATGCGTGACTGGCTGGTTACAATACTGCCGCCTATGCTTGAAGACATTATGCGTGAACACGAATGTGACGAGGAAACTCTGTCCGGGAAATATTTTGCCACAAAATACAATGTTATATTGCAGCTTCGGGACGCAATAAGGCTATTGGAGGCTTCTTCGTATTCAGAAGACTGTAGATATGACATAGAAAATGCATGTGTCCTACTTGCAGAAGCCTTCCCGAATCTTTGGTTTTAGGAGGTGCCATATGTTTGAAAATATTAAGAAGGATCTCCCAAAAGCCACTGATGCAAAGGCCTGGGCTGAGTTTATTAAATCAAATAATCCGCACCTGATAAAATATGCGGATTTAACTTCAATGAATATTGAGGAAATAAAAAATCTTATAGGGGTAAACGGAAGGGTATGGCTTTATCTTTCCGAGGATGTGCAAAAAGCCAATCCGGAGTTCTTTGTGCTTGGACTTAAAACATGTCCGGCAATATATAGATTCGGCTTTAAGGAATGGCGGGAAAGCGGATGTTTTTTTAATGAAATACCAAAGGATGCTCGGAAATACCTGTCAATGTATGCCGTTGAATAATAGGCCGCCGCATTCTCGTGACTTTAGTCGTGTGAAGTTCACAAGTAAAGAAGCTTTTTGTGTAGGAAGGGAATTTGAGCAATTTAACAGTTAAAGAAAATTAGCAATTACAATATGGAGGG
>JAZQNE010000094.1:0-11527 GCA_045627185.1 Lachnospiraceae bacterium
GGTTCCGTTGAAATTTCAAACAATACTGCTTCCGGAAACGGCGGTGGAATTTATAACTATAAGGCGTTCGTTGGATTTTCAAATTCAAATATAATCAGCTGTTCCGCAAAAAACGGCGGCGGTGTATACGTTGAAAATGAAGGCCGTTTTGAGGCTGTAGGCGGCGAAATCAAGAACTGTTCAGCAACAGGAGAAGGCGCATGCGGCGGCGGTATTTACGTAGCTCCGACAGCTGTTGCAACTCTTGCAGACAACATTAAAATCAGTGGCTGCTCCGCAACAAACAACGGTGGTGGTATTTTTGCCGATGATGCAGTGGGCCTTACAAACTGTACAATTACCGAATGTACCGTAACAAACGGAAACGGCGGCGGAATCTATGTTTGCGACGGAGACCACGTATTCCTCGGACAGGCACCAAAGGTTACCGGAAACAAGAAGGACACTGCAAACAACAACCTTTACGTAGCAGAGGGCGGTCTTGTAACACTCGGAACGGGTCCTGATGTTCCCGCTCCTTCAACAGGCATGAACATCGGTATTACCCTTGAAAATGCAAATGAGTTTATTACAAATGACGCTACAGGCTGTGACGGCTACTTTGCACCCGATGACGATGATTATGTCATTGTACTTACCGATGACAAAACATTGCTCATTACACTTCAGTATACTGTTTCTTTCAACATGAACGGCCATGGAACACAGATTTCTTCCCAGAATGTAATCTTAGGCGATAAAGCAGCAAAGCCTTCGGATCCTTCCGCAACAGGATACATCTTTGAAGGCTGGTGCTTAAACGTTGACGGGAAGCCTGCCTTTGACTTTGATACCGAAATCACTGAAGATACGGAACTTATAGCAAAATGGAAAGAAGTTGACCCGCTCCCTCCCACAGGCGATACAAATTATACTTTCATCTGCCTTGCAATTCTAATAATCAGCGGATGCGCACTTGCAGCTGCTGAACTGTACAAAAAGCAGAGAAACAACTGATTAATGTACAGAACTGCCGGGAAAGTGGTTTTGAACTTGAATAGATGAATACCTGAATCCCGCGTCACGGATTTGTTTTGAATGCCAATATCAATTAAAACACATCGGTGTCGCGGGATTTGTTCCATGAAACAGGGAAATGCCCGCAAAAAGGAGACATCATATGGCTGACCTTAAAAAGTTTATTGAGACAATTGAAAAAGGCAATAACATGCATTCTGTTCTTATGCTTCATCACAACGAAATCCTTTTTGAAGGCTACTGGGCACCGTACACCGCGGCTTCGCGCCAGCGAATGTATTCAGAGACAAAAAGCCTTGTCGGAATAGCAATTGGAATGCTTGAGTATGAGGGAAAGTTGTCGCTTGATGATCCGCTGTACACCTATTTCCCGGACAAAACAGACAGAGAACTTCCCGAAATGCTTAAGCTTCAGACAATCCGCAACAATCTGATGATGAGCACGGCAATTACTTATCCCAGCTGGTTTACAAGCAAGGACCGTGAC
Organism: Lachnospiraceae bacterium; assembly: GCA_045627185.1. Lineage (GTDB taxonomy): Bacteria > Bacillota > Clostridia > Lachnospirales > Lachnospiraceae > SZUA-448. Next base: position 1,505 of record JAZQNE010000094.1, read on the forward strand.
AGAGTGCATCTCTATTTTAACGGTTCGACAGTTGTCAGGGCACCCGGAACACTGTTTACTTATGACAGCACCGGCTCACACGTTCTTGGATGCCTTGTAGAGCGCCTTTCCGGGAAGCCCCTTCTGGATTACATCCGGTCTAAAACAGGGCTGTTTTCGGGCGCTAAAATGCTTAAAACGCCTACCGGAGAACCGTGGTGTGACTCGGGCCTTCTTTGTACGCTTAGGGAAATGGCTGAATTCGGACTTTTTGTAATGAACGGTTGTGTGACAAAGGATGGCAGGAAGACCGTAAGCGATGAGTTTTACAGGGATGCCGTGTCAAACCTGATATCAACCGATGATTCCGGATTTTTCTCATACAAGGCGCTTGGCTACGGTTATCAGATATGGCATACGCTTCACGACGGCTTCTGCTTCTTCGGAATGGGCAATCAGCTTACTGTCTGCATTCCGTCAAAGGATTTCCTGTTTGCCTGCACGGCGGATGATCAGGGAAATACTGAAGCGCGACGTGTCCTTATGGATGCACTTTTTGAAAACATAGTTGATAAACTTGATGAACCGACCGACACAGCCTACAAGCCTGAACTCATGCTGAAGCATGCTGAAGGTGCCTGCACATCACCTGTTATTCCGTCTGTAAATCATGTAAAATATGTTGCGGATAATAATCTTTTGGGAATCAGGTGGTTTACACTTGATTTTAACGGCGACAAACTGGATTTTGTTTATAAAAACGCTCAGGGCGTGAAGATAATCACGGCCGGAGCCTGCAGAAATATTTTCGGGCAGTTCCCGGAGGAAGGCTATTCAAGAGAAACCGGAGGGGAGAGAGCCCCCGGAAACAAGTACGATGCCGCCTTTTCATATGCTTTCGAAACTGACGGAAATCTTCTGATCCAGTGCAGGATTATTGACGAATACCTTGGAAATCTATCAATTTTCTTTGGATTCAACGGTGAATATGCGACAGTACGCTTTGTAAAAACGGCAGAAGACTTCCTGCGTGAATACGAAGGGACCATAATCTGCAGGGAATGTGATGATTTCATGGAGGACTGATTTGGACAGAGAAAGACTATTGAATGACTTGAATACAGTTATGGAAGAAACGGCAGCCCGCATTTCAACGGGAAATCCGGAACTTGACGAACGCACGCGGGCAATGTACCGTAAATGCTTCATGGACACAGCGGAACGGACACTCCTTCTGCCCGGCATGAAAACAACGGATGCAGCGGGACGGGAGCATACTGTAAGTGATGAAGTATTTGTAATTACGGGTGACATCAATGCAATGTGGCTTCGCGACAGCAGCGCACAGGTGGTGCATTATCTGCCTTTTGCGGGGCGTTTTGAATCCGTAAGGGAAATGATCAAAAGTCTGATAAAAAGGCAGCAGATCTGCATCCTGCGTGACCCGTACGCAAATGCCTTTCTTGAGTGGAAGGAAGGCCAAAGTGAGTGGAAAAACGATGTTACCGCCATGCAGCCCGGAGACTGGGAACGCAAATACGAGACCGATTCACTGAGTTATCACATATGGCTTGTTTCGGAATATATTGAGAAGACCGGTGACTTTTCGATACTGGATGATGAGCAGCTCAGGGTGTTTGAAAACATCCTTGAACTGTGGGAAAATGAGCAGAACCATATGACGGACTCACCGTACCGCTTTGAAAGGCCGGGAAAAGGCCCTAAAAACAATCCGGGAAACGGTGGAATGGGAGCACCTGTTGCATTTACCGGAATGACCTGGTCCGGTTTCAGACCGAGTGACGATGCCTGCATTTACGGTTACAACATCCCCGAAAACCTGTTTGCCGCGAAGGTACTTGAAGAACTCTGCGAAATCCTGAAAACCGCACAGAACGGTGAAAATCAGGGGCTTTCGGAAGAAGAGGCAAATCGTTTTGAAAAAATACGGGAGAGCGCCGAAAAACTCAGACAGGACATCCTTTGCGGAATTGAAGATTACGGATTGGCTTTGCACGAAGAATATGGCAAGATATATGCATATGAGACGGATGGCTTTGGAAACAGCCTTTTGATGGATGATGCAAATGTTCCGAGCCTTTTGTCTCTTCCGTGGATTGGCATTTGCGGGAAAACAGACGAACGCTATCTGAATACAAGAAGGTTTGTCCTTAGCAGTGGAAATCCATGGTATTTCGGCGGCAAAGCGGCAGCAGGCATAGGGAGTCCGCACACGGGTGAGGGACGCATATGGCCAATCGCACTGATAATGCAGGGACTTACATCTGCTGACCGGGATGAACAGCTTTCAATGTTAAGAAAACTTCTTGATACGGACGCGGGCTGCATTGCAATGCATGAGGCTTTTGATGCGGACAATCCGTATGCTTTCAGCAGAAGCTGGTTCGCGTGGGCAGATTCTTTGTTTGCACTCTTTGTGATGAATGTATTCTGCTAAGAATATTATTTTGGAAGACCGGAATAATTTTGGGGGTTGAAGATTAATTACATGAAAAAATGCCCAAGTTCCATAAGTTTATCAGACATTGCTACGACAAGTACGGCTTCCCGATTTCGCAGAAGATTGACACACCGGTTAAAGCTGATATCGTTTATTATCTGATGAAGCCACTGGAATGGGCATTCCTGGTTTTCCTGTATCTGTTTGATACAAGACCTGAGAAGAGAATCAGAAATCAGTATGTTATGAAATGAGTCACTCCCAGAATACGAAACCCGCATATCCGTCTTCATCTGCAGGATTGTAGATGGTAAAAGTCAGCAATAAATCATTTTCATAAAGAATTTCAGAGCCGATAACGGAATTGAAGCTGAAAAGGGCTTTTTCCGGTATATCGGCTTTTTTACAGCCCGGAAGATAAATCAGAATCTCGACAGCCTGCTCAAGACCGCGTGCGGTATCGGTTACGTAAGTTGTGCCGTCCTTTGAATAAAACTCACCGGGTTCTTCATGGGTAAGACCTATGACCTGAACCGAATAAACATAAGTGCTGACCTTTCTGACATTTTTGAGAGTGCCTGAATATTCGCATACGGCATCAATTTTTTCACCGTTTATATCTTCGGGATTAGTGACCTTGGCACTGTATTTCCCTTTAATTGAGCCATTGCTTTCTATGGTAAGCAGATTGCTCCAGGCACCTGCACCGCCTGCAAAAAGGTAGCTTCCATGTATTTCATCAAAAAGAGTTGAGGAAATATCGGACTGAAGCCATGAAGATGCATAATCCGATTCCGCTTTCGTCTTAAAAGTCATGTAATCCTCACCGAACAGGAATGTCGCGGGTTCGCCTTCAATTATATAACCAAGAAGCTTCTGCGTGGCTGAATCTGCAAGGAAAATGTACCCGGGCACATCACCGATGCGCGCAATTGTGACGGCCATGTCAGAGCGAAGCTCGGAAAGAGATACGGCAGGGAAAATGCTCCCGTTATAGGAGATTGTGCGGGTGTTGATAAATATATTGCGGTTGGAATATGAATTGAGCACATCCTTCCACTTCATTTCCTGCTCGCTGCAGGCAATTTCAGTGCTGCTGTCTGCGCCGAAATGGCTTCGGATGCTGTATTTGTTCATACTTAGAATTCCGTACTTGGCCAAAATCGTACTGATTTCGGAAAACAGTTTTGTGTTTACGACGGAACTGCTTTGAGCAGCAGATGTCGGAGTGACGTCAGTAATTCCCGACGTGTTTGTATTGCCCGCATTCGGATTTTCTGTGTTCCCTTTGTGGCATGCTGTACTAAAAAGAAGGCAGGCGATAAGGGAGAGAAGAAGGAAAGAAGTTGATTTTGTTTTCATTCCTGAAGTTGATATTACATACCTATGTGTTCCCATACGTTTCCTCATGTTTTTTATGATTTATATAAAACTTAAAAACGATATTGAATTTACCTCCCATTTCGTTTTCATTTTGAAATGAAAATGGGAAAATACGTGAAGTGCATTTACTGGAATATCGAATTGGTATTGGTGACGATAAAATCAATATCATATTGTTTGGAATATGAAGGCCCGTTCACAACAAATCCGGTACCTTTTAAGTAACTTACAGACCCGTCAGTATTTGATATTGAACCGAATATAAAATCACTTGAATCATAATCCAAAACTGTGCTTTTCAAAAATGTACAGGAATGAAAATGAATTTCGGATTTACCGTAATACAAGACTTCATATTCTTCGCGAATTGAGGCAACCGGGTTACTGTCTTTATAAAATATACGTGTATTGGCATGGATTTGCGTAGTGTAGTTCGATGATACAGAACCTGTGGAACTTGTGAGCCTTGAAATATCTTTTGTTTCTCTTTTTTCAGCAACAACCGCATCAATTACCAGAAGATCATTGCCGGAAAGAAATCCTTCCTGAGGCTGCGCAGTTTTTGCTTTAACAAGTGAAACATATGCAAATTGGTAATCTGAATCAGTATATCCGGAAATTTTTGTGGCATCGATAAATGAACTGTCATATCCGTCATAATAGTAACTAAAAGAACCACGGGGCTTGTTGTTGCATGAATTTATGTTTAATGCAAACTCGGCTAAATCAAGCTGGCGGTCATCTGAAATGTAATTGAGTAATTCAATCAGATTGGTTATAGAATAGACTGTATCACCCAAATTCCGGCCCCTTAACGGTAATAAATGAAGCGAAAGATCATTTGAAACAACTGATTTTTCATGCTCGATTTGGTAGTACCTGTTTTCTGTCTTATTATAAATTACAAAGTTGAAATTAGTTTTATCTAACAGATATCCGTTTTTATTACTTAACACTATATAGAGCTCAGACGAATTATCTGAATCAGAAAACAATTCATTTATTGATTCGAAAACAGCTGCGAAATTTGCTTTGCAATTAATTGTTCGGGAATTTCTGTAAATGATTTTTTGCGATATTAATATAGTTGTTACTGAAAAGATAATTAAAGATGCCAGTATTATTAATAATGTTCTTATTTGATTTTGCTTCTTGATTTTCTTAAAAGGGCTTAACTGTTCACTGGAAGGAGGCTCGATTTTGAGAGAAGGAATTTCGGATATCATATTATCCAAAGCTTTTCTACATTCCGGACATTGCTCCAAATGGTCTTCAACAAGCAATTTTGTTTCTTCACTGCACAAATTATCAACGTACAGAGGAAGTAAATCCCTAATCATTTCGCATTTGTTCATTTTACTGCGCCTCCTTTCCTTCATCGTTTTTTATTTTATCAAAAGACTTTTTTACTGCTTTTTTGGGCTCAATCATTTCTCTAAGACGGATTCTGGCCCTATAATAAATTAATCTTACCCAGCCTTCTGTTTGACCAAATATATCACTGATTTCCGTATACGAATACCCCATACTGTGTTTGAGCAAAAAGACTTCTTTATATGGGTCATCAAGCTGATGAATCAGCTTTAACAGTTCATTATGCGCAATTTCGGATTCGTCGTTCTCCGATGTATGATTAATTGGTAAATCATCGTTGGGAATTTCCTGATTTTTCTTTACTCTGCAATAATCAATATATAAATTCTTGGCAATCTCACATAGCCAGGTCGAAAGTTTTTTGCTTTCATCAAAATCTTTCCTGTGGGTATATGCTTTTAAGAAGGTTTCCTGAGTTAAATCCTCTGCTGTGTGATAATTACCACACAATGTATACAAGTACGAAAAAACCAGTTTCGCCTGTTCTTTGTAAACATCATCGAATTTAATCGGAATCACCTCCTTTGTATTCTGCATATAATACGAATGATTACCGTTTTTGTTTCAGAGATTCAATTAATAATTTGATTTTCAAGTATCATTTTTTCATCTGTATACCTCACAATTGTTTCATCCTCAGTCAGTGTAATGGCGCATCCGATGACACCTTCGGGCCGGCCTTCCTTCCTGACGGGAGCGCCACCCAGGATAGTGTTTGTGCCAATGTTCTTTTTGTCACGGTCGCTTCCGGCGGGAATTATTTCACAGGTGTGGGTGTGGCCCGACAGCATAAAATCAGGCTTTATCTGTTCGCGAATAATCCTGCACCATTCAGAATAGAGAGGACGCTCAATATTAAATGGGCGTTCGCCCTTGCATTCATCGGTATTATCCATATTGAAAGGAACATGGGAGAGGATTATGCGATGCTTCACGTTCGGCGCCCTGTATTCGTTTTTGGCCCGGTGAACAAGTGAATCAAGGTATTCCGATTGGTCAAGACGGAAACGGTGACAGCAGACAGTACCGGAATATTCTTTGTGCGAATCATCTTTGTCCTCACCACAGTCCAGAAGAAGAAACCACAGAGAACCGAGTCTGACTGAATAATAAGTCCGGCCGTTGTCGGTAGGAAGATATTCTTCAAGCTTTTCGGCACATTTTCCCCGCAGGTCATGATTCCCGCGTGAAATAATGCAGGGTATTGTTCCGCCGGTAATTGCCGATGCGATATCAAGGCCTATAAGCAGATCGCTTTTGGTGGAAGTCTGTGATGCCAGGTCACCGTTCAGAATGAGTAAATCCAAATCATTGCCGAAAAACATGCCGGCTCTTTTGGCGGCAGACTTTGCACCGTGAGAATCTGAAATATGATAAATGTTGATGTTGGTCTTTTTGGTCAGAGGCCTGAAATCGAATGTTAACGATACGGGTGCTTCCTTTTCGCACAGCTTGGGATTCCTGCTGATGACCGTTTCATAACGGACCGTGTAGGAACGGACTCTGTCAAGTTCCTTCATGGGCACGGTGAATTTCTGCACCGGAATATTACTTTTTCTAATTCCGTTCGAGTGACAAAAATACTCTTTGTCACCAACGATTATGCTCATAAGCACCTGCCTGTTTACAGGCACACAGATTATGTATTTGTCAAGAACTGCGCATACAACGGGCGTTCCTCTGAGTGTTTTCATTTCTTTTCCGTATGATTATTTCAAGCCGATAATCATACATTCCTTTCGCTTCAAAATATAACAGCTTCAGCTTTATTTTACACTTCGGCAGACACCTTGTAAACAGAAAAACAGATCGGTTTGAATGGGCTTAAAAGAAATTTTAACACGTGTTAAAAAAGTTATGGAAATTTATCTGATTAAGGTTTATAATGTATTTTATAAGGGGGAAAGCATATGAAAATAGTTACGTTTAATACCAGAACAGACAATCCCGAAGACGGACTTAACAATATCAGTTACAGAATGCCATATATAAGGGCAAGAATTAAATTTGAGAAGCCGGACGTCATTGGATTTCAGGAACTGAAACCGCATACATGTGAGGAATTCAAGCAGATGCTTCCGGACTATTATCTGCTCGGATTCGGACGTAACGCGGATTATGCGGGCGAACGCATCCCCATTGGAGTCAGAAAAGACAGCTTTGATGTTGTGGAGATGGGAGGCTGCTGGCTTTCGGACACACCGCTTGTACCGGGGTCGAAATATGAAGGTCAGAGTCCGTGCCCCAGAACAATCATGTGGGTTAAACTGCTTGACTTAAAGACCGGAAGGCTCTTCAGGGTTTATAACACACACCTTGACCATCCGGAAGAAAAAAATTATGTACCGCGAAGGAAGGAACTTCATCAGATTCTTGGAATTATTGATGAAGACCTTAAAAAAGAAAAGCTTCCCTTCATTTTCATGGGCGATTTTAATACCTTCCCGCATAACTGGGAAACGGAAGAACTTGATGCACGAAAGGATATTATTGATTTTACGGCGGATATCCCTGTTACATTCCACAACTGGGGCGACCCGAAACGTCAGGAAAAGATTGATTATATCTACGGTTCGAACGAATGGAAATTTGAAAGCGCGGACATATGGCCCGAGTGCCATAGCGGTGTATGGCTGTCAGATCATTATCCGGTTTGTGTTGTTGCAAATCTGTGAAAGAAAACGGATATCGTGGATTAAAGCGGCATGGACGCTACGGCGGCAACAATCGGAAAAAATGTTTAGAAGGACATAGATAATCAAAAAACATGACAACAGAAGAACTTGCAAAAATAATAGGCGTATCGCGCGTGACCTTATCGAAGGTAATTAACGGTGTTGGCGGGGTTGCCCCGAAAACCGAAGAAAAAATACGCGAGTATATAGAAAAATATAATTTTCAGCCCAATACGGCGGCCAGAAGCCTTGTAGGAAAGGAAGAGCCGGTAATCGGCCTGTTCTCCGCATATACGGAAAGCAACGCCGGCGCCGGAGCGGAAATCACATCGCACTTTGCAACAGAACTTATAAATCTGGTTGTAAATGAAGCCCAGAAGCTTGGTTACAACACACTTGTCCATCTTTCGGGCGGCAGCACGGATGTTCAGCCGCTTGACGGTATCCTTGGAAAAAAGCTTGTAAGAGGAGCAATTCTTTCGGGTTATGACACCGGAAGCAGGGAAGTTAGAAAGCTTATTGCAAAAGGATATCCGCTGGTGCTGATTAATCAGGAACGCACCTCTACCGCAGAAAACATGGCTGTAGTCAACATGGGCGACAGAAAAGCGGCGTTTGAGGCTATTGAAAAGATTGTGGAAAGCGGACACAGGCGGATTCTTTACATCGGCTGCAACCGCAGGCGTCTTCCCGCTATCCGAAGAGCCGAAGGCGTAAAGAAAGCTGTTGAGAAATACAGTGACCGGATAGACGAATTCATTGAAATTGATGGCGATTTTAATGAAGAAAAGGCTTATACGGAGGTCTTAAAGCTTTACGGTGACAGCTCGGAAAGCCATCCCACCGCCATATTTGCCGCAAACGATATCATGGCAATCGGAGCCATGAATGCGCTGAAGGAACTGGGCATCGGAATCCCCGAAGAAGTTGAAATCATAGGGCATGATGATATCCAGATATCAAGATACCTTTCGCCGTCACTTACAACCATGCGCTGCGATTTCAGGGAAATAGCGCATGAGGCCGTAAAAGCCCTTGTCGGGATGATTGAAAATGATGAAACGCAGAAAAACATTGAACTGAAAACGGAATTTGTTGAAAGAGAATCATTTAAGGTCAGATAAAATTAAGGTCAGTTAAAATAAGGGTTAGATAAAATAAAGCAAGTAATAAATCAGCATTTTTCGATATTCATTGATTTTGTGGAAACAGGAGGCAGCAAATGAAACGAACTATTTTTTTACAGGACGAAAATGCGGTCTGGCTGAAGGGCAACCTTCACAGCCACACGGTTAATTCGGATGGCAAGCTTACGCCTGAGGAAATGATTGATGCCTACAAACATCACGGATATGATTTTCTGGCCATCACCGACCACGATATTTACACCGATACACGTCATCTTTCCGATGACAGTTTTACCATGATTCAGGGCTTTGAGCTCTGGTCAAATGCTACGAACGATAAAGACATCCACGTTCATTTCCTGTGGGATGACAAAATTGAAGGCATCGAGCCGAATCAGGTGCTTCATCTTCCGGAAAGAACCGGGAAGGTTGCAACCGCCTTTGCTTACGAAATGCGCAACAAGGGCGCTTTTGTACAGCTCAATCACCCGCACTGGTCAATGCTTTCAAGCCCTGAGGTTGAGGATGAGAACCCTTATCACGCGGTAGAAATCATGAACTACGGCACCGAATGGCTTGAGAACACCGGTGACGGCAGCATCTTCTGGTCGGAAATGCTTTACCGCGGCGTGCGCCTCTTTGGCACCGGCGGCGATGACAACCATAACGGTTATCCGCTCGACAGCCCTTACAGCGACTCATTCGGCGGCTTTACGGTTATTAAATGCAAAGACCGTTCCCCGAAGGCAATCATGGAAGCTCTCTTCACAGGCAGCTTCTACACGTCCACAGGGCCCTCAATTTACGATTTTTATGTTGAAGACGATGAAGTTCACATTGTATGTTCTCCGTGCGAAAGAATATGGCTCAGCGGCCACACAAGGCCATACCAGAGAAAACTCGGAAGACATGTCACCGAATTCGTAACAAAACTCAAAGGAACAGAAAAACTTGTCCGCGCAGAATGTATGGATGCTGCAGGAAGAAGCGCGTACACCAACCCGATCTGGTTGGAGAAGTAGCG
>JAZQNE010000095.1:0-4554 GCA_045627185.1 Lachnospiraceae bacterium
GGCGTTATCGCTTCCATTGATGAAATCAGTGCTGTCGGCCATCGTGTTCTCCACGGCGGTGCAGTTTACAGCGAGTCAATCGTTGTAAATGACGATGTTAAGAAGGTTATCCGCGATTGCTTTGACCTTGGACCTCTTCACAACCCTGCAAACCTTATCGGTATTGAGGCATGTGAGGCAGCTCTTCCCGGAAAGAAGCAGGTGGCTGTATTTGATACCGCTTTCCATCAGACAATGCCTGAGAAATCCTATATGTACGCTATTCCTCATGAATACTATGAGAAATATCACCTTCGCCGTTACGGCTTCCACGGAACAAGCCACAGCTTCGTTTCAAAGCGTGCTATTGAATTCCTTGGACTTGATAAAGACAATTCAAAAGTTATTGTTTGCCACCTTGGCAACGGTGCTTCACTTTCTGCAGTATTAAACGGCAAATGCTATGATACTTCAATGGGTCTTACACCTCTTGAAGGCCTTATCATGGGCACCCGTTCAGGCGATATCGATCCCGCTGTTATCCAGTTCATCGCTAACAAAGAGGGCAAGGATATCAACGATATGCTCAACATGCTCAACAAAAAGTCCGGTATTCTTGGTATGAGCGGCGTTTCAAGTGATTTCCGTGATGTTGGAAAAGCAGCAAAAGAGGGCAACCATGATGCAGAAGTAGCTCTTGAAGCCTACAAGCACAGAGTTGTTAAATACATTGGTGCTTACACGGCAGCAATGAACGGCGTTGACGCCATCATCTTCACAGCAGGCGTTGGTGAGAATGATGCTGCAATGCGTAAGGAAATCAGCGAAGCAGTAAGCTTCCTTGGCATTAAGATTAACGATGAAGCTAACAAGAAGCGCGGTGAGGAAGTTGTTATTTCTACACCCGATTCAAAGGTTAAGGTTGCCGTTATTCCTACCAATGAAGAACTTGCAATTGCAAGAGAAACACTGGCTCTCATCTGATTTGATGCTGGGGACGGTTCTTGCTGTCAGCTATTGATACCTGTCAGTTTTTCTGCTTAGAATACTAAATTAATGAACATAGTCAAAAGGGTATTTCACATGACTCAAGACTTCGCAGTGAAATACCCGTTTTGCCTATGTTCTTTTGATTTCCGGAGACGGGGTTAGCGGAAAAAGCTTGCTTTTGAAGTTTTGTCTAACCCGGCCCGGGTGCGAAATTAGTGGAAAAGAGAAACCTTGCAAAAAAACTGGAAATAGTATAAAGTATACTTATAAATTGTCGACATACACTATATGTAGTAGTTTTTTATGAAGATATTCACGTTTTGAATATTTTGTTGTTTTTCGTTTTCTTTTTTGTGTACAGTGGGGTATACAGATGATTATTTCGCACAATATGGCGTCTGCAAACGGGAACAGACACTACAAGATTGTTACTGCCAAGAAACAGAAAGCAATGGAAAAACTGGCTTCGGGTTACCAGATTAACCGTGCGGCAGATAATGCGGCCGGTCTTTCGATATCCGAGAAAATGCGTGGCCAGATCAGAGGCCTTAATCAGGCAGCGAATAATATTGAGGACGGAATAGGCCTTATTCATGTAGCTGACGGAGCTCTTTCGGAAGTTAATAACATGCTGCATCGTATGACACAGCTTTGTGTTCAGGCTGCAAACGATACTAACACCTATGAAGACCGTCAGAAGATACAGGAAGAAATTGCCCAGCTGAACGCTGAAATTACTAAAATCGGACGAACCACGGAATTCAACACATTGAAACTGTTTGACAGCAATGACCCGGATAATATTGTCGGAAGTGTTACGCAGCTTGTTTCATGTCCTTCTGCGGACAGAGGGTATTTGTCGGAAAAATATCAGGGCTATCCTGCCGCAACAATGGATTTTTCCAATATTAATTCAAGAAATATCGGTTTGCTTAACGATCAGGGTTTTTCTTTTTATTGCAGCCAGAATTGTAATGAGGCTTTTGATTTTAAACTTAAGACTGACGGAACTCCAAGTAGTGCTACTGATTTGATCGGTGGAGTAATGCACAAATATGTTATTGATATCAGCGAATGCCAAACCGGAAAAGATATTGTAGATACAATGTTTGCTTATGTTTCGGAACATCTTCCGAGTACCGTGTCGAGCGGAGCTTCTACGCCGATTCCGAACAGCATAGGCGTAAGCCATTCAAACTTCTTAAAGAAAAATGATTCCGGAAATGGATTTATTCTTTATGGTAATCAGTACGGCATGGAATATCCAAGGGCGGGAATGCCTCTTTCCGGCAAAATAGATTGTTCCGAAATCACATCGGTTATTGACGTTGTAACCGATGAAAACAAATTCTGGATTCAGAGCGGCCCGAACAGCCGTCAGGGAATTCTGATTTCATCGCCGTTTATGAATGCCGAAATAATCGGTTCAAGCGTCATCAGTGTCTTGACAAGGGACTCGGCAGACAGGGGAATTACGCTTTGTCATAAGGCCAGCCAGGTGATTTCCACCATGCGTGCAAACTTTGGTGCATACGAAAACCGTCTTGAACATGCTGACAATAATGTTCAGAATGCTGCTGAAAACCTGCAGAATGCTGAATCAATTATACGTGATGCCGATATGGCCGAGGAAACCGTAAAGAATTCAATTCAGGACATTCTCCAGCAGGCCGGAATTGCCATGATTACGCAGGCAAACCAAAGTACACAGGGTATTTTGACACTTTTGAAATAAACCTAAATAAACCCTAAATAAACAGAAAAATCTTCTTGACAAATCAATGGTACAACTATATACTAGTTTAGTGCGTGATTAGACTAAGTATGTTGCTGGGACAGCTCAGAGCTTTGTCTGACAGCAGTCTAAGCAATTATCATATGAAATCGTTAAGGAGGTGTAATCCATGGGTGCTATTTGTCCGAAAAACAAACATTCCAAGGCAAGAAGAGACAGTCGTAGAGCAAACTGGAAAATGACTGCTCCCAATCTCGTTAAGTGCAGCAAGTGTGGCGCGCTTATGATGCCTCACAGAGTTTGCAAGGCTTGTGGTTCTTACAACAAGAAAGAGATTATCGCTGTTGGTGAATAATTAATTACACAAGAATTCAAATGAGAAAAACGCAGACCGGGTACCGGGACTGCGTTTTTTGAGTTATAGGGCCTTTTGGGTTATTTATCGCTGTAAACTTTTCATTATCACTTCGCACCGGCGTTCCGATGACAGCTTTTCAAATGAACTGAGTTCGACATAGGTTTGCTTTGACTTGAAATCAGTCTTAAATTCCGGGACACCCTGACCTATTGAAAAAGGCAGGAAGCTTCCGGATTTTTTTATGTAGCAGGTTGCGGCGGTAGCGTTCTTACGATGTGCCTTATCAACACCTGCGCCCGCGCTTTTATGGATGGCACAGTCCTCATCGGGAAGATAGTAGTACTCTTTGTAATCATTGAAGAAAAACTTGAGTTCACCTGTGAAAACCGGTATGGCAACCGTAATGTATTCTCCGTCAAAATCAAGTAAAAATGAGCTGTCGCAACCGATTCTGCCCCGAAAAGAAGGAATCGGAAGAATAATATCCGGCGCAAAGGTTATAATGAGATGGGCCTCGGAAAGTTCTGTACCGGTGATCATCTGAATACCGGCATTCCCCTCAATAACCTGAATTATGGGATATAGAGCGGAAATGCCTATAAGACCTTCAACGTCCTCCGCGTTATGGAGGAGAAGCAGGTAAAGCAGAGCTTCAGACTGTGTTTCGGGCATTTTGGGAAGCCCTGAATCACTGCGGATTGTCAACGGTGTACCGTGCATCATGCGGTCATATCTTGAACGTCCAAGATACTGCTTGTAAATTTCAATCAGTTCGCCACCGTTGTATTTATCTTCACGTCCGATTCCCATGAAGCTTTCAATGCATTTCTGGCGGCATCCCGAAAGATTCATAAGATCCCTGCAGGGTCGGATTTTTTTATATAAATCGATGGACTCACATACTCCGAAGGAGTCTTCAAGAAGCGCATCAAGCCCGTAGGAGCGAGCTCTTTTTTCGACAAACGGAATATCAAAGGTGGCACCGTTAAAGTGAACCAGAAGTGAATAATCGCCTGCGAAAGTCAGAAATGCGCGGATGACATTGACTTCATCGTCAGGTCCTTCACAGAACCACTGAAGAAGCGTAGGCACACCATCCTTAAGAAAACCTGCGCAAATCAGGTAAATAAAGCTTGTATCGGCGGAAAGTCCGGTTGTTTCTATATCGAAATACAAAACCTTTTCGGGTTCTGTTTCAAAGAGGGAAAAAAGCCCGGCGGGATTATTCGGTTTTTGGCTGAAAATAAGCATGTTTTCCCTCCCAAAGAAGTATGTGTTTATTTTATTTATTTTTTTCTTTTTTTGCAACATAATTTATTCCGAAACTGTATATTGAGTAAACGTACATAGGAGGAAATATGAAAAAGAAATTACTGTTAACTTTAGCTGTTGTAGGCGGAAGCCTTTTGATATGCATAGGCATTTATTTTATTGCGAATTCAATTCACCGGAAGAAAGTCTCTCAAACGCAGAGTTTGCCAGGGCCGGGTTC
>JAZQNE010000096.1:0-7211 GCA_045627185.1 Lachnospiraceae bacterium
TTCGCCCTGACGCTTGTCACGATGCTCATAAAGGCAGGTTCCGTCGAAATTTGAAAGTCCGAAAGCATCCTTCGGGAAATGTGCGGGAACCCAGTCAAGAATAACGCCGATGCCCTTTTCATGCATGTAATTCATAAAAAACTGGAAATCCTCAGGTGTTCCGTAACGTGATGTGGGTGCATAATAGCCTGTTACCTGATAGCCCCAGGAACCGTCAAACGGATGCTCCATAATGGGAAGCAGTTCAATATGGGTATAACCCATCTTCTTTACGTAATCAGCAAGCATTACCGCAAGCTCACGGTAATTATAGAAGCTGCCGTTTTCTTCCGAGGGTTTTCTGAATGATCCCGCATGAACCTCATAAATATACATGGGTTCAGTATCATAATTCGTGTTTCTGCGTTTTTCAATCCAGGACTCGTCTTTCCATACAAACTTGTCAAGGTTTGCAACGATGGATGCCGTATTCGGACGGAGCTCCGATGCATTTGCATACGGATCGGCCTTGCAGTAGGTAAGCCCGCCGCGGCTCTTAATTTCATATTTGTAGAGTGCGCCGGCTGATACACCGGGAACAAACAGTTCGAATACGCCTGATGATGAATGACGCTGCATGGGGCTTCTTCTTCCGTCCCACTGATTGAAATCACCAACAACGCTCACACGGATTGCACAGGGTGCCCATACGGCAAAACGAACGCCCTTTACGCCGTTAAGTTCAATTTCATGCGCTCCGAGGTAGTCAAATATTTTATACTGGATACCTCTGTTGAAAAGTTCAAGTTCTTCCTCAGGAATGGAATCCGGGAAAGCATAAACATCAGGTACGGAAAGGGTTGTACCGTCAGCATAATGAACCTCATAATTATATGCGGGAATACGTTTTCTGTTAAGCAGGCATGTGAAAAAGCCGGCCTGGTCAACCATTTCCATGGCGTGTTTTTTTTCACCGATAACAACAAAAGCTCCTGTTGCATCAGGGAAAAAGCACTGAACCAGTACGCCATGCGGTGTAACGCGCGGTCCGAGTACCTGTCGCGGTTTATCATGCTCCGAATAAACAATTGCCTCTATTTCAGGCCAGTTCATCATGGAATAAAGAGTGTCGTTCATTAATTTTCTCCCATCATTTTATTCAAGGTACCAACGGTCTTCAGTATCTTCTTCCTCAGAATCCTCACCATTTTCAGAAGCATTCTGTTTTCTGTCTTCAATACCTTTTTTAATATATGTCTTGAAAATCTTTTCAATTACCAGTGTGCTGAGCAAAGCCCCGATTCCCGGGAAAAACAGATACAGGGGAATGCAGATTGTAAGATACTGTTCCATGCTCTCTGCACCCATAAGCCAGGCAGCAAGTACAGGGCCTGCTCCGAAAAATCCGTCAATAAGAACTAGCAGGATTGTTTTCGGAAGATGCCTGATTGACATCATCAGTGCTGAAAACAGCAGCTGCTTAAATTTCAGGTTGAAGCGGGAAAGCATAGGGAAAACGTAGATGGTACCCATTCCCGCAATAACACAGAGTGCCCTTAATACGGCTTTAATGATGGAACTTGTTGATTCACTTACTTTAACGGGATTGACGTTTTTTAATACGAAAAAGTCAAGCACCATAAGCGCAACAAAAGCACCAAGAATAAGGCTTATTATTGCTCCCAGTTTGAAATTGCTTTTATATGCCTTAAAGAACTCACTTACCGCATAACCTCTGTCTCTTCGGACGGATTTTGCGCTTGCATAGTACAGCGCCGTGAATGCGGGTCCGACAAGGGCCATGGCCAGTACAAAAATGAAAGCCATAATTCCGTAGAAGCCGTCCGTAAGGTCAAAAGCCATAATTCCCGTAAATATGGCCGGAAGGCAGATCAGGTCCACAATAAGGCTTAAAAAAATCATATCAACAAATTTGTTGATAGACGTAAACAGAGGGTTTTCAATGTTAAATAATTTTGCCATTACAGAATACCTTTCTATTGCGCAAAGTCTTCTTAATCCGGACCGACTTTGCGTAATGTATGACTAAAAATGCATATAGTCATACCGCATATCATTGTAGCAAATGCCTATGGTTATTGCAAGTGCCAGAATGCACAAATAAAGCATAAAAAAAGCAGTTGTTTTGGCACATGCCACAACAACTGCCCGTAATTTTACAGCCTGTTTCAGTTTTCATTTATCAGCGCAGTTCCGATTTCACTAATTTCTTCACGGTCCTTGCCGGTTGCGAAAGCAAGTTCATTGAAAAGCTTGTCTTCTGCCTGCTTGTAGTAACGTTCCTCACTGGCGGTGCTCTTCTTGCCTACCGCAAAACGTGCCAGCCTGCGTGAAGTCAGTGTTTTCAGAATCTTAACAAGTTCTCTGCAGTCACAGCTGCTGATGGCTTCTTTGTAGTGAGCCTCACGAAGCTTGTCATTATCAATCGGGGTGTCCTGAATTGAAGGAATTTCATCAAGAAGCTGAAGAGCTTCATCCTTTGTCAGGACTTTTCTCAGAAAATTATTATTTTCTTCAGCGGGTGAAAAGATTTCGCCACGCGTATTTACAGGCGCAAGAAAATAGTAGTCCTTATCTGCCGTTCCCATACCTGCGGGCAAAGGGGCTATCTTTGTGACTTTACAAATGCCATCTCTTCTGTGAACAACGAACTCACCTACTGAGAACATAACAACCTCCGTACTAATTACAAAAGGCAACGGCTTTATGCATAAATGCAGGAACCGTTTAAAACACAAAAAACGCAGTATCCAAAAAATCCCCGATACTGCGCTTATTATAGCACAATTTCCACAAAAAATCAAGATTGATAAAAAATTTACTGCAACCTCGCGAAAATTGCGATATTTTATACGTTTTACTGTGGTTGTCGCCTTCAGGACATCACAAAATGCAACAATAAAATTAATAAAACTTATTGTTTTTTTTAGTCCGATTTGCTTCGATACTTCTTTTCAGACGGCCCTGATATGAAGAAGCTTTCCTCTGAAATCTCCCGCTGCCCACGGGAATTCCATGCAGATGCCGGCATACATCAGCTCTTCGCCCGTATACTTGCGGCTTTCACCCTCAACCTCATATGTTTTTGAAGGCTCAAGACCTTTGAGTTTAAGTCTTACGGGATGTTCTCCCATACGGTT
Source organism: Lachnospiraceae bacterium (assembly GCA_045627185.1). Classification (GTDB taxonomy): domain Bacteria; phylum Bacillota; class Clostridia; order Lachnospirales; family Lachnospiraceae; genus SZUA-448. Next base: position 3,141 of record JAZQNE010000096.1, read on the forward strand.
GATAACACGGACATATGTCAGAAGAGCTTCGGATTTATCCTTTGTTACGCACATGTAAGCATCGTAACGGTTGTTCTGTGAGAATGAAGCAATCCTGTAGAAATCACCTTCGCGAACGATGTGGTTAACTCTGTGATAGCGCTCAACCTGTGCAGGAATCTGCGCACGGTCTGCCTCAGGAATACGGGTAACGTCAAGCTCATATCCAAAGGTTCCTGCCATGGCAACAATTCCGCGTGTTTCAAACGGTGTTGTTCTGCCGATGTTGTGATTCGGGCAGTCGCTCACGTGTGCTCCCATAGACGAAAGCGGATACAGCATTCCAATGCCTTCCTGGATGCTCAGTCGCTCAATGGCATCAGTATCGTCGGATGTCCAGATCTGCGGGCTGTAATAGAGCATGCCGGGGTCGAAACGTGAGCCGCCGCTTGAACAGTTTTCAAGCAGAAGTTTGGGGAACTCAGTCAGCAGGCGTTCCTGAAGTTCATATACGCCAAGCATGTATCTGTGAAGGAATTCTCCCATATGTTCTGCGGGAAGAGTGGCACTTCCAACATCACCAAGGGCACGGTTCATATCCCATTTTACATATTCGATGTTAGCGCTGTGAAGGATGTCAGAAACCATCTTAAATACAGCATCACGAACCTCCCTGCGTGTAAGGTCAAGTACGAACTGGTCACGCGCACGGGCGGGCTTACGGCCGGGAATTGCAATAGCCCAGTCGGGATGAGCCTTGTAAAGTTCAGATACGGGACATACCATCTCAGGCTCAAACCAGATACCGAACTTAAGGCCAAGTGCATTAACTCTGTCAACAAGCGGTTTCAGACCGCCCGGAAGCTTCTTTTCATTAACAAACCAGTCGCCAAGACCGCTTGTGTCATCATCGCGGACACCAAACCAGCCATCATCCATAACAAGCATTTCGATGCCGGATTTAGCAGCTTCAGCGGCAATTGCAACAAGCTTTTCCGTTGTAAAATTGAAATAGGTTGCTTCCCAGTTGTTAATAAGAACCGGGCGTTTTTCATGTACATACGGGCTTCTGATAAGGTGATTTCTGTACAGGTCATGAAGACTTCTTGTCATCCCGCCAATACCTTCTGTACTGTGAACAAGTATTGCCTCAGGCGTTCTGAAGGTTTCTCCCTGTTCAAGACGCCAGTTGAAATTGTACGGGCTGATACCCATTACCATACGGACCTTGTCATAATGCTCAAGCGAAACCTTTGCAAGGAAATTGCCGGAATATACAAAGTGCATTGCAAATACTTCACCATAATCCTGATTTGCACCATGCTGCATAAGTGCTATGAAGGGCTGGTTGAACGGGCCCGACTTGCCGTTTGTGGCCTCAACTCCGTGCGAGCCGTATGCAAGCGGATAGCGGTTAATCTGGCCTTCCTTGCTCCAGTCGCCGTAGACGGTCATGACATCGTAATTGTCATTATCGAAATCCATGGCAGCACTCAGAGCACGTGTAAGATAAATTGCGTTTGTGTCATTATTAGTTATTGACACACTTCTTGCAATGGCATCAGTGTCCTCAAACACTGAATAATACAGTGTTATGTCAAGTTTAAGGACCGGGTCCTCACAGAAAAGTTCGAGTGTGGTTACTGAATCCTCAGAGCCAAAGGTTGCCGGCAAACCGGGAATGCCTTTCTTTCCTTTATATATATTATATCCCTTGTAATAAAGTCCAAGAGCACAGAAGCCGTCCTTTGTACGGACTGAAATCGCATCCTCCTTAAAGTCACCAAGGCCGTTTGTGGGGTATTCCTTCGGGTATGCAGCCAGAAATCCCGCGCGGTCTTTTGCGTCATAAGCAGGACTCTTTGGATTATCTCCAAAATAAATCATATAATTAATCTCATGACTTTCAATCTTTCTGCCGAAATATATATGTGACACAAGATTTTCCTCACCAAGGATATGGATAAGATAGGTTGATTTGTTCGTGTCGAGCTTAAAAACCCGATTGTCCTCAAAATATTGTATTCCCATAATAGTTCCTCGCTTTGCAAATGATTTTTCTTCATTTCTTCAATTATTATAAAGTGGGTCGCAAATAATTACAACAAAAAAGAAGTTTTTTTCAACTTTCACGTTTTTTTCATTCTTTTTTCATAATTTAAGGTCAAAAAATGTAGACAAAAGATACATTTCGAGATATAATTTACACAGTAATTAATTTTTTTTGGAGGTTTTCTCTTATGCGTAAACTTAAATTAAAAATCATGTTAATCCTTTTTGCAATGGTTCCGTTGGTTATTACAACCGTAGCGCTTACCATTGCAAACATTACAAGTGCCAAGAATAATCTGGAATCCCAGATGGAATCAACACTTCGCACAGCAGCTGAAGGTCTTCGCATGTTTGCTGAAAACGAAATGAAAAAAACCGAAGACATTCAGGAATTCTGGAATAACATTGATACCAGTCATTCCTATGTTGACCACTTAAAAGACAAAGGTATTGAACTTACTCTTTTCAAAAATGATACGCGTCACAGAACTTCATTATCAGGCAAAGCCGAAAACGGACGTAATGAAGGCACAAAGGCAAATGAAGACGTAATTGAAGCAGTAATCGGTAAAAAGAGTGAATATACGGATAACGCTTGTCCTATCGCAGAAAAGCGTTATTTTGTAAGTTACGTTCCGATTAAAGATTCAACAGGTGCAGTTGTCGGTATGGCATTTGCCGGTCAGCTCTATGCCAACGTTCAGGACAAGCTTAATTCGACAATTACTTCATCGGTTATCATTGCTGTTATTCTTGTAGTTGTACTTGTTGCAGTTTGTCTCTACCTTGCAAGCAAGGTTGCAAAACCCATCGCAGGATGTGCAAATGTTCTTGAAGCAATGGCAGGCGGCGACCTCAGTAATGAAATTAACTACAGCAGTATCGTTCTTGAAACCGGAATGCTCATTGATGCATCTCAGACCCTCAGCGATAAGCTGAATGACATTATGGGTCAGACCAAGAATGTTGCTCAGGCTCTTAAGAGCGGTGCTTCAGAAGTATCAGAACTCGCTACCAGAAGTTCAGAAGGTGCAAATCAGATTGTACGTGCTATGGAAGACCTTACCCAGGGTGCTACTTCACTTGCACAGAACGTTCAGGGTATTAACGAGCAGACACTTACAATGGGCAGCTCAATTGAAACCATCAGCGAAAATGCAAGCGAACTTGTTGTTGCTTCCAATAACATCAAGTCAGCTAACACCGATGCAGGCGAATATATCACCAAGGTTTCTGATTTCTCAGCCAAGTCAGTTAAGGCCGTTAATGATATTGAAAATCAGATTAAAGAAACCAACGATGCTGTACAGCGTGTAAAGGAAGCTGTTGAAATGATCAGCTCCGTTGCTAACCAGACCAACCTCCTTGCACTTAATGCTTCTATTGAGGCAGCTCGTGCAGGTGAAGCAGGAAGAGGCTTCGCAGTTGTTGCTACAGAAATCGGTTCCCTTTCAGACCAGTCAAATGCTTCTGCATCTGAAATCAAGGGCATCGTTGATGAAATCATTAAGAAGTCCGAAGCTTCCGTTAAGCTTTCAAGCGATGTTGCTTCCATCATTTCCGAGCAGCAGGGTTACATTGATGAAACCGGTAACAAATTCAACGTTCTCAATACAGAAATTGAACATTCACTTTCAGGTATCAATGCAATTTCAGAGCGTATTTCCGCACTTGAAGGCGTTAAGGATTCAATCGTAAGTGCAGTTCAGGATCTGAGTGCCATTTCCGAAGAGAACGCAGCATCCAACCAGCAGGTTTCCGCTTCTCTTACAAGCATCCTCGAGTCTATTTCAGATATCGCAAACGGTTCTGTTGAGACTGATGAGAAGGCTAAGGAACTTAATGAGGTTGTCAGCTACTTCAACTAAAAATAAGTGATTACGCATAAATACCCATAAAAAAACAAGGCCGGTTAAAAAGACCGGTCTTGTTTTTTGTCTGAAATGAATTCATTAATGGTGGAACAGACGAACGCCGTTGCAAACCATAACAAGGTTGTTTGCGTTGCAGCAGTCGATAACATCCTGGTCACGGATTGAG
>JAZQNE010000097.1:0-9891 GCA_045627185.1 Lachnospiraceae bacterium
GCTCACGCGGTACGCCCCGTCTTGCAAACCGTTTCTTAAAGCGTGTGCGTGATTTTGCACAGGTCCGTTATGACGGCGTTATTACGGAGGAGGTTGCAAGGGACGCCCTTGACCTTCTTGAAGTTGACCGTATGGGCCTTGACCGCATAGACCGTGAAATCCTGCTCTGCATGATGGACAAGTTTGACGGCGGCCCGGTAGGAATTGAGACGATTGCTACAACAATCGGTGAGGATCCCGGCACGCTTGAAGACGTTTATGAGCCTTATCTTGTCCAGAACGGCCTGATTCTGAGGACGCTCAGAGGACGCGTGGTAACACCTGAGGCGTATCTGCATTTTGGAAGAACACCGAAACAGACGGGTGATGCATAAAGCAAAAATATTCAAACGTGATGAAGAAACGTTTGAATAACGATAATATGAAAACGTACCGCAGACACGTTTGAACCTAAAGCAAAAGGAGACCTGTATGAAGCCTGTAGAATTGAATGATATCTGTAAATACAAATTCCTTTCGGGTATTGAATATTCCCCGAATACCGAAGTTGCTGCATTTGTTGTAAGCTACGCAAATGAAGCCGACAACACCTATGAAGGTAACATCTGGATTCTGGAAAACGGAAAAGCACGAAAACTTACCGGGCTTAACAAGGAGAGAAGCTTCTTTTTTGAAGACGATGAAAACATCCTTTTTGCCACATCAAGAACAGAAGCTGAGAAGAATAATGCGAAAAACGGCATCATCGAAACGAATTATTACAGAATCAATATTCACGGCGGTGAAGCTGAGAAGGCTTTTACGCTTCCGTATGGCGGAAATATAGCGAAAAGAATTGATGAAACGCATCTGCTTGTAATCGGAAGTATTGATGTCAACTGTCCGGATTATTATAAACTTTCCGATAAAGAAAAACGTGATTATGAGGCAAAGAAGAAAGAAAATGCCGATTATGAGGTGCTTGACGAATGGCCTTTTTGGTTTAACGGACAGGGTGTGATAAACAAGACACGAAGTGCCATATTTATTTATGACACTAAGAAGGACAGCTCGGAGCGCATTACTGAGCCGCTTGTTTCCGTATCGGATTGCTTTGTCAGGGATAATGCCATATATTATGTTGCTGCACCATTTGAGACAATTATGCCTCTTGGAGGCAACCTTTACAGATATGACATTGAAACCGGAAATACAAAGCAGATTTTCAGCGGAAGCAAGTTCTTCCTTAGCAGCGCATTCGATTTGAAGGGACGTACTGTTTTACTCGGAACCTACTGCAAGGACCATGGCATAAATGAAAATGAGCGTTACTATGAACTGAATGAGAAGACCGGAAATATTAAGGCTTTTAATCTTTCTGATTATGCAAGATACTGTTCGGTCGGATCTGACTGTGCACTTGGCGGTGGGAAGCATATCCGTATAACGGACAGCATTTTCCAGGTTACAACCGACAGAAATTCCGCAAGTATTCTGCAGATTACGGCTGATGGAAAGGATTCTGTTTTCTATCTGTGCGAAGGCTCAATCGGCTGCTTTGCAATAAAGCCCGACAACTCGGAAATTCTGTTTGTAGGACAGATGCCTTCTAAGCTTCAGGAACTTTATCTGCTTAAGAACGGTAAGGTTAAACAGCTTACTCATTTCAATGATTCCATGCTTAAGGGCAGATATATCGCCGAGCCTGAAAAAATCAGGTTTAAGTCGCGTGGCTGGGACATTGACGGGTTTGTGCTGAAGCCCATGGATTTTGACGAAAAGCAGAAATATCCCGCAATTCTTGAGATTCACGGTGGACCGAAAACCGTATTTGGTGAGGTGTTCCATCATGAAATGCAATACTTTGCAGCCTGCGGATACTTCGTTTTCTACTGCAATCCTGTAGGAAGCGACGGCCGGGGAGATGTCTTTGCCGATATCCGCGGCCAGTACGGCGGAATTGATTTTGATAATATTATGGCTTTTACCGATGTTGTCTTAAAGAATTACCCGCAGATTGACGCCGGGCGTGTTGGCGTAACAGGCGGTTCCTACGGCGGATTTATGACTAACTGGATTGTTGGACATACAGACCGTTTCGCATGTGCCGCTACGCAGCGTTCGATTTCCAACTGGGTGAGTTTTTACGGCATTTCAGATATCGGGACGTACTTCTCAATGGACCAGACCGGCGGAGACATCTACAAGAATGTTGAAAAGATGTGGGCCGAATCGCCTTTGAAGTATGCTGACAAGGTTAAAACGCCTACGCTGTTCATCCATTCGGATGAGGATTACAGGTGCCCGCTTTCACAGGGCCTTCAGTTCTATACGGCACTGATCAACCGTGGCGTTGAAACGAGAATGTGCCTGTTCCATGGCGAAAATCATGAGCTCTCCCGTTCGGGTAAGCCCAAACACAGGTTGAGAAGACTTACCGAAATACGCGAGTGGATGGATAAATACCTGAAACCCGAAGAATAAAAACAGCCGGAATCCCGTGAATGATGCTAAACAGCCGGAATCCCGGTGGGCCTTGATAAAATTTGATATTTGGATGTATGTTAAGTGAAAGAAGGCAGAATGCAGCATGATAGACATAAAAAATATTACTGTTAATGCACAGAGCAGCATTAGAATTCAGGGGAGTAAGACCGTTTATTTTGACCCGTTCAAAATAACGGATGCCGCAAATGATGCTGACATCATTTTCATTACGCACGAGCATTATGACCATTTTTCGCCGGAGGATTTCCGGAAGGTATCCTGCAAAAACACGAAGCTTGTTATTCCCGCCTCAATGAAAAAGAAGGTCATGGAAGAAATGATAATTCAGGAAGATAAAATTATCACCATGTTTCCTTATGAGGTTAAGAACGCAGACGGCATGCAGATTAACGCAATCCCCGCTTATAATGAGATAAAGCCTTTTCACCCCAAAAAGAACGGTTGGCTTGGATATAAAATAACTCTTGATGAAACGGTTATTTTTGTTGCCGGCGATACTGACTCTGTCAGAGAGGTTTCAGCAGTAAAGTGCGACGTGGCCCTGATCCCAATTGGCGGGAAATATACATTTGATTTTAAGAAGGCTGCTGAAGCTGTGAACTTAATGAAACCGGGGATTGCCATTCCCACGCACTACGGCAGCATTGTCGGAAGCCCAAAAGACGGAGAAAGGTTCGCAAGGCTGGTTGACGGTGTGCTCACTGTAGAAAGGCTCCTTGAAGATGTTTGCTGAAAATGCTCATTGATGATGACATCACTCACTTGCAAAAATCACCAAAATAGGGTATAATATATCAGATTAAATAATTATGCAGGACTTCTGCATTTTCCGGAGGATTTATGAAAAAGCGTACAGATATTGATGTTATAATTAACAATAAGCGCTATACGATTTGCGGTTACGAAAGCGAAGAGTACCTCCAGAAGATTGCAAACTATATTAACGGTAAGTTTGCGGACCTGCGCAGTCAGGACAATTTCCGTCTGCTGGATGCCGACATGAAGGCCGTTCTTGCACAGATTAACATTGCAGATGATTATTTTAAGATTAAGAAACAGCTTGATGATGCCGAAATAAACAGTAACAACACTGAAAATGAGGTTTTCAGACTTAAAAGTGAAATAGTTGCCCTTCAGAACAAACTTGATGAAGCTGAGCGCGAAAAGAAGTTGCTCCGAAAGGAAAATGTTGAAGAGCAGAAAAAGGTTGTAAAGCTTGAAACAGAGCTTGAGGCAGCAAGAGCAAAGAAAGCAGGCAAGGCCTGAAAAATACCGATTGGGTCGGTCAGGTATGGGCGGAAAAGGATTTCAGCCCGGTAAGGATTTTCATCCGGACAAGGAGGCACAGGATGGCAAACAATTCAATTAACAGCATTTTCGGAAACAGTTCGCTGTTTAATTCCTCAAACACCTGGGGTTCAACATCAACAGGTACAACAAACAATCTGCTTGGAGATATGGCTTCAATCAGAAACGGTTCGTACAAGAAGCTTCTGAAGGCATATTACAAAGAGACTGCCAAAAGTGAGAATTCTGAAAGCAGTACAGGAAATTCCGGTTCCGAACTTACAAAAACAGAAAAAACTCAGGTTTCAACCATTGCTTCAAGCATGAGTGAACTGAAAAATGCAGCTGACGCACTTAAAACAAAAAGCAAGAACAACCTTTTTGTCAAGGGTGAGGATGGTTATGATTATGACAAGCTTTATGAAGCAGCCAAGCGTCTGACTGATGCATATAATTCTGCTAAAGATGCAGTTTCGGCTGTTTCAATTACAGCAATTGATAAAAAGTCTGCATATACAGAAAACCTTATTAAAAAGAATTCCAATCTTCTTAAGAAGGCCGGAATTAAAATGGATGCTGACGGTAAACTTTCTATTAATGAGACTGATTTCAAGAATGCTGATATCAACACTCTGAAGTCTCTTTTTAACGGTTCCAATTCAATTGCCGACAGAATTTCAAAGCATTCGGGTGATGTTGTTGCCATTACAGACGTTCTTCTTAAAAAAACAGGCAGCACCTACAACCGTTCAGCCTTACTCAACGGCAGTTCCGGAAGCGGAAGCAGTTTCGACCTTAAGCTTTGAGAGGAAAACTGAATTGATTCAATCCGCTGCAGGGTTGTGAAGAAATTATATTTTGTTAAAAAAATATTGTTTTTAAGGGCGTGCCACAAGACATGCCCTTGTTTTTTACACAATTTTCGGTTATTATGGATTGCGGTATATTATTGCTTTGAAATATTGAATAGCTGAGCTTTCAACATCGAAGGAAGGACTGCCTGAACATAGATTTGATGAAGTGTGAGGAATTACCATGAAAAAGAAAATGTTAATCGGAATATTGTTTTTTTTGTTGTCGGCTTTTGCAGCGTGCGGAAAAAAAGAACCTACTCCTACGCCGGACCCGCTTGCGGGACTTACCGAAAAGCCTACGGCTACTCCGTTTGTTACGCCGGCGCCCGGCATTAGAAGCGAGAAAACAATTCAGTTTTCACTTGATAAGAACTTCCTGTCGGAAACAGATTACCTGGAACTGTCAGCAGAAGGCGCAACAGCCATTTACTATACAATTGACGGCTCAACTCCCTGTGAGGAATCAGAACTTTATGACACCCCGATTATGCTTCGTGCTGCTGCAGGTGTAAATGTTGTACCGGTTTCAGCAAGGGCTCTTTTCGAGGACGGAACATGGTCAGACACAGTGGTTGAGACATATATCGTCGGTACAAAGGTTGCATCAAGATATGACTGCCTTGTCATTGCGCTTACAACAGACCCGGACAATCTTTTCGACTACGAAACCGGTATTTTTGCCAAGGGTAAAATTTACGATGATTACATAAAGGCTCATCCCAAGACTGTTGTTGACGGCAGCACACCCGCCAACTACAACCAGCTTCGCGGGAAGGAGGGTGAACGGCCCGTAAATGTTGAAATATTTAACAGTGACGGCACTCTTGTTCTTGAGCAGAATGCAGGAATCCGCTGCTACGGCGGCTGGTCAAGGGCGAGTGCAATGAAGCCCATGAAGCTTCTTGCAAGAAAAGAATATTCAGAAACGGACAATAAATTCAGATACCCGTTCTTTGTAACATCGTTTGATGAAAACAATGAACTTATTGATTCCTTCAAACGCCTTGTTCTGCGTGCCGCCGGCAACGATAACGGCCGTGCCTTTATGCGTGACGAACTGTTTCAGACGCTTGCAGGACAGGCCGGTTATATCAGCAAGGCTGTCCGTCCATGCGCTGTTTACGTGAACGGAGAATATTACGGCGCTTATTGGCTTACAGAGGTTTATCATGAGTCTTATTTTGAGGCTCATTATGGCAAATTTGATGGGCATTTTGAAATACTTGAAGGCAGTGAGCTGAATAAGGATGTTGACGAAGACGGTGAAAATAAGGCCTATGTCGATGATTTTAATGAGGCTTATGAGAAATTCCGTTATGCGGATCTGACAGATGACGCTTTATATGCTGAATGCTGTAAGCTCTTTGATGTTCAGAACTTCCTGGAATATTATGCGTTCCAGATGTTTATTGCAAATGAAGACTGGCCTCAGAACAATGTCAAGGTTTTCCGTTATTACGGCAGTGATGAAAATGACTACGGTGAGGGTGTATTTGACGGAAGATGGCGCTTCCTGCTTCACGATATGGATTATTCAAGCGGTATTTACAACGGCCCTGCAACCGCACGGAATTATACTTTCTTCCTTGGTGCGGTAAATAAAGTCAAGGCAAATGTTCCGCTTTTCGGACGCCTTATGCAGCGTGATGATTGTAAGAAAATTTTTATTACGAAGATGCTGGACCTGATCAACGGCGTTTTTGCAGATGATTATTTCGGAGAGCAGGTTGATGAACTTAACGCATCACGCCTGAATGAGCAGACCTACAGCTACAGCAGCGGAAAAATGGAGAACTGGGTTAACAGGTCCCAACTTCAGGGTAATATAGATTCACTGAAAAAGTGGATTCGTTCAAGAGGCAATTATCTTTATCTTAATACCATCAGTTTTTTCAAACTGGGCGGTTCAAGTTATGTTCTTAATGTCACTGTTCCGGAAAAGGTTGAAATAACAATTAATTCCTGGACTGTTACAGAGAATTTCACCGGCAGGTATTATCAGAACATTGATACAACCCTTACTGCAGAAGACAGCTACGGACGTAAGCCTGAGGGCTGGCTTGTCAACGGCAGTGCCATAGGTGTTGAAACTCTTGTGATTGATGATTTAAAAGTTGGCGAGTCAACGGAATTAACGGTTGAACCTGTATTTGACGGCTTCGTATACCCTGAACGGTGAGTCACCGGGGACGGTTCTTTTTGGCTCATGAATCATTTTGAATAATAGGCCGCCGCATTCTCGTGACTTTAGTCGTGTGAGGTTCACCCATAAGAAGTGTGAGGCAATTATTATGTTTGTTTTAATGCTTATCAGTGCATTAATTATACCGGTATTGTTGGCAGTTTTTGGACTGTGTCTGTTCACCAATCCGCCAAAAAAAATCAGTGATACTGTAGGTTACAGAACAAAGTTATCCTGTAAAAACACTGAAATCTGGCTTTTTGCGCAGAATTATGCCGGAAAGTTATGGTTTGTTCTTGGCATAATCATGCTGGTGATTTCCGCTCCCGTGATGTTTCTTTTTAAGGCTGAGGATGATGGCACAATCTGCATCGTGACAGCCGTTGTATTTGTTGTTCAGACGGTGTTTTTTCTGATTTCCAATGCGATGATAGCCAAAAAGTTGAAACAAAACTTTGATGAGAACGGAAACAGACTGTAGCTGTGATTGCAGAAAAACAGTCAATGAACTTTTGATAAAAAAATTTAGGATATCGCTTGACTCGTCCCTTAGGGGATAGGTTAGAGTGTCAGATGTGGAAAGGAGATTTAAGAAAATGCTAAAAATCAGCGAGTTTTCAAAACTCTCACATCTGACTGTCAAAGCCCTGCGGTTTTACGAAAAAGAAGGCCTTCTGAAGCCTGCTTCCGTTGATGAATGGACCGGTTACAGGTTTTATGAAACCGCTCAGCTTGAAACTGCCGCAAAGATAAAATCCTACAGACAGCTTGATCTGTCGATTGAAGAAATCAAAGCGGTCTTTTCCGGCGCCGATGTGAAAAATATTCTGCAGGAAAAACTCAAATCACTGAACAAAGAAAAGCAGACCATTGAATCCCGTCTTTCCATTATTAATTCAATTTTGGAGGACAAAGAGATGAAATATCAGGTAACAGAGAAAGTGATTCCCGAACAGATTGTTTATACCGCAGAAACGGTATTAAAGACCTATTCTGACAGTATGCAGTGGATTCCGTCCGTAGGGCAGGAGTGCCTTAAGCTGAATCCGGACATAAAGTGTGCAGAGCCGCCCTATGAGTTCTGTGAGTATCCTGATGGCGAATATAAAGAAACAGACATCAGAATCAGACATAATGAAGCCGTAACTTCATTTGGAAAAGAAAACGAAATAATCAGGTTCAAAAAACTTCCGGAAACAAAAGTGCTGAGTATATACCACAAAGGAGCTTATGACAAGATTGGTGAAGCATACGCATTCCTTATGAAATATGCTGAGCAGAACGGATACAAGGCTGCTGGTCTTGCCCGTGAGTGTTATATCGATGGAATCTGGAACAAAGAATCTGAGGAAGAATGGCTGACAGAGGTTCAGCTTCCGATTGAATAACTACGTTTTTTCTATAACCCTAAAAAAAACCCGCCGAAGAGTAATCTTTCCGGCGGGTTTGTGTCATATTTTTTTTGTTGCTGTTTTGCTTTGCGAACTGAAGCTCAGTTTGCCTTTTTATTATCAGGGCTGTTTGCCGATGTAAGCAAGAATACCACCGTCAACGTAAAGAATGTGGCCGTTTACAAAGTCAGAAGCTTCGGAAGCAAGGAATACTGCGGGACCCTGAAGGTCTTCAGCATTGCCCCAGCGTGCAGCGGGAGTCTTTGCAATAATGAACTGGTCAAAAGGATGACGTGAACCGTCGGGCTGAATCTCACGAAGAGGTGCTGTCTGAGGAGTTGCAATGTAGCCGGGTCCGATACCGTTGCACTGGATGTTGTATTCGCCGTACTCAGAAGCGATGTTTTTGGTGAGCATTTTAAGGCCGCCCTTTGCAGCTGCGTATGCGGAAACGGTTTCACGGCCGAGTTCACTCATCATTGAGCAGATGTTAATAATCTTGCCATGACCTTTTTTGATCATGCCGGGAATGCAAGCCTTTGATACGATGAAAGGAGCATTGAGGTCAACATCGATAACCTGACGGAACTCTGCCGCGGTCATGTCACACATGGGAATACGCTTGATGATACCTGCATTGTTAACAAGAATATCGATAACGCCAACTTCTTTTTCAACCTGTGCTATGAAGGCATTAACTGCTTCTTCGTTTGTTACGTCGCAAACATAACCGTGAGCCTCAATGCCAAGTTCTTTGTAAGCTGCAAGACCTTTATCTACAAGTTCCTGCTTAATATCGTTAAAACAGATTGTTGCACCAGCCTTAGCGTATGCTGATGCGATTGCAAAACCGATACCATATGAAGCACCAGTTACTAATGCTACTTTTCCTTCAAGTGAAAAATTAGTTGACATATTAATCTCCTTTTTAATGTGTTATGATAATATAGTTCCTTTATAAGTACGCTATAAGCGTTAAAAAAACAAAATAATTATCTAAGATCCTTCATGGCTACATCGTCCATATCATCGAAATCCTGATTTTCTCCAACCATACCCCATATAAACGTATAAGCATGTGTTGCTGAAGCTGAATGAATTGACCAGCTAGGTGAAATAACAGCTTCCTCATTTCTCATAATGATATGTCTTGTCTCTGAAGGTTCTCCCATATAATGGAATACGATATCATTCTCAGGAACTTCAAAATAGAGATAAACCTCCATTCTTCTATCATGAGTATGACATGGCATTGTATTCCATACGCTACCTGGTTCAAGACTTGTCATGCCCATCTCAAGCTGACAGCTTTCTACCTGTCCAGGTAAAATATACTTGCATATTGTTCTGTGATTAGCATTCTCAAGACAACCAAGTTCTTTCTTATTCTCAGGAAGAACATCTCTTTCCGGATTAATAAATACTGTAGGATATGTCTTGTGTGCAGGTGCACTATTAAGGTAGAACTTCGCAGGATTCTTAGGATCAACGCTCTCAAATACAACGTCTTTAGTTCCCATACCTACATACATTCCGTCCTTATATTCTAACTCATATTTAACGCCATCAAGTGTGATAATACCCTTACCACCAATATTGATAACGCCCATCTCTCTTCTTTCAAGGAAATAAGCTGCTCTAAGCTCATCTCCAGCAGTAAGCTTAAGTGCCTTATCTGTTGGAAGTCGGA